>DATANT010000318.1:0-5170 GCA_036266115.1 Gemmatimonadaceae bacterium | reverse complement strand
GTCGGCATACACCGCGAAGACCTCCGTGGCCTCGATGCGCACCGGCTTCACCCGCCCGTACGCCACGCCCACCGACGACAGGCGCAGGCGATCGATGCCCAACCGCTGCAGCACCCCTGGCAGCGAGTCCGCCGCGGCTTCCGCCATCGTGGTGTCCCGCGGCGGCGCACCCCGCCTCGTGGTGTCCGGCGGCGCGGCGCGCCTCGTAGTGTCCGGCGGCGCGGCGCGCGTGGTGTCGCGCACCTGGGCGTGCAGCTCGCGCGCGGCGGGGAACAGCGCGAGTGCGGACACGAGCGCGAGCATTGCCACGGCGAGTGGCGCCCGGTGGACCCGCGCCTCAATCCAGATAGTCAATGGTGGTGCCAGGATAGTACGTCGCGAGAATCGTCCGGAAATCCTGCCCGGCCCGCGCTCGCCCGATCGCGCCCCACTGACACAGCCCGATCCCATGCCCGTACCCCTGCCCCCGTAGCGTGAGACGCGTGAGCCCCCGAGCGCCCTGCTCGGCGGCCTGCACGCTAACATAGGTGCTGTTGAGCATCTCGCCAGTCGCCGAGCGGAAGACGGACCGCATCTCGTTGCCACGCAGGCGCACGGTGCCACCATCGGTGTCCACCACCAGCGCCTCGGCGCGCCCCGACGGGGTGACGCCCTCCACGCGCACCTGCCGCACGTGGCCGCGCGCGGTGCGCCCGCCGTTGGTCCGCGCCAGATAACGCACCACCAGCGTGTCCAGCTCCGTCATGCTCCAGGTGCTCGTCCAGCGCGCGCGCGGGGCCAGGTCGCAGTAGTGGCGGTCGGTGCCGGGAATGCGATCGCTCACGCGGCGCAGATAGGGCTCGGCGCGGGAGCGCCACACCTCCTGCGGCTCGGCCGTGGATCCGCCACAGGCCGAATGATAGGGCGCGTTCACGGGGCGCCCCTGATAGCGCAGCACGAGCCCCGCGGTGCCACGCACCGCCGAGTCGGACACGCGCCGCTCGGCGGCGACGCCGCCGTACACCTGATCCAGCACCGAGGCGCGCACGTCATAGGCGCGCGGGCCCGCCTCGCGCAGCTTCACGAGCGCGTAGCTGCGCGCCGCCACGGCCTGCGCCTCGGCCGCGGCCAGCTCCGCGTCGCGGCGGTCCGGCCCGATCTCCAGTGGCACCACGCCGCGCAGATACCACTCCATGGGCAGGCGGTTCACCACCACCACACCATCCGGGCCGGGTACGAGGAGCACCTCGCCGCGATATCGCTTGCCGTCGACGCTCACCAGGGCGTCGTCATTCAGCACCCGCACCAGCACCGGGCCGCGCAGCCACTCGGTGGGCACGCCGTCCGCGCGACGCAGGCGGAGCGTGCCCGCGCCCGCCTCCACTGTCCACGATTCGCCGGCGGCGCCGCGCGCCACCACCGTGCCCGCCCGCTCGCCGCGGAACATGCGCCAGCTACCGGTGGCGGAGACCGTAGCCGAGCGCACCCCTTCGAGCAGCGCCACGCGAACCATCGGACCGTCGCCAGGGTCGGCGCGCCGTGGTGGCAGCGGCGCCGGCTCACCGGCCGGCGGGACCTCCGCGCGCTGGGCCGGCGGGCGGGACGCGCAGGCGGCCACGGCGAGGGCGAGCAGGACGGTCAGGCGGCGCATGTGGAGCGGGGCTCAGGTGATGGCGGCTCCCAGCGCAGCGTCCAGCCGTTCGAGCGTCTCGGCGATCTCCGCCTCACCATGGGCGGCCGACACGAACGCGGCTTCGAACGGCGACGGCGCCAGGTAGACGCCGCGCTCACGCGCCGCGTGAAAGAAGCGGCGAAAGAGGGCGACGTCGCTCTCCCTGGCCTCTACGAACGAGCGCACCGGTCCGTCACGAAAGAAGAAACCCCACATCGAGCCCGCGTGGGCCGCCGTGAACGGAACGCCGCGCCGCGCGGCCATCTCCCGCAGCCCGGCCACGAGCTGCGCCGTGCGCCCCTCGATGGCCGCGTGCAGCTCGGGCGTGAGCGCCTCGAGCGTCGCCAGCCCCGCGGCCATGGCGAGCGGGTTGCCCGACAGCGTGCCCGCCTGGTACACCGGCCCGCTGGGCGCCACCCGCTGCAGGACGTCGCGCCGGCCCCCGTACGCTGCCACCGGCAGCCCACCGCCGATCACCTTGCCCAGCGTCGTGAGGTCGGGCGTCACGCCGCTCATCTCGGCGGCACCGCCCGGCGCCACGCGAAAGCCGGTCATCACCTCGTCGAAGATGAGCAGTGCCCCGATCTCGTCGGCCACCGTACGCAACCCGGGCAGGAAGTCCGGGTCCGGCAGGATGAAGCCGGCGTTGCCGACGACGGGCTCCACGATGATCGCGGCGAGCGCGTCGCCGTGCGCGCGCGCGAGGGAACGCACCGCGTCCAGGTCGTTGAACGGAGCCACCATCGTGAGCGCCGCCAGCGTCTCGGGCACGCCCGGCGAGTTGGGCAAGCCGAGCGTGGCCACGCCCGAGCCGGCGCGCACCAGGAAGGAGTCGGCGTGGCCGTGATAGCAGCCGTCGAACTTGAGGATCGCCTCGCGCCCCGTCACGGCACGCGCCAGGCGCACCGCGCTCATCGTGGCCTCGGTGCCGCTGGAGACGAAGCGCAGCATCTCCACGTGCGGCATGCGCTGCCGAACGAGCTCGGCCAGCTCCACCTCCAGACCGGTGGGAATGCCGAAGCTCGTGCCGTCGCGCATGGTGCGCTCCAGCGCCTCGAGCACCACCGCGGGTGCGTGGCCCAGCACGAGCGGCCCCCACGAGAGCACGTAATCCAGGTAGACGTTGCCGTCCACGTCCCAGATGCGTGCCCCCTGCCCTCGCTTCACCACGAACGGCTCACCGCCCACGCCGCCGAACGCGCGCACCGGTGAGCTCACGCCGCCGGGAAACACGTCCCGTGCGCGCGCCATGATCTGGGAGGAGCGAACAGCGGATGGCGGCGCGGCGCGCTCCGTCATCGGCCGAAGCTGCCGATGGTCGTGGCCATCATCGGCAACGCGCGCGAGCGCCGCTCCGGGCGCGCCGTCACCGGCACCTGCAGCACGCGCACCGCGGTGGCGGCAAAGTCGTAGTCGTCCACCACCGCGTCGATGCGCGCCTCCACGAAGCTGCCCGGCGGCGCGTCGGTGGCCACCCAGGTCACGCCGTCCACGTCGTCGGCCTGCCACGGCGCGCGCGCCTGCGCGGGGCCGTCCTCGTCCACGCGGTCCACGAGCAGCGGCACCACCTGCCCCACCCGACGCTCGTAGCGCTCGGCGGTGATCACCTGCTGCAGGGAGGTCAGGCGCTCCAACCGCTCGCGCTTCACCGCCTCGGGAACGTCGTCCTCCATGTCGTAGGCGCGCGTACCCTCCTGCGGCGAGTACGTGAAGGCACCCACGCGCTCGAACTGCACCTCTTCCAGGAAGGCGAGCAGCGTCTCGAAATCCGCCTCCGTCTCGCCGGGAAAGCCCACGATGCACGTGGTGCGGATGGCCACGTTGGGCACCGCCTCGCGAAAGCGCAGCACCTTCTCGCGAATGGTGCGCTGCCGCTCCGGCCGGCGCATGCGCGCCAGCACCTCGTCTGCCGCGTGCTGCATGGGCATGTCCAGGTACGGCAGGATGCGCGGCTCCTGCGCCACCACCTCCAGCAGCCGCGGCGTGATGCCAGCGGAGTAGAGATAGAGCAGCCGGATCCACGGGATGTCGGTCTCGCGCACGAGCGACTCCAGCAGCTCCGGCAGGCGCACGCCGTCCCGGCGGTCGCGGCCGTAGTGCGCCAGGTCCTGCGCCACCAGGTTCACCTCGCGCGCGCCCTGCAGCTCCAGCAGCTGCGCCTCGCGCACCACCTCGTCCTGCGCGAACGAGCGGTGGCGCCCGCGCATGAGCGGGATGGCGCAGAACGCGCAGCCATGGTCGCACCCCTCGCTCACCTTGAGATAGCGCACGTGCGGCAGCTCGCCGGCGTAGAGGCGCTCGCCCGGGTGCAGCTCGATCGGGGCGCCGAGCAGCCCGCGGGCCTCCAGCTCCGGTAGCAGGCGATCCATCTCGCTGGCGCCCAGGAACAGGTCCACCTCGGGCAGCGCGTCCTCCAGCTCCTGCTTGTGGCGCTGCACCATGCAACCGACGGCCACCACCGCCTGGCAGACGCCGTCCTCCTTCATGCGGCCGGCTTCCACGATGGCCTGTACCGACTCCTGCTTGGCGGCGTCGATGAAGCCACAGGTGTTGATGACGATCAGCTCGGCCTCGTCGAGCTGATCGACCTGCTGGGCGCCGTGCGCCGCGAGCGCGGCCAGATAGCGCTCGGAGTCCACGGTGTTCTTGTCACAGCCGAGCGTGATGAAACCGACCTTCACGGATTACCGCCAAATCATGGTGTGAGACGAGGATAGCCCAAGCTAACGGCTCCCACGGGACGGGGCGAGTGCGCGCCCGCGACCGGGCACGCCCGCCGGGCCCTCGTCAGCCGTGCGCTCGGCGGCGCGCCCGCAGCCCCGCCATGGCGAGCAGCGCGGCGCCGAGCGCGCTCGTCAAGCCCAGCCAGTCTCCCACGGCCACGTAGAGCGACGCGGCACTGGTGGCCGAGACGTCGTAGGCGCGCACGAGGGCCGTGTCCCTGGGCGTGGGGTCGAGCAGTACGCCGCGCGGGTCCGCATAGGCGGAGATGCCGCTGTTGGCCGCCTGGATGACGGCCACCCGCGCCTCCACCGCGCGCACCGCCAGGTGCGCCAGGTGCTGCGCCGGGCCGCGGCCCGCGCCGAGCACCGCGTCGTTGGTGAGGTTGACGATGAGGTCCGCGCCCTGCGCGCGGTAGTCGCGGGCGAGCTCCGGGAACGCCGATTCGAAGCAGATGAGCGCGCCCACGCGGCCGATGTCCAGGACGAGGGGCTCGTGCATCGTGCCGACCGAGAAGCCGCGCAGGGGCGGCGGCTGGGCGCCGCTGAACCACGCCGGATCCACGAGGGGGATTCGCTCGGTCACCGGCACCAGCGCGCGCTTGCGGTAGTCCGGGTGGCCGCCCAGCCGCCCGGCGCTGTCGGTGAGCACCGCGGCGTTGTAGAGCGTGATCCGCCCGTCGGCGCCCGGCGGGAAGCGCTGGACCACGCCGGTGAGCACCGGCGCGCCCGCGGCCCGCGCGGCGGCCTGCAGCGAGTCGCGCCAGGCCGGATGGTCGTCCAGGATGCCGGCCAGCGC
>DATANT010000317.1:0-1745 GCA_036266115.1 Gemmatimonadaceae bacterium | reverse complement strand
TTCGAGACCGTGAAGCGTGAAGCCGAGCGCTACGGCGTGACGATCCTGGAAAGCGAGATCGTCGGGCTCGTGCCGGCAGCGGCGCTGAACGCGTGCGCCGAGTACTACCTGCAGATCGCCGGCTTCAGCGCGGATGCGCAGATCTTGGAGAACAAGCTTCGACGAGCGCCAGGTGTCAATGGCGAATGACGAATGCCGAATTCGGCATTCGCCATTGACCACCTGCACCAACTACACCGGCTCTTCTTCCCGGCGCGCCGGTGCGATCCCGAATCCTCGCATCTTGCGATACAGGTTGCTCCGCTCGACGCCGAGCGCGTCGGCGGTGCGCGAGATGTTGCCGTGCTGCGCGGCGAGGGCGCGCAGGATGTACTCGCGCTCGAACTTTTCCCGCGCGTCGTGCAGCGTGAGCGCCGGCGCGCCGGGCTCATCGACGCCGGCAATCGCGCCCCCTTCGAGGAACGCCAGGTCGCCGAGGGAGATGACCTCGCCCGGCACCATGATCATCAGCCGTTCGATCACGTTGCGCAGCTCGCGCACGTTGCCGGGCCAGCGATAGCTGCGCAGCCCCGTGCTGGCGCCCGGGTCGAGCCGCTTCGGACGGCGGCCGTACTCACGGGCGAACTCGGCCATGAAGTGCTCCGCGAGGAGCGGAATGTCCTCGTCGCGATCGCGCAGCGGCGGCACGGAGATCGGGATGACGTTGAGCCGGAAGTAGAGGTCCTCGCGGAATCGTCCGGCGCGAATCTCGGTCGGGAGATCCTTGTTGGTCGCGGCGATGACGCGCACGTCCACGCGGACGCTCGACGTGCCACCCACTGGCTCGACGACCTGCTCCTGCAGCGCGCGCAGCACCTTGGCCTGCGTCTTCACGCTCATGTCGCCGATCTCGTCGAGGAAGAGCGTGCCGCCGTCGGCCAGTTCGAACTTGCCGCGCCGATCCGAGGTGGCGCCGGTGAAGGCGCCCTTCATGTGCCCGAACAGCTCGCTCTCGATCAGCTCCTCGGGGATCGCGGCGCAGTTCACTTCGATGAAGGGCCCGTGGCTGCGGCGGCTGCGCACGTGAATCGTGCGCGCGACGAGCTCCTTGCCGGTGCCGTTCTCGCCGTAGATCATGACGCGCCCGTTGGTCGGCGCGGCCATCGCCACCTGCTCGAGCAGCTGCCTGAGGACGTGGCTCTCCCCCACCATCGTGAGCCGCTTGTCCACCGTCGCCCGCAGCTCGCGGTTCTCGGCCTCGAGGCGGCGCTGCCGCACGGCGTTGCCCACCACCGCCACCGTCTTGTCGAGCGACAGCGGCTTCTCGACGAAGTCGAACGCCCCGATCTTGATGGCACGCACCGCCGACTCGATGTTGCCGTGTCCCGAGATCATGATGACCGGCGCTTCCACGTGCCGTTCCTGCAGGCGTTCCAGCGTGGCCAGGCCGTCGAGGCCCGGCAGCCAGATGTCGAGCACGATCGCGTCATACGATCCGCGCGCCACGCGCTCGAGGCACGCTTCGCCAGACTCCACGGCGTCCACGGTGTAGCCCTCGTCGCGGAGCACGCCACTGAGAGCGCTGCGCACACCCGCTTCGTCGTCGACGATCAGAACGCTCTGCTTCATGTCAGCACGGAAGCTCGATCACGAATCGAGATCCCTGGGGACTATTCTCACCTACTTCTATCGATCCGCCATGCTCGGCGACGATGCGGCGGACGATGGCGAGACCGAGACCGCTGCCGCGCCCCTTGGTCGAGTAG
>DATANT010000316.1:0-4739 GCA_036266115.1 Gemmatimonadaceae bacterium | reverse complement strand
ATGAACCGTGCCCGATCGCGCAGCGCGCCGGGAGCGAGGGGCGCACCGCCGCCCTGACTCACCATGAGCGTGGGCGTGCCCTGGGCCGCGGCGAGTTGCAGGCCCACCAGGGTCGCACGCAGCGAGGCGGGAAAGGCGTCGCTCGGGCCACTACTGCCGCTCACGACGACGAGGTCGGCCTCGTTCACCGCGCGGAGATAGGCGTCGAAATCGGCACGCGCGGGCGTGAAGCGGATCCGCGCGCGCGTGGCCGCCCAGCTCAGTCGCGGGTATCGCTGCTCGGCGTGCCCCTGCACCCGAAGGACGCGCTTGGACACGCGATACGGCATGCGACGGAGCACGCCGCTCAGCAGGAACCGCTCGGCGGTCCACTGCAGCAGGTGCGCGTGCGGTACCGGCTGCACACCGGGCAGTAGCCGCGCGAGCGCGGCGGGCGCCTCGGTGAGGGCCATGAGCCGGGCCTCCGGCCATCGTGCGCGTAGCCTGGCCACGAGCCCGCTCACCATGGCCATGCCGCCCATGTTGAGGCAGTCGTAGATCTGCGGGTCGATAAGCACGGTACGCGGCGCGCGCATGTCGGTGTGGTGGCGAGAGCTAGCGACGGGTTCTAGTGATGGTACGTGGACGGATTCGCGTCACCGAGCGTGACGCCGGTGAGCGCCTCGCACAGCGCCGTGACCGCCGCGGCATCCTCCAGCCGTGCCGCGAACTCGGGGGGCGGGCTCCCGCCAATCATTGCGCGCAGGGCGAGCGCCTCGCCCACGAACCCCGGCTTCTGCTGGAGGTCCACGCCGTCCAGCGCCACCCGCCGGCCCGGCTTGGGCATGTAGCGACGCACGGGATAGTCGTCGGTGGGCTGCACCACCTCCATGCTGTCGTACACGGTGGCGATCTCGAATGGCAGCAGCTCCATGCGGCGGCCGGGGCGGTTGAGCACGAGCGAGTAGTTGGACGGCGTGCGCCAGTTGCAGGTGAGCTGCAGCAGGTCGCCGCGCGGCGTGGAGAGGAGCGCGGCGAGCGCCACCACGTTGCCGGCCTCGTTGGTGAGCCGGCGCACGGCATCCACCCGGAGGTCGCCGAGCACGTAACGGGTGAGGTCCAGCCCCAGCGCGCTCACGCTCTCGTAGAACTGCTGCATGTATCGGCCGGACGGATCGGGCTCGTCGGGCGTGGGCACCTCGGTGGGCACGGTGAGGGCAGCCACCACCGGCGGGCCGTCCAGCAGCTCGCAGCGGGCCTCCTGCACGGAGCGGTAGAAGCGCCGGTTGTAGCCGACGATCACGTTGTCGTGCGGCTGGGCGAGCAGCTTGCGGTGCGTGGCCGAGTTCCACGCCACCGGCTTCTCCACGAGGATCGGCTTGCCGAGCGGCATGGCGCCGAGCAGCACGTCGGGCGTGCCGTCCGGCCAGGTGGACACCACGAACGCGTCGAAGGCGTCCGCGTCCGTCAACATCTGCCGCCAGTCCTCGTAGACGCGGCCGATCTCGTGCTTGGTGGCGAACTCGCGCACCTTGGTGGAGCCGGCGCGCGTGCTCACGCCCACGACGTCCAGCCCGGCGGCGCGGAGCGCCGGCACCCGCACGTCGGCGATGATGCCGCAGCCGATGAGTCCCACCCGTCCTTCCGTCGTCGTCACGGTCATGCCTTCCTCGGTGGTCGGTGTACGTGGTGAGCCTGGCATTCGCACGCTCCGGCGATCGCGCTCAGGAGATCGGCCAAGGCTCGCGCCCCTGTGCACTGGCCGGATCGACCGGCAGCGTGACGGAGCGACCGTCGCGGGATGCCACGAGCGCGCCGATGCACGCGGTGACCGCGGCCGCCCCCGCCTCGCCGGGGCAGAGGACATCTCCGCCGGCGACGTCCTCGAAGGCGCGGCGCATGCCCTCCAGGTAGCCGCGGACGCCGGGAATCGTGCCCTGGAAGCGCAGCTCGCTCGCCGGCCCGGTGCGCGTGACGGCTGGGAAGCGCTGCACGGCCTCGGGATCGCGGCGCAGCACGCGGGCCTCCAGCGCGCCATCCAGCTCCACGACCGCGTCGCGATAGAAGATGCGCGCGCTCGGCGCCACGCTCGATCGGTTGCTGAAGCTGATGATGGCCTCCCGACCCTCCGCGAAGCTCCAGATGGCCGTGCCGCCGTACAGGTGCAGGTCGGGCGAGCGCGGATTGATCGGATCGCCTGACGCGGTGCTCACCACGCGCTCCGGCTCGCCGTCGAACAGCTCGCTGGCGAAGTCCACGAAGTGGATGCCATTCGTGAGCAGGCACGCCGCCCCGCCCTCCACCACGAGCGACACTGGCTGGCCGAGCTGGTGCTCGGCGGCCAGAGTGCGGAGCGCCGGGGCGAGCCCGGCATAGCGCACGTAGTGATGCACGCCGAGCGCGATCCCGTCGCGCCGTGCCCGCGCCACCATCGTCACCGCGTCGCACACCGACGACGCCATCGGCTTCTCGCAGAGGATGCGGCGCACACCGCGATCCGCGAGCGCATGAAAGACCGACGCATGCGATGGCCCCCAGGTCGCGATCACCGCCACGGCGTCGGGCCACGGGAAGCCGGCCGCGTCCAGCCCGGCGAGATCCGGGGCGATGGTGGCCTGCGGATGGTCCGCCGCGGCACCGTCGCGCGCCTCCGCCTTGCTCTCGACGATCGCCAGCGTTGGGGCGAGCGAGGAGGCCACGGCGGCGTGGCGCCGGCCGACGGAGCCGTAGCCCACCACCACGGCGGCAGCGGCGATCGGGGTCATGCTTGCGCTCCCGGCCGGCGTACCGCCGGCCACGTGCGGGACGTCAGACTGGCGCGGGCGAGGGTCACGAGATGGGCCATGGTTCGATGGCGTGGCGGGAGTGCAGCGGGATGGGGAGCGTGATGGCGATGCGATCGCGTCCGCCGGCGAGCGCGCCGATGACGGCGTGGACGGCGGCGAGGCCCACGTCGCCGGACACGGCCGGCGCACCGTCACCCGCGACGTCGGCCGGTGCGGCGGCCAGTGCCGCGGCGAAGCCGAGGGTGCCGGACAGCGGCCCGGCGTGCACCACCTCATCAGCGGCGCCGGTGCGCGTCACCGCCGGCCAGCGCTGCACCAGCTCCGGGTCGCGACGGCGGAGCACCACGTGCCAGGCGACGTCACCATCGGCCGCCGGAACCAGCGCAACATCCGCCGCGGCGTCGCGATAGTAGATGGTGACGGTGGGGAACACGCTCGAGTGGTTGCTGAGCGAGAGCACCGCCTCGCGTCCGCGGGCGAAGCTCCAGACGGCCGTGCCGCCGTAGAAGCGGAGCGTGGCGTCTCGCGGGTTGATCGCCTCCCCGCCGGCGGTGCTCACCACCCGCTCCGGCGCCGCCCCGAAGAGCTGGATCGCCGCGTCCACCCAGTGCACCCCGTTGGTCACCAGGCACGACGCGCCGCCGCGCACCACGACCTGCACCGGCTCGCCCACCCCGTGCTCGGCGGCGAGGGCGCGCAGCGCTGGCACGAGCCCCGTGTGGCGCAGCACCTGGTTCACCCCCAGCACGATCCCGTCGCGGCGCGCGCGCTCCAGCATCTCGGCCGCGGCCGCCACGGAGTCGGCCATGGGCTTCTCGCAGAGGATGCGGCGCACCCCGCGGTCGGCGAGGGCGTGGAAGAAGGCGGCGTGCGAGGGCCCCCACGTGGCGATCACCGCCATGGCGTCGGCCCACGGGAAGCCACGCGCGTCCAGCGACTCCAGATCGGGCGCCACCCACGCGTGCGGATGATCGGCGCTCGCCCGCGCTCGCACCTCGGGCCGCCGGTTCACGATCGCGAGGCTCCGGCAGCGGCGGCCGAGGGTCTCGGCGTGACGCCGCCCGATGGAGCCGTAGCCGATCACGAGGCCGGGCGGCCAGTCGCCGACCCTCGACGCACGCTCGCTCACCTCGACCGGCCCCGATGCGATGGTCATCATGGGCTACCCCCGGCCACGTGCGACCACTCGAGCGGCGTGCCGCGCGCGAGATCGCGGGAAGCCCGGCGGCCCAGCACGTCGTCCAGATGGCGAGGCGGCAACCCGTTGCCGGGGCGAATGGAGCGCACGTTGCGCGCGGTGAGCGGCTCGCCGGCCCGTACGTTCTCGACCACGAACAGCGAGCGACGAAAGATCCGGCTCCCCTCCTCCGCCACGCCGGCGCCGAAACGCACGCTGCCCAGCGCCGCGGACGCGGTGCGGATCCCTTCCACCATCGCGCAGAACTCCGCGGGCTCCAGCGAGAACTCGGCGTCGGGCCCGCCCAGGCTTCGCGACAACGTGAAGTGCTTCTCGACGATCGTGGCGCCGAGCGCCACGGCCGCCACCGGCACCGTGCCGCCGAGCGTGTGGTCCGAGAGTCCCACCGGCGTGCCGAAGGTGCGGGCCAGCTGCGGGATGGTGCGCAGGTGCATGGCCGCGGCCGGCGACGGGTACGCGCTCGTGCACTTGAGCAGCGCGATCTGCGTGGCGCCCGCCGTGCGCGCCGTCCGCACCGCGTCGTCGATCTCGGCCAGGGAGGCCATTCCGGTGGAGATGATCATCGGCTTGCCGGTGGCCGCCACGCGGGCGATGAGCGGCAGGTCCACGATCTCGAAGCTCGCGATCTTGTACGCGGGTGTGTGCAGTGTCTCGAGGAACTCCACGGCGGTCGCGTCGAACGGCGTGGAGAAGCAGGCCAGACCGACCTCGGCGGCCACCTCGAACAGCCGGCCGTGCCACTCCCACGGCAGGTACGCCTCGCCGTACAGATCGTA
>DATANT010000315.1:0-7305 GCA_036266115.1 Gemmatimonadaceae bacterium | reverse complement strand
GTGGCGCTCCTGTGCCGGCTGGCCGCCGGCGGCTGCGCCGTGGTGGTTACCGGGCATGAGGTGCCCGTCCTCTTCGCGGCGGCGGACCACGTCACGTGGTGCACCAGCGGCATGGCCTACGAGCTCGGCTCGCCGGAGGCGGCCGGTCGCCACGACGCCTTCCGGCGCGAGTACCTGGGACCACGGACGCGGCCGCCGGCGGGCTGAGGCGGCCGGATGGCGACTTCGCGCCCGGCGCCCTTCCCGAGCCTTGCGCCAGGCGCGGCGTGTTCCGATCGTAGCGCGGTGGCGCCCGGGTCGGGCGTCCCGCTGTCAGGAGGTGTAGCCATGCCGCTGTCGTCCACCGTGCCGCCGTACCCACCGTCCCCGCCTTTCCCGCCGGCTCCGCAGCCAGGCCCGCGCGCGCCGTTGCAGCCGCCGCTGGTGTACGTCGCTCCGGTGTGGGAGTACCGGAAGCTGACGCGCCCTCTTGGCGCCGAGACGCTGCCCACCGAAGCCGAGCTCGACGCGCTCGGCGCGGAGGGGTGGGAGCTCGCCGCCGTGGTGCCCGAGGGCGCGCGCGTGCACTTCTATCTCAAGCGGCTGCGCGAGTAGGCGCGCGCCGCAGGTACGTCGGATCCGGCCACCCAGCGGCCGCGGTCCCCAAAACGACGGGAGGCTCCTCATGCGCCGTACCACCGGGCGGATCGTGCTCGCGGTCGTCTTCGCCGGTCTCGCACTGAACGGGTTCGTGGAGGTCATCTCCGCGGTGCTCGGCCGCTCCCACGAGCCGGCGGCGCTCGTGGCGCTGCAGGCGCTGGTCGCCCTGGTGGGCGCGGCCGCCGCATGGGGCACCTGGGCCGGCACCCGGTGGGCGCCCGCCGCCGCGCTGCTCTACGGGCTCATGGCCGCGGTTCTCGTCGTCTCGCTCACTCCCATCCTGGGCCTGCCGCCGGAGGCCAGCCGCGGCCTGTGGGTGGGCGGCGCGGCGTGCGTGCTGTTCGGCGTGTGGGCCGCCTGGTATCTGCGGCGCAGCCTTCGTCGCACGGCCGTCTAGCGCGGCGTGGCCATCGGCGCCACCGCCGGGCCGATAGGTTGTGGGCAGACGAACGTCCCCCGCAGCCCGGCTTCCACGTGAGGTGCTCATCGCTTCCACGCTCGCGCGACTGCTGGTGCTGGCGGCCAGCCTGGTAGCGCTCGCGCTGCTGCGCGGCCGGCTCGACGCCGGAGTGCCGGCGCACGAGATGCCGGCGTTGGGAGCGTCACCGGCGCTCAAGCTCCGGCTCTTCTACGGCGGTCTCCTGCTGGCCACCGCGGTGAGCCTGCTGCCCGGCGCGGGCGAGGTCGCCCTCTATCTCGTCACGGCGCTCCTCTTCGGCGGCTTTCCGGTCCTTGGCCACCAGACCATCGGGCTCACGCCGGCGCGCGGGCGCTCGGCCGCGATCCGGCGCCTGTGGCGGCTCGGCGTCGCGTTTCCGCTCCTCGTGCTCGTGCTCGGGGCGGCGGTGGTCGCCGGCCGGATGCGGTGAGATCGCGGCGCGGGCCAGAAGGCGCTGGCTGACCGGCGCTCCCGGACGATCGTCCTGCCGATGATCGCGGGCATCACGAGACCACGAGCCTCACAGAGCACATGGGATACGACCTTCACATCACGCGCGCGGAGCACTGGGCCGACAACGAGGGCGCCGAGATCACGGCCGAGGAGTGGCTCGCGGTGGTGCGGGCGGATCCGGAGCTGACGCTCGCGCCCGAGGTGGGGATGGGGCCGCACTTCGCGCGATGGATCGGCCCCTCGCCGGGTGCGGAGTCGTGGCTGGACTGGTGCGCCGGCGACGTGTACACCAAGAACCCCGAGCCCGCGCTGCTCCGGAAGATGGTGCGGCTGGCCGAGTCGCTGGGCGCGCACGTGCAGGGCGACGAGGGGGAGCGCTACACGGGCGAGGAGTCGCTCGGCGGGGGGTACGTGAGCGCCGCCGAGGCCAGCGTCGAGGAGCCTCCGAGGAAGTCGTGGTGGCGGCGGCTCACGGGAGGCTGACGATACGTAGCAACGCGCGGCTGACGCACTCATACTGATCGTCATGTACCGGAACTGCCATCTCTGCCGCCGATCACTCGGGAAGAACGAGACAGTGCGACGCATGCCCGTTGGCCGTCGCCTGGCGTACGATGCGGCGCGCGGGCGGCTGTGGGTCGTGTGCCCGGCCTGTGGGGAGTGGAATCTCGCACCACTGCACGAACGCTGGGAGGCGATCGAGGAGTGCGAGCGCCTCTTCCACGCCGCGGACGCGCGAGCATCGAGCGACACCGTCTCCGTCGCGGACTGTGGCGGGGTGGCACTGGTGCGGGTGGGCGCCGATGCCCCGCGCGACGAGATCGCGAACACGCGCTACGGGCCACGGCTTCGCCGCCGCCGGGCACGCAGGCGGATGCTGTCGGTCGTGGCCGGCGTGATCGGCGGCGGCGCCGTGGGCGCGATGGTGCTCCTCGGGGCCTCGTCGGGGTCTGCCTACATCGCCCTTCATGCCGGCGCCGCCGGCATCTTCTACTGCTACTACCTGTGGCGTCGCGCGGGGCAGCTGCGTCTGGCCCGCTTCCGGCGCTCCGATGGGCGGCACGCGTGGCTCACCCTGGGCGAGATGGAGACGGCGGAGGTGCCGGAGCGCCGTGGGAGCCGCACGCGGCGCGATCGCCGGTCGAGGGAGCTGGGAACCGATCTCGCGCTCTGGATGCCTCGTGGCCTCGAGCGCATGTACGGCGATGACGTGCTCGCACCGCTCGCCGCGATCCTGCCGGCACTGAACGCGGAGGGTGCGTCGGAGATGCAACTCCGGGCGGCGGTCGCCCTCGTGGATCAGGCGGAGGCGCTCGAGCGTAGGCGAGAGGCCCGTTCGGCCGGCCGAAGCGAGCGAGAGCCCCGTTCGGCGTGGCAGCGGCTCCTGCGGGGCGGCCCGCACACGGCCGGGTACCTGGTCAATCGAACGGCATCCCAGCGCCTGGCGCTGGAGATGGCCGTGTCGGAAGAGCTCGAGCGCCGGTCGATGCAACGAGACGCGGCCACCCAGGAGCCAGGAGCCGTCCTGGCGGGCGAGGTGGCCGAGATTGCGGACAACATGTTCGTGCCGCAGTCCGTGCTCGACTGGATCGCGCGGTACCGGGCGTCGCGCGCGCAGATGCCAGCGACCGACGTGCCGCCCGCCGAGGCGCTGCCGCCGGCTGCGGCGCGCTCGGGCGAGTGAGCCCACGCTCGGCGCTCGGCGTCGCCGAGCGCCGAGCCCCGAGCGTCCGCGGCGTCAGGTGAGCGAGTCGCCGCTCGTCGCCCGAACCGCGACGGCGCGACGCACCTCGCGCGCGAACCAGAACGTGCTGTCCGACATGCGCTGCGACGTCGCGCATTCCTCGCCGGCCACGCGGTCGGCGCTGTCATCGGCCAGCACGGCGGCATCGTCGCGCCAGCCGTAGCTCACGTCGCGGCGCTGGTCCGCGTCGGCCGAGGGCCGAAGCCCGAACACACCAGCGCCAACCAGCATGAGCATGGCCATCGAGGCCGCTGCAACTCTCCAACGCAACACGGCAATCTCCGAAGTGAGGGCGTTGGAACTACGCCGTGGCGCGCCACGAGGTTTCGGGCGCATCGCCAGCGCGCGATGGATTGCGCGGCCATTGCGGCGGCCATCTATTACCATCGACCGCGCGTCCGACCTCAGGGCGTGCGGACGCGCGCCCTCACTCCCGTCCCGCCGCCATGAACTGTCCCGTCGATCACGCCCGGATGCACCGAGTCGAGCTCGAGGCCGGCCTGCCCGCCTTCACGTGCGATAGCTGCGCCGGCCACTGGTTCCGCTTCGGCGACTATCTCACCTGGCGCGAGCGGCAGCCCGGCGACGTGGCGGAGGTGCCGCCCGAAGCGGGGGGCGAGCTGGCCGTCGCGCCCGATGGTCGAGTGCGGCGCTGCCCGGACTGCGACCACCTGCTCGCGCGCCATCGCGTGGGGCACGGCGTGCCGTTCGCGCTCGATCGCTGCGGCGGCTGCCACGGCGTCTGGTTCGATCGCGCCGAGTGGGAGACGCTGCGCGCGCGGGGGCTGCACGACGACGTGCACCAGATGTTCGGCCCGGGCTGGCAATTCGCCGCTCGCAACGACGAGCGGCGGCAGCGCGCGGAGGCGCAGTTCCAGCGGCAGCTGGGCACGGACTACGATCGCACACGCGAGTTCGCCGCGTGGGTGGCCGCGCATCCCCGCCGGAGCGAGATCCTCGCGTACGTCCAGTCCACCGTGCGGCAGGCGTGAGTTCCGGCAGCGCGGCGTCGACGATCACGACGCTCATCCTGCCCGGGCTGTTCGACTCCGGGCCGGATCACTGGCAGAGCCACTGGGAGCGCATGGACGCCACCTGCCGGCGCGTGCAGCAGGCCGACTGGGCGACGCCGCGCTGCGGTGATTGGGTCGCCTCGCTCCACGCGGCGGTCGCGGCGCTCGACGGTCAGGCGGTGCTCGTGGCCCACAGCTCCTCCTGCGCGCTGGTCGCGCACTGGGCGGCCGCCGCGCCCGACGTACACGTCTCGCGCATCCGGGGCGCGCTCCTCGTGGCACCCACCGATCCCGAGGGGCCGAACTATCCGGCCGGGCCCACGGGCTTCGCGCCCATGCCCCTGCGGCCGCTGCCGTTCCCGAGCACGGTGGTGGCGAGCACGGACGACGAGTACGTGACCATGCCGCGCGCGCGCGCCTACGCGGAGGCGTGGGGCAGCGCGTTCGTGGAGGCGGGCGCGGTGGGGCACGTCAACGGGGCGAGCGGTCTGGGCGCGTGGCCGGCGGGCTACGCGCTGCTCGAACGGCTGCGACGCTCGCCGGGCGCGCTCGGCGACATGTAGCGCGTTGCCCGCCGATCCTCACGCGATATCGGTGGACGTCATCCACCACGCCTCCCTTCAGCCCTCGCCCATGCTGCGCTGCCCGGCCGACAGCCACCCGCTCGTGTCACACTCCCAGGGCGTGGCGTCCTTCGCCGTATGCGGCGAGTGCGCGGGCGTCTGGATCGACGGTGAGACCCTCGCGCGATCCGCTCCCGAGCCGGACGCGCTGCCGCCATCCAGTCGCCGGCCGCGCGGCGTGGCGCTCCGGCGTCCGGGTGACCGCGGTTGCCCATCGTGTGCGCGCGGCCTCGCCGGTGAGCGCGTGGAGGGTATCGAGATCGACCGGTGCACCGCCTGCGGCGGCGTGTGGCTGGACGCCGGCGAGTACGACGCCGTCCGCGCCCGCCTGGCGCCGCCGAGCGAGCGGCCGGTGGCCGGCGGGCGCGCCGTGGCCCGGCCAGACGAGAAGGGCGGCTCGAGCCTCGGCGAGAAGGTCGCCAACGGTGTGCTCCACGTGGGAGTGGAGGCGACGTTCACGTTTCTCGTGGGGCTGCTCCTCTCCTGAGATCATGCCCGGCTGGTGCACCTCGTGGGCGTGGCACATCTTGGTCGGGCGGCGTCCGTCTCGCGCTCGAGCGCGGACGCTCGACCACGCGGATCATGACGTGAGGACGCGACCGCATGCACTCCCGACAACGACTCGCGGATGACTTCCGCGCCCTTGGCGTCGCACGCGGCGACGTGGTGATGGTGCACGCCTCGGTGCGCGCGGTGGGCGCGGTGGCGGGCGGGCCGGACGTGATCCATCTCGCGCTCAAGGACGCGCTCACCGACGACGGCACCCTGCTGATGTACGCGAGCTGCCCGGACTACGTGGACGAGGTGGGCCGCGGCAACCTCACGGCCGAGCAGGAGGCCGAGCTGCTCGAGAAGCTGCCGGCGTTCGACCCGTACACCGCCAGGTCGAGTCGGGACAATGGGGCACTCGTCGAGCTCCTGCGCACGTATCCCGGGTCGCGCGTCAATCCGCATCCGGCCCGCTTCGTGGCCTGGGGCAGGCAGACGGACTACCTGTTCTCGCGCCAGCCGTGGAACCACGCCCTCGGGCGCCACTCGGCGCTCGATCGGCTCGTGGAGCTCGATGGCAGGATCCTGCTGCTCGGCTGCGACCACGACACCGTCACCTTCCTGCACTACGCGGAGCACGTTGCCGAGTTCCCGGGCAAGCGCATCGCGCGGTTCCGGGTTCCCGTGGTGGAGAACGGCGCGCGGGTGTGGCGGGAGATGGAGGAGGTGGACACGGCGGACGGCGGTGCGCACACGAACTGGCCGGATCGCTTCTTCGCGCGCATCGTGGACCGCTTTCTCGCCGCATCCGGGAACCGGGGTGGGTTGGTGGGTGACGCCGCGTGCTTTCTCCTGCCCGCGCGCGGCCTGCTCGGCTTCGCGCTGCCGGTGATGGCGGCGGTGGCCGCCGACCCGCGCGCGGCGGACGAGCTGGTGGAGGGCGCGATCGGCTGACGGTGGCGCCGGAGCCGCAGACCGGGCCAGCTCGATCGGACGCCTCTGCGTCTGCCTCACCTCAGCCATGAGCTCCGGGTGGCTGTGCCTCGTCTCGGGCGCCATGGTCCCCACGGAGGAGGCCATCCGCGCGGCGAGCACCCGCCTGCAGGCCGTCGCGGCCGCGCTCGGCAGTGAGTATGACGGATGGGAAGCCGCGGTCGAGCGCTGAGCTCGCCGAGCTCCGCCGCGGGGTGGCCCCGAACTTCCATGAGGGTTCGTGGCGGATGACGGCACCCCGACCGGTGTCCGCGGCGGACCGAACGGAGGATTCCCCATGCAAGTCACGTTGTCACCCGACGAAGCGAGCGAGCTGCGCCATCTGCTCGACAGCGCGCTGAGCGATCTGCGCTCCGAGATCTTCCACACGGACACGCCCGCCTTCAAGGAGCGCCTGCACGAGCGCGAACGGCTGCTGCTGGATCTGCGCGCGCGGCTCGGGGAGAGCGGCGCGGCGGCGTAGCGCGCGCGGCATCCACCTCTCCTGGCACGCGTCCACCGACGCGCGTACGTTCGTCCCGATGGTGAGCTCGACTCCCCCGTGGCTCAACGCCGAGCACCGGGCGACGAGCAGTCGTCGTTCCACGCGGGAGCGTCCGGGGCGCTCGCGTGCCGGGGTCGACCTCCATACCACCCTGCACTCTCGCGCATGTCCGACATCCTCGTCGCGCCGCCCACGGCCTCGCCCCTCGCCATCGGTCGCCTCGTCGTTCTCGTGCGCGACTACGAGGAGGCGCTGGCCTTCTACCGCGCGGCGTTCGGCGCGCGGGTGCTGTTCGACGCGCCCAGCCCGACCGGCGACCGGTACCTGCACGTGGGCTTCGGTGACGCCGTGGCCGGGGACGCTGGCAGCCCGGCCGTAGGCTTCTGGCTGCTGCGGGCCAGCGGTGCGCACGACGCCGAGCGGGTGGG
>DATANT010000314.1:0-3192 GCA_036266115.1 Gemmatimonadaceae bacterium | reverse complement strand
TTCCATCCCTCGTTGGTCTGGAACGTGGCGATGTACTTCTCGGTGAGGATCTCCTGCAGGAGCGCCGGCCCCGTGGGGCTCACGGCCGGCAGGCCGGCCAGCGCGCGCTCGGCGTTGAGCTGCGTGACCGCCGTCCCCTCGTCCCCCGTGCGGTACGCCGCCTCCGCCCACACCAGCAGGTTCTCGTTGGCGAGGATGAGCGGCTGGGTGTACGCCGGATCGGATCGCGCGGCGCTCAGGCCGGATTGCGTCGCGTTGAAGTAATCCGTGAGCCGCGGATCACCGCGGGTGACCATCATCTGGACGAACGGGGTGTACGGCGTCCAGTACCCTTCCCGTTGCACCACGGTGAACTGGTAGTAGAAGTTCTGCTCACCGGACGCACCGGAGAACGCCGCCACGAAGTTCTCGGACGGGTCGGTGAACCCCTGGCTGGCCTCGGCGAGCACCGTCGGCCAGACGTCGGGCCGCACTTCGGCGGTGTGCACGAGGATCCGCGCCTTGAGCGTGTGGGCCAACTTGGTCCACAAGACGGGATCGCCACCATATGACAGGTCCGCGTCGCCGGGACCGACGTTGGTGGGGCCGGTGAACGCCATGTTCGCGATGCTCTGGTCCAGCAGCGCGAGGAGCGCGTCGTACACCTCCAGCTGCGGGTCCAGCTTCGGGTTCGGCAGCGAATCGCCCTTCAGCGCCTCGGAGTAGACGACGTCGCCGAAGAGATCCGCCCCCACGCTCATGAGCAGCGCCTCCTGCACCTGCGCGATGCCCAGGAACAGGGTATCGCCCTCCGTGAGCGCGCTCTGCTGCAGCGAGCGGACGTCCACCAGCCCACCGCCGATATACAGCCCGGCGTAGAACCCGTTCGTCGTCTGCTCGCTCACCCCGTAGGTGAACAGGTTCTGGTACTGTCCCACGTTGCCCTGCATCTGCTGCGCCCACATCTCGGTGACCCGCACCATGTCGCTGGCGTAGAACGCCCAGAGATTGGATTGCACGCCGGTGAAGAGCTGACGGCTCGTGGCCGTGGTGGGACGGTTGGGATCCGT
This sequence comes from Gemmatimonadaceae bacterium, assembly GCA_036266115.1. Taxonomy (GTDB): domain Bacteria; phylum Gemmatimonadota; class Gemmatimonadetes; order Gemmatimonadales; family Gemmatimonadaceae; genus DATANT01. Next base: position 2,143 of record DATANT010000314.1, on the reverse strand, counting down.
GCTCAACTCACCACCGGTGAGGAAGTCGTTGCACCCCGCGACGCCGACCGCCAGCATGGCGATGGGGAGGACCTTCCATGCGTTTTTCATGGGGCTCTCCATCAGCGGTTGAGGGTGATCCCGATGACCCAGGAGCGGGTCTGCGGGTTGTTGAAGAAGTCCAGCCCCTGCGTCAGGTACTCGGCACCGCCCAGGCTCGCTTCGGGATCGAGACCGGTGTAGTCCGTCCACGTGCCCAGATTGCGGCCGGCCACGCGGATGTCCACGCTCGTCAGTCCGAGCCGCTCGCGCACCCACGGCTGATCGGCCGTGTAGTTGACGCCGATCTCCCGCAGCTTCACGAAGCTGCCGTCCTCGATGAACTGGGCCTGCACGTCGCCGAAGCTGCCGCCGGCGCCGCGGAACCACGCCTCCCAGTCGGCGGCGTTGTTGAACGCCTGCACGCCCGCGCCCGGACCGGCCACGTTGGGATAGACGTCCGTCAGGAAGTCACGGCCGAACTGGCCCGTGCGCTCCCGGAAGATCTCGGTGTCCTTGTGCGTGCCGAAGTTGTAGAGCGCCGCACGCGTGCCGTTCCACACCTGCCCACCCTCGCGGATGTCCAGGAGCCCGGTCACGCGCCAGTTCCGGAACAGCGTGAACGCCATGTTGATGCCGCCGATCCAGTCCGGGTTCGGGTCGGCGATCACGCGCTCGTTGGGGTCCACCACCGGCAGACCGTCGCTGCCCAGATAGAGCGCGCCGCTCGGCGCGCCGGCGCAGGCGTCACCCAGGGTGCCGCCCTCCACCGCGAACGAGGCATCCGTGACACCGCAGCGCACGAAGTCGTTGCCGCGAATCACGCCGGGGGCGAAGCCCACCGTGGACGAGCCGATGGAGCCCGTGAAGCCCTCGTTGTTGTAGGGAATGAACTCGATGCCACCGGCCAGGGAGTTCACCTTGCCGCGGTTGCGGCCGAAGTTCAGCCCCACGTCCCAGCCGAAGTTCGGCATCGTCAGCACGCGCGCGTTGAGCGTCACCTCCACGCCCTTGTTGGTGATCTCGCCACCGTTGGTGAGGCGACGGGTCGCGCCGAACTGCGACTGGTTCACCGGCACCGGCAGGATGATGTCGGTGGACGTGCGATCGTAGTACGTGAAGCCGAGGTCTATGCGCTGATCCACGAGACCCAGGTCCGTGCCGATCTCCCACTCCTTGTTGCGCTCGGGCTTCAGGTCGCTGTTTCCGAGCTGGAGCCCCGTGACCAGGCCACCCGAGCCGGACTGCGACGAGGTGATGACGTCACCGAAGCCGCTGCCGAACACGCTCGTCGAGCTGAGCGCCGTGATGGTGCCGTACACCGGCGGCTCCCGCCCCGTCTCGCCATAGGCTGCGCGCAGCTTGCCGAAGCTCAGCCACCCCGTGTTCTCGTTGTCCCCCAGCAGATCCGTGAACGTCCAGGCCACGGCGGCCTTGGGATAGTTGGCGCGGCGATCCGACTCTCCGAACGTGGAGAAGCCGTCGTTGCGGAGGCCGATGTTGATGAACACCTGATCCCACAGCGTGATCTCGGCCTGCCCGAAGTACGCCTCCACGTGCCGGAGCGACTTGAACTCCGTGGGCGGCGGCACGCTGATCGTGTTCTGCAGCGCCAGCGGCTCCGGCGCGATGAGCCCGGTGCCGCGCGAGAACAAGTTCCGATAGCGCCGCGAGCTCAGGTTCTGACCCAGCGTCAGCCGCGCCGAGACGTTCGGCGAGAAGTCGTGGGTCATGATCGCGAGCAGGTTGTGGTCGATCTCGAGGTTGTTGTTCGAGAATCGCGTCACGTTGCCCTCGGGCTGGCTCGACGACGTGAACGGCAGCGCCTCCACGCGGTCGTCCGAGTAGTAGTCCGCGCCCAACGTGTAGCTCAGACGCAGCCAGTCCAGCGCTCCCCACTCGATGTTGGCGTTCCCGATGAACCGCCCCAGCTCGCTCGTGTTGCCGGGATTGTTGAGCGTGAAGTACGGGTTGTCGTACCCGCGCCCGGTCTGCAGGCTGCCCGCCGTCGGGTTGCGGAAGCGATAGGACTGGTGCAGTCCGGAGAGCGTGTCCAGGTACTGCGGGTTGTTGAACTCCGGCGGCGAGCGCAGCGCGCCGAGCAGCAGGCCGGACGTATTGGAGC
>DATANT010000313.1:0-13796 GCA_036266115.1 Gemmatimonadaceae bacterium | reverse complement strand
GGCGCCAGCGGGGGCGCGGGATTCCGCGGGCCGCCGCGTCGCGCACACCATGCCATGACGCCGCCACGCGATGTGACGACTGGCGGAGTGCCGCCCGGCGAGACGCCGGCGCGGCGTCCCGATCTGGAGCCCGACGTGGAGCTGCTGCACCGCGCCATCGTCCGCGAGCCCAGCGATCCCGAGGAGGGGCGCGAGCCGGTGCCGTGGTGGGTGTGGGTGGCCGCCGTGGTGGCCATCTTCTGGGGCGGCTGGTACCTGGGTCGCTACGGCGGCACGTTCGACGCGCGGACGCACGTGGCGCTCCGGCGTGGAGACGCCGTGGTGACCGCCGCCGCGCAGACGCAGGATTCCACCGTCGCGGTGAACCCGGTGCAGGCGGGACAGGACATCTACGCGAAGCGGTGCTCCGTGTGCCATCAGCCCAACGGGCAGGGGATGGCCGGCGCGTTCCCGCCCGTCGTCGGCTCCGAGTGGGTCACCGGCGCGCCGGAGATTCCCGTCCGCATCGTGCTGCACGGGCTCCAGGGGCCCGTGCAGGTGGCCGGACAGGCCTACGACGGCGCGATGCCCGCCTGGGACAACCAGCTGAACGATCAGGACATCGCCGCCGTGGTCACGTACATCCGGCAGCTCGCGCCGAACGCCGCGCCGGCGGTGGACGTCGCCCTCGTCAGCAAGCTGCGAGAGGCCGATGCGAGCCGCACCCAGCCCTGGACCGCCGCGGAGTTGCAGGCGACCGAGGGAGGATCCCCACCATGAGCGAGACCGAGCTGCCGCGCGCGGTGTCCGCGGGTGCGGCGCCGACCCTCCGGGACGACGACCGGGGGCACGGGCGGCCCGCGCGTCCCCGACAGGAGCGGCTCGTGGTCACCGCCCTCTTCGACACCGCGGATGCCGTGGACGCGGCCGTGCGCGGCTTGCAGATCGCCGGCGTGCCGCGCGACACCGTGGAGGTGATCGTCTCGCGAGCGGCATCCGACCGCTTCTACGCGGGGCGTGCGCGGCCGCCGGGGCACGAGATGTTCCGCTGGGCCGGCATCGGCGGCATCACGGGCCTGCTCGTGGGCGCGGCGATCTCGTTCATCATCCTCGCCCTGCCGGAGGACGTGGGGCCCGGCCCGGCCGCCATCGCCCAACTCGTGGGTCCCAACCTCAGCACGGTGCTCGGCGCCGTGCTCGGGGGGCTGTTCGGCCGCATGCGGCGCCGGCGCCCGAATCCCTGGTACGCGCGCGCCGCGGAGTCGCCGGAGTCCATCGTGCTGGCCGTGCGCGCGGGCGACGAGGAAGAGGCGCGCGACATCGCGCAGCTGCTCACCGATGGTGGCGGGCGGGAGCCGCGCACGGCGCCGCGCAGCGGCCGGCGGCCGTAGTAGATTGGGAGCAGTCGCCGCGCGCCGAGACGGTGCGCGGTGCCGCCACGAGCCGCGCCGCGCGCGGCCCCGCCAGGAGAGCTCGATGGCCGTCTCGACGATGGAGAGCGCGCGCGTCATCCGCGCCGCGCGTGGTACGACGCTGAGCTGCAAGGGATGGCAGCAGGAAGCCGCCCTGCGCATGCTCATGAACAATCTGGACCCCGAGGTGGCCGAGGCCCCGGAGCGCCTGGTGGTGTACGGCGGCACCGGCAAGGCCGCGCGCAACTGGGAGGCGTTCGACGCCATCGTGCGCGCGTTGCAGCAGCTGGAGGGCGACGAGACGCTGCTCGTGCAGAGTGGCAAGCCGGTGGCGGTGTTCCGCACCCACGTGTGGGCGCCGCGGGTGCTCATCGCCAACAGCAATCTCGTGGGCCGCTGGGCCAACTGGGACGAGTTCCGCCGCCTGGAGGCGCTCGGCCTCACGATGTACGGGCAGATGACCGCGGGCTCGTGGATCTACATCGGGTCGCAGGGCATCGTGCAGGGCACCTACGAGACGTTCGGTGCCGTGGCCACGCAGCACTTCGGCGGCTCGCTGGCGGGCCGCTTCGTGCTCACCGCGGGACTGGGCGGCATGGGTGGCGCGCAGCCGCTGGCGGCCACCATGCTCGACGCGGCCATCCTGGGCGTCGACGTGGACGAGGCGCGCATCCGGAAGCGGCTGGACACCGGCTACTGCGACCGCATCGCGCACGACCTGGACTCGGCGCTCGCCATGATCCGGGAGGCGGTGGAGCGCCGGCAGCCGCTCTCGGTGGGGCGGGTGGGCAACGCAGCCGAGATCCTGCCCGAGCTCGTGCGCCGCGGCGTGACGCCGGACGTCGTGACCGACCAGACCAGCGCGCACGACACGCTCAACGGCTACGTGCCGGCCGGCCTCTCGCTGGACGCCGCCGCCGACCTGCGCCGCACCGATCCGGCACTCTACGTGGAGCGGGCGGAGGCGAGCATCGCCGAGCACGTGCGCGCCATGCTCGCCCTGCAGCGCCGGGGCGCCGTGGCATTCGACTACGGCAACAACATCCGCACGGTGGCGCTGGACCGCGGGGTGACGGACGCGTTCGAGATCCCCGGCTTCGTGCCCGCCTACATCCGGCCGCTGTTCGCCGAGGGCAAGGGCCCGTTCCGCTGGGTCGCGCTCTCCGGCGATCCCGCGGACATTCGCCGCACCGACGAGTTGGCGCTCGAGCTCTTTCCCGAGGACGCGCAGCTGCGGCGCTGGCTCACGCTGGCGGGCGAGAAGATCCAGTTCCAGGGGCTGCCGGCGCGCATCTGCTGGCTGGGGCAGGGGGCCCGCGCGCGCTTCGGCGTGGCGCTCAACGACCTCGTGGCGCGCGGCGAGCTCAGGGCGCCCATCGTGATCGGCCGCGACCACCTGGACACCGGCAGCGTGGCCTCGCCGTTCCGCGAGACGGAGGGCATGCGCGACGGCAGCGACGCCATTGCCGACTGGGCGATCCTGAACGCGCTGCTCAACACCGCCAGCGGCGCGTCGTGGGTGAGCTTTCACCACGGGGGCGGCGTGGGCATCGGTAACTCGCTGCACGCGGGTCAGGTGACCGTGGCCGACGGCACGCCGGAAATGCGCGAGCGGCTGGAGCGCGTGCTGACCAACGACCCCGGCATCGGCGTCGCGCGCCACGCGGATGCCGGCTACGAGATCGCGGTGGCGACGGCGAGCAGGGAGGGGATCCAGTTGCCGATGCGCGGATAGCGGCGCCGAGGGGGCGGCGGTGCGCGGGCGGCGGCGCGCCGGCAGGAACGCGCGCGGGCTTCGCCTCACGCTCGCGCGCGGCTACCGCAGCCCGGCCCCCGCCTCCCACACCACCGATCCCGCCACGACGGTCGTCACGCACGCATTCGCCCGGAACTGATACAGCCACTGGTTCACATCCGGCGCGTCGATCACCGCGAAGTCCGCGGCCATCCCCACGCTCAACCCGCCCACGCGATCCGCGGCCCCGATCGCTCGCGCCGCAATGGTCGTCGCGCCCTTCAACGCCTCCGCCGGCGTCATCCGCTGCATCGTGCACGCGAGCGTGAGCGCCAGCGGCAGGTGCCAGCTGGGCGCGGTGCCAGGGTTGAAGTCCGTGGCCACGGCCACCGCCACGCCGGCCTCGATCAACCGCCGCGCCGGCATCGGCCGCTGCCCCAGATACATCGTGGCGATCGGCAGGCTCACCGCCACCACCCCGGCCGCCGCCATCGCCTCGATCCCCGCGGGCGACACGCACTCCAGGTGGTCCGCCGAGAGCGCCCCCAGCTCCGCGGCCAGCTCCGCGCCGCCGCCCGCCGAGAGCTGGTCCGCGTGCAGCTTCGCCGCCAGGCCGTGCGCCTGGCCCGCACGCAGGATGCGCCGCGCCTCGTCCACGGTGAACGCGCCCTCCTCCACGAACACGTCGCAGCAGCGCGCCAGGCCAGCCGCGCCAATCTCCGGGATCAGCACGTCCGTGAGCAGCCGCACGTACGACTCGCGGTCCGCCCGCAGCTCCGCCGGCACCACGTGCGCGCCCAGGAACGTCGCCACGATGCGCGACGGCCCGCGCTCGGCCAGCGCGCGATAGACGCGGAGCAGGCGCAGCTCCGTGTCCTCGTCCAGGCCGTAGCCGCTCTTGCACTCGATCGTGGTGACGCCCAGCGCGAGCATCTCCCGCGCGCGCGAGGTGGCCAGGGCGAGCAGCTCCGCCTCGGTGGCGCCCCGCGTGTGCCGCACCGTGCTCGCGATGCCACCGCCGGCCGCGGCGATCTCCTGGTAGCTCGCGCCCGCGATGCGCTGCGCGAACTCGTCGGCGCGCCAGCCGCCGAACGCCAGGTGCGTGTGGCAGTCCACGAGCCCCGGCACCACCAGCCGGCCGCCGGCGTCCATCGCCTCGCGGCGAGCGAGCTCCGGGGGGAGGTCCGCCTCGCGTCCCACCCAGACCACGGTGCCCTGATCCCACGCCAGCGCGGCCTGCGGGATGAGCCCCAGCTCGCCCTGACCGCCGTCCGCCGGACAGGTGGCGACCAGCCCGATGTTGCGCAGGACCCCGGCGCTCACGACGTCACCACTCGATCGAGTCCCGCCGCTCCGCGCCGTCCGCTCGGTCCGAGGCGCGCCGGCCGGGGATCGTGAACGCGAACACCGAGCCGTCGTCGCGGAACTCCGCCCACGCGCGACCACCCAGCGACTCGATCGTCTCGCGCACGATGCTCAGCCCCAGCCCCGTGCCGTCCACGTCCGCCACGGTGTCGGTGTGCGCGCGGTGAAAGCGCCGGAACAGGCCGTCGCGCTTGGACTCCGGCACGCCCAGGCCGTTGTCCACCACCTGCACCACGATCTCCGGGGTGCCGCCCTGCTGCACGCCGTCGTGCGCGCGCACCTCCACCCAGCACGGCGCCTTGGCCCGATCGGCGTACTTGATGGCGTTGGCCAGCAGGTTGGTGAGCGCGAGCTCCACCGCGGCGGCGCTCACCTCCACGTCCGGCAGGTCGCCCGCGACACGCATCTCCACGCTGGACGAGCGCGCGAGATCGCGCAGCTGCCGCATCACCTCGGCCACCGCCTGCGGCAGGCGCACGTGGCGCTGCTGCCGGGAGTCGCCATCGGTATGCGAGAGCTCCAGCAGGTTCTCCAGCGTCCGGCGCATGTCGTCCACGTTGCGCGTGACCACCGACACCAGCCGCTCGCGCTCGTGCACCTGCAGCCGCGGCAGGTCGAGCAGTTGCGCCGCGCCCATCACCGCGCCGATGCGATTGCGGAACTCGTGCGTGAGCGCGCGATTGAACGCGCGCAGCCGCTCCTCGCGCTCCGCCACCTGTGCCTTGGCGAGCCGCAGGAACTGCGTGGTGGTGGCCTGCTGGATGGTCGACACCGCGTGAAACAGCCGGTGCGCGCACACGAACAGCTCGGCGCGCGTGCACGGCTCCTCGATCTCGTCCACGGCACGCGTGGTGAATGCGTACAGCACGCCGCCGAAGATCTCGTACTCCTTGAGCACCTGGTACTCGTCGAACCCCTGGGCATGGCGCAGGGCGCCCAGCTCCATCGCCTTGTCCAGCACCGGTGCCATGGCCGACACGGTCTGGGACGGGTTCTCGATGTAGTCGGCGATGCCGTCCACGAGCAGCGGCACGTGATCCAGCAGCTCGTCCGTGGGGAAGACCAGGTTCGGGTCCAGGGTCACGCGCTCGCTGATGCGCTCGAGCCACCGATTCGCGAGCTCGTCGCGAGCGTCACGGAGGCGGGCGGCAAGCGCGCCGGCCAGCGGACACGGTGCGGTGATCTCCATGCGGGACATGGCTGTGGTCACGACGGATGCTGCGGGTTGGGGTGATCGGGCTGGTCCAAAGCTATAGCCGCCGCACGCACCCTGGACAGGGCCGGCAGGCAGCGATGGCCGCCGGCAGCGGTCATGCCGGCGGCGCGGCCCGCACGACGATGGCGCGGTAGCGCGCCTTGAGTAGCTGGTAGGCGCCGTAGCACAGGCAGCCCACGGCGAGCACGAACACGATCCACGCGCCGGCCGGGCGCGCGGCCAGCGCCGTGAGCGCGCCCCCCACGTCCGCCACCTCGCCGGGCTCGCGCGTCCATGCCGCCTGCACCGCGAGTGCGCCACAGGTGCAGAAGATCACCCCGCGCGCCGCCGCGCCCACCCGGGCCAGCGGTCGCGCCGCGCGTCTGGCCCAGCGGGGAACGCGCCCCCGTGCCGGCGGCATGCCGAACCGCGGGCGCACGGCTCGCGCGATCAGCCCGATGCCCGCGGCCAGCACCACCGCGCCCGCCAGCCCGATCGCCAGCGCCCCACCCGGCCACCCGAGCACACGCCGCGTCACGTCCTCCATGAGTCGCCCGCCCTCGTGAGACGGCAGCACCAGCAGCTGCAGCGCCCCCGCCGCCAGCGCCGCGTACACCACGCCGGTGAGCGCGTCCGCCGCGCGCGAGATCATCCCGGCGCGCGTGCGCCCTTGCTCCGGGGCGGCCACCGCGGCCACGAAGGAGAGCGCGGCGTAGCCCACGAGTCCGAGCAGCAGCGCCACCAGCAGCCACCGGCCCAGCGGCAGCCCCGCGACGGCGACCATGGCGCCGTACGAGCCGCGCCCACGCTCGGCGAGCCCCACGGCCACCAGCAGCCCGAAGAGGCCGATCATCAGGTAGACGCTGCCCTTGGCCACGTAGCCCACGCGGGCCAGCCAGGCCAGCCAGTCAGTCGTGGGTGGGCGGCTGGTCGGCGGCGTCGGGAAGCTCCTCGGTTCCGGCGGGGGTGGCGACGAGCAGCGCCGCCGACTCGCCGTGAATGCGGATGCCGGCGCTCGTCTCCACCGCCGGCATCCCCTGCCCGCCGTAGCGGGGATCCTCGCTGTCCCACGCGATGCGCCAGTGCGTGCCCGCCGGGGGCGCGAGCAGCGGCTCCGGCGCCGGGCCGTCGTGCAGCGTGCGTCCCAGGTTCACCACCAGCAGGCGGTCGTCGCGCTCGCTCGGCGCGAGCCATCGAAAGCAGAAGGCGTCGTCGCTCAGCACCGCGCCGTCCATGCCATCGGTGCCCTGGCGCGACACCACCGGGTCCCCGCGCCGCAGCCGCAGCAGGTCGCGGTGCATGGCGTACGTGCCGGCGTGCCGCTCGCGCTCGCCCAGGTCCAGCCGGCAGCGCTCGAACGTGGTCGGGTCGGCCGGGTTTGAGATGCGCGACTGCACCTCGGGGGTGGCGGCGCTCGGGAACTGTGCCAGGAATCTCCGGCGACCCGCGAACACCTGCGTCGCCAGCTCGGGCTCGTGGTCCGCGAAGTAGAGCCACGGCGTGGATGCGCCGAACTCCTGCCCCTGGAACAGCAGCGGGGTGTGCGGGCCGAGCAGCAGCCACGCGGTGAGCGCGCGCTGTCGCCCGCCGCACCCCAGCACGTGCGTGCGCAGCCCGAAGGGAAAGTTGGAAAGCTGGTCGTGATTCTCCAGGAAGGCCACGAACTGCGCGGGCGCCAGCCCGCGCGACGATCCGCCGCGCCCCGCGCCCTGCCACTGGTAGTGCTGCCCCTGATACAGGTAGCCACGCTTGGCCGCCGACAGGAACTCCTGCGGCGTGCCGCGATAGTCGCGGTAGTACGCCTCGTCGTGCCCCGTGAGCGCCACCAGCGCGGTGTGGTGGAAGTCGTCGTTCCACGTCATGTCGAGCCCGTAGCCGCCCTCCGCGATCGGGCGGAGCAGCCGGGTGTCCTGCCGCTCGTTCTCCGCCACCAGCAGCACGGCACGCTCGCCCGCCGCCTCGCGCGCGCTCGCGCCGATCTCGGCCAGGATGTGCCGGGGCGAGTCGTCGTAAATCTCCTGCGTGGCGTCCAGTCGCAGTCCGTCCAGGTGGAACTCGGCGATCCAGTACGACGCGTTCGCGGTGAAGAACTCACGCACCGGGCCCGCGTCGGGCCCGTCGAAGTTGATCGCGTCGCCCCAGTCGGTGCGATGCCGCTCGCTGAAGTAGTGCGGCGTGAACTCGCGCAGGTAGTTGCCGCTCGGCCCGAGGTGATTGTAGACGACGTCCAGGATCACCCCCACGCCGGCCGCGTGCGCGGCGTCCACGAAGCGGCGAAAGTCGTCTGGCGTGCCGTAGCCGTGGTAGGGCGCGAACAGGTCCACGCCGTCGTAGCCCCACCCGAAGCGCCCCGGAAACTCGGCCACCGGCATCACCTCCACGAGCGTGATCCCCGTGGCCGCCAGCTCCGGCAGCTCCCGCTCCGCGGCCGCCCAGGTGCCCTCGGGCGTGAAGGTGCCCACGTGCAGCTCGTAGATCACCTGGCCGGCGAGCGCGCAGCCGCGCCACCCGCCGTCGTGCCAGGTGTAGGCGGAAGGGTCCACCACCTGTGAGGCCCCGTGCGGCCCGTCGGGTTGTGCGCGCGAGGCGGGATCGGGATACAGACGATCGCCGCCGTCCAGGCGAAAGCGATAGCGCGTGCCCGCCGGCGCGTCGGTCACGAAGCCGGCGTGGTAGCCGGTCTCGTCACGATCGAGCGGGGTGCTCCAGTCCGAGCCATCGTCCCGTTCCACCACCACCTCCACGCGCTCCCGAGCGGGCGCCCACACGCGCAGGTGCGTGCGTCCATCCGGCGCGAGCTCCGCCCCCACCGGGAGCCGGCGCCAGGAAGGGACGGCAAGGGCCTGCTTGCGGGACGTCGGCATGGGTGGGGGGAGTGGGACGGACGGGAACGCGGAGCCCCACCGGGCAGGATCGGTGCCGCGCCTCGCTCAGTCCGTGAGAACGCGCCGCAGCGTCTCCAGGTCCATGCGGTGCCCGCCCTCGTACTCCCGCAGCTGGTACCGGTCGCCCAGCGTCCGCAGCACCGCATGCTGCGCGGCCATGGTGTCGCGGTTCACCAGGCGGTCGTACCGTCCCACCACGAGCGTGAGGCGTCTCGCGCGCAGCGCGCCGGGGTCCGCCTCCACGTCGGCCATCACGTCGGGCGCCACGAGCCCACCCCAGATCACCAGGTGCTCCACGGCGCGCGTGGTGCGCTGCGCCCACCGGAACGCGGTGGCCGCCCCCTGGGAGAAGCCGAGCGAGGAGAAGCGCACCGCGGCATCGCCGGAGGTGCCGAGCGCGTCGCCCACGGCCGCGTCCAGCCATCGGACGTGGTCGTGGATCTCCGCGTCCCGATCCTCGCGCGTCATCCAGCTCGCGCCCACGGGCCGCTCCGCGTGTGGCTGGCGCTCCCCGCGCTCCAGGTAGAAGCGCGAGAGCGCCTCCGGCACCACGCCCAGTCGGCCGGCCTCCTCAGCGATCGGCTCGAGGTATGCGGCGAAGTCGCGCGCCAGCTGGCCGTAGCCGTGACAGCACGCCCACACGTCGCGCACCGCGGGGCCCTGTTCGCCGATCAGGTAATAGCGCGCCGTGCGTGGCGTCTCGAGTCGGCGCTCGGCGAGCGAGGACGTCGGTGGCGTCATGAGGTGTAGCGGCTGAGGACGTGGTGAGTTCGGCGACGGCGCGAGCCGGCGTCGTCCGTAGGCTAGCGTGCGCCGGTCGCGCCCGCCATTCGGGCGCGTCGTGCTTCCCGCACGCCGCGTTCCCCACGTTCGGCGGCCCGCTCGTTGCGACGTGCCGTGCCTCCACATGGGGCGCGATACGCGATCCGGGGAGGCCGGGTCAGCCCCGAGCGAGCAGGTCCAGCGGACGTGCGAGGACAGGGCGATGGCGAAGCGGCGTGATGGCGAACGAGGAATGAAGGCGTCGGGAACGGTGAAGGACGAGCCGCGGACGCGGAGCGCGCGCAAGGCGACTGGCGCGGCGGGGTCGGACCGGCATGCCGCGCGGGGGGAGCAGGGCGCGCGGCGCAATCGGGAGCTCCAGGCCGACGCCGAGCGGAAGGAGAAGAAGACGCAGCAGAAGCAGGGCGGGAACGGAAAGGCGAAGCAGGAGGCGGTGCAGGCCGGCGCGCGCACCTATCCGTCGCCGCCGATGCCCAGGCAGCATCAGGCCAAGCCCGGCGCCGAGCGCGAGATGACGCCGCGGCCCAGATACGAGGCGCCGATGTATCGTGGCTCCGGCAAGCTGCGGGGCATGGTGGCGCTCGTCACCGGGGGCGACTCCGGCATCGGCCGCGGGGTGGCGGTGCTCTACGCGCGCGAGGGTGCGGACGTCGCCATCGTCTACCTCAACGAGCACGACGACGCCCGGGAGGCGCAGCGGTCAGTGGAGGCCGAGGGACGGAGGGCCATCCTGATTCCTGGCGACGTGACCGACCCACAGTTCTGCCGCGATGCCGTGGAGCGCACCGTGCAGGAGCTCGGCAAGCTGGACGTGCTGGTGAACAACGCCGCCTTCCAGCAGCACGCCGAGCGGCTGGAGGACATCAGCGACGAGCAGTGGGACCGCACGTTCCGCACGAACATCTACGGCTACTTCTACATGGCCCGGGCGGCGCTGCCACACCTCGGGAACGGCGCGTCCATCGTGAACAGCGGCTCGGTCACCGGCATGCGCGGGCAGAAGTCGCTGCTCGACTACTCCTCCACCAAGGGCGCCATTCACGCCTTCACCAAGTCGCTGGCGCAGAACGTGGTGGACCGCGGCATCCGCGTGAACTGCGTGGCCCCCGGCCCCGTGTGGACGCCGCTCAATCCCGCCGACAAGCCGGCGGACGAGGTGGCCGAGTTCGGGAAGGGCGTGGAGATGGGCCGTCCCGCGCAGCCCGAGGAGCTGGCGCCGGCGTACGTGTTCCTCGCCGCGCCATCGGACTCCAGCTACATCACCGGAGAGATCCTGCCGGTGCTGGGCGGCGGCGAGGGCGGATGAGCGATACCGCGCGCGGTGCGTCGTTACCGGCGCTCGCCCACGCGTCGCCTGGCGCGTGATCCGCGTCCTGCTGCTGCGCCACGCGAGTGGGCCGCACGTGGGCCGCCTACTGGCTGGCCGCGCGCCCGGTACCACACTGGATGCCGAGGGAGTGGCGCAGGCCGAGCGGCTGGCCGATTACGTGGCGACGCTGGGCGTGACGGTGCTCTACGCGAGCCCACTCGAGCGGGCCCTGCTCACCGCGCGGCCGCTCGCCCGCCGGCTCGGCGTGGACGTGCGGGAGAGCGCCGCCTTCACGGAGCTGGATTACGGCGGGCGGACGGGCCTCGCGTACGACTCCCTGGCCGATGACGCCACCTGGCGCCATGACAGCGGCGTCCGCTCGGGGACGCGGATCCCCGAGGGTGAGACGATGCTGGAGGCTCAGGTGCGCGCGGTGGCGGAGCTGCTGCGCTGGCGGGACGAGCATGCGGGCGGCTGCGTGGCCGTGGTGAGCCACGCCGACATCATCCGCGCCGTGGTAGCCTACGCCTTGGGGATGCCGCTCGACCTCGCCCACCGGCTGGCCGTGGATCCGGCGTCGGTGAGCGAGATCGAGCTGCACGACTGGGGCGCGCTGGTCCGCCGTGTGAACGACACGTGCGCCGCTCGGCCGCCCGATATGGGGTGACGGACGTGCGCTGGGCGCAACGAGAGGGGCATCGGCTCTGTTGAGACGCCCTCTCGCCGTTGTCATCCGGAGCGAGCACTACTCCCTCTCGTGTCATCCCGAGGAGCACTGCCTCCTGCCATTGTCATCTCGAGCGAGCGCAGCGAGTCGAGAGATCTAGCGTCCCATCCTCGTGGCCGGCCACCAACACGATACCGTAGATCCCTCGACTGCGCGGCCCTGCGGGCCGCTCCGCTCGGGATGACAGGAGAGAAGGACCGCTCCGCATCCTGCCCGCAGCGCGCCCGCGGGCGCGCTGCGGGCAGGATGGCTCACCAGCCCAGGACGAGCGCGAACATCAGCGGCGCCACGATGGACGCGTCGCTCTCCACCACGAACTTGGGCGTCTCCACCGCCAGCTTGCCCCACGTGATCTTCTCGTTGGGCACGGCGCCCGAGTAGCTGCCGTAGCTCGTGGTGGAGTCCGAGATCTGGCAGAAGTAGCCCCACACCGGGATGCTGTCGCGCTGCAGGTCCTGGTGCAGCATGGGCACCACGCAGATCGGGAAGTCGCCGGCGATGCCGCCGCCGATCTGGAAGAAGCCGATGCTGTGCTTCGCGGAGGTCTCGGTGTACCACTCGGCCAGCGTCATCATGTACTCGATGCCCGTGCGCACCGTGTGGACGTTCTTCACCTCGCCCGTGACCACGTGGCTCGTGTACATGTTGCCCAGCGTGGAGTCCTCCCACCCCGGCACCCACATCGGCAGGTTCTTCTCGGCGGCGGCCAGCATCCACGAGTTCTCGGGCGGGATCTGGTACGAGCCCTCGAGCGCGCCGCTGCGCAGGATGCGGTACATGAACTCGTGCGGGAAGTAGCGCTCGCCGGCCTGGTCGGCCGCCACCCACTCCGCCAGCACCACCTGCTCGATGCGGCGCATGGCCTCCATCTCGGGGATGCAGGTGTCGGTGACGCGGTTCATGTGCCGCTCCAGCAGCGCCTGCTCGTCCTGCGGCGTGAGGTCGCGGTAGTGCGGCACGCGCTCGTAGTGCTCGTGCGCCACCAGGTTGAAGATGTCCTCCTCCAGGTTGGCGCCGGTGCAGCAGATGGCGGCCACCTTGTCCTGTCGGATCATCTCGGCCAGCGAGCGGCCCAGCTCCGCCGTGCTCATGGCACCGGCGAGCGTGATGAACATGCGGCCGTCCGCGGCCAGGTGGGCCGTGTAGGCGTCGGCCGCGTCCACCAGGGTGGCCGCGTTGAAGTGGCGGAAGTGCTCGCGGGCAAAGGCCGAGACCGGGCCGCCGGTGGAGGCCCGCGCCGTCGCGCGCTGGGTCGGGGTCGGGGTCGTGGTCGAGGACATCGCGGTATCTGGGCTAGTGGCGTGAGTGCGTGGTGATCGCGAATGGGCGATGGGTAAAGGTAGCGCGTCGGGGCGGGGAAGCCGATGCGGGCGGTTCCCGGGCCCACGGCGGATTGGCCGGCCGCCGTCACCGTCCGGCGCGAGCGCCACGCCAACGCTCGGGCCGCCGCGGCACGCGACGCGCTATGATTCCAGAGCCGCCGCATCACCGATTCACGCTTTCCCCACGCCGCATGACCGCACCCGCGCTCCCTCCCGAAACGCTGGAAGGCTGGTACGCCCTCCACGAGCTCTATACCGTGGACCACGCCGCGCTCCTGCAGGCCGACGCCGGCGCGCGCCGTGGTGCGCTGGACGCCACCGCCGCCGAGCTGCACGCCATGGCCGCTCCCGCCGAGGGTGGGTGGAGCCGGGTGGTGCCGCTCGTGGGGAGTGTGGCCGACGTCATGATGGTGCACCTGCGGCCCACCCTGGACGACCTGCTGGCCGTGCAGCACCACGCGCGCACGCTGCCCGCGGCGCGCTGGCTGCGGCTCCAGAGCGCCTTCCTGAGCGTCACCGAGGCCGGGCTCTATCACGTGACCGCGAAGCTGGCGGCCGAGGCCACCGCGCGCGGCGGCGAGCCGGGCGACGCCGCGTACGAGGCCGCGCTGGCCGAGCGGAGTGCCGCCGAGCTGGCCAGCCCGCACGTGCGGCGGCGGCTGTACCCCGAGCCGCCCGACGAGATGCCGTACGTGAGCTTCTATCCCATGAGCAAGCGGCGCGCGCCCGGGCAGAACTGGTACGCGCTCTCGCTGGAGGAGCGGAGCCGGCTGATGTACACCCACGGCACCACCGGCCGCCGGTATGCCGGGCGGGTGATGCAGATCATCAGCGGCGCCGTGGGGCTGGCCGCCTGGGAGTGGGGGGTGACCCTGTTCGCCGTGGACCCGCTGGAGTTCAAGCGGCTGGTGACCGACATGCGGTTCGACGAGGTGAGCGCGCAGTACGCGGAGTTCGGGGACTTCCACGTGGGGAAGGTGGCGTCGCCGGAGGCGTGGACGGCGTCGCTGGGAAGCTGAGAGGGCTGGGCGTCGAGCGGAGGGGAGTAGGGAAACTTTCGGGCTCCGCTCCCGTACGAATCCCT
>DATANT010000312.1:0-3707 GCA_036266115.1 Gemmatimonadaceae bacterium | reverse complement strand
TGAGGTCCGCGGAGCCAACGCACGGTGTCATCCCGCCGGAGCGCGGCCGAAGGGGAGGCGAGGCCACGCTGTCAGCCGTCAGGGGCGCTGACGGACGGCGGGGCCAGGCCCATGTTGTCATCCCGCAGGAGCCCTGCCGAGAGGCAGGGCGAGTGTCGGGATCGCTCTCCCTCGCGGCGGTTCGACCCCGCGCCCTGATCACCGCGGCCGGCCGGCACGGCGGAGGCGCATCACGAGACGGGACGGCGATCCCGACACTCGTGGGCGGCCCTGCGGACGGCGCACTCCTGCGGGATGACAATTGGGGGCTCGCTCCCGCGGGATGACAAGGAACGGCTGCACTCCTGTGCGATGACACAAGGGGGATGCACTCCGGGCCGCACACGCCGGCGGGACGACAAGGCAGGGCTGATCCCGCTCCGGGCTGCACTCCTACCGGATGTCGACATGGGCCGCACTACGTCGCTCGCTCCGGCGGGATGACGAACAGGGCCCCGTCCGACGGATGACTCCCTCCGGCGGGAGGACAAAGTGAGAGCCTTCTCTCCGGCGGCATGACAGGAGCGCGAGCGGTGCGCGGGATCATCTCGCGGGGTGCGCGCACCACGCACGCGAGGTGACGACCGGTGATGTCACCGCCCCGCGGAGACGGCGCTAGCGCCGCCCTCCGCCACGCCGGATGCGGTTGCGCTCCATCCGGATCTGACGCAACGACGTGAGCACGATGGCCAGCGTCACCAGCGTCCACCCGATGGTGAACGCGAGCCGCACGTTGCGCTCGGCCTGCTCGAGGTTCGCGACGTAGAAGACGCCGATGGCGATCGCATCCACGAGGAGGATGAGCCCGAGCATGCGGAGGACGAGCCGTCTGAGCGGCGAACCGGACGCGGCCATGGGCAGCGGAGTGAGGTGAAATGGGTCGGATGGGATGATCGCGGCGCTGGCCTCAACTTAGTGTGGTGCTCGCGCCAGGTCCGGTTCGGTCTACCGTCGTGCCGCCGCTACGGTCGTGCTTTCATCTCTCGACGGGGTGACGTATCTAGGGGCGGCGTGCTCGCCGCGAGAGCACCGATCCGAGACCCCGACGGCGGCCCGTTCGCCGGGAGGAGAGTGACCATGCCGACAATCACCACGCGCGACGGAACCGAGATCTTCTACAAGGACTGGGGCCAGGGCCAGCCGATCGTCTTCCACCACGGTTGGCCGCTCAGCGCCGACGACTGGGAAGGGCAGATGATGTTCTTCCTGCAGCGCGGCTATCGGGTGATCGCGCACGACCGCCGGGGACACGGCCGCTCGAGCCAGACGTGGACCGGACACGACATGGATACCTACGCCGCCGACGCCGCCGCGGTCACGGCCGCGCTCGACCTGCGCGACGCGATCCACGTCGGGCACTCGACCGGGGGCGGGGAAGTCACCCGGTACGTGGCGCGGCACGGAAAGGGCCGGGTGGCGAAGGCGGTGCTGATCAGCGCCGTGCCGCCGCTCATGGTCAAGACCGACACCAATCCCGACGGCATCCCGATGCAGATCTTCGACGAGATCCGCGTCGGCACGGGCTTCAACCGCGCGCAGTATTACCTGGACTTCACCCTGCCGTTCTACGGCTACAACCGGCCCGGCGCGAAGATATCGGAGGGCGTGCGCCAGAACTGGTGGCGGCAGGCCATGATGGGGAGCGTGCAGGCCCACACCGAGGGCATCAAGGCGTTCTCGGAGACCGACTTCACCGAGGACCTGAAGGCGATCGACGTCCCCACGCTCGTGCTGCACGGGGAGGACGACCAGATCGTGCCATTCGCGAACTCGGCTCCCAAGTCGGCCAAGCTGCTGAAGCGCTCCACGTTCAAGGCGTACCCCGGCCTGCCGCACGGGATGCCCACGACCAACGCCGAGCAGATCAACGCGGATCTGCTGGCCTTCATCCAGACGTGAGCTGACGCAGCCGAGCGATCCGCGCCGCCGTCCGGCGTGCACCCAGAGTACGCCGCGGCGGCCCATCGGCGTGCCCGGCCGCCCGGAGCTGCGCTCGCGCTTGCATCCCTACCTCCCTGTAAACCGTCGGGCGCCGCCGCGTGTCCCACTCTGGACTCGGCGAGAGGGTCACCTAGCGACTGTCCCACCGGCGGACGCGCTGTCTCGAATCCGGGACGCACTCGACCGGGGTCGGGTGGGGCGTCGATTGTCTATATCCTGTATTTGCAGATAGTTACGCGGGAGCGTCGTCTGGCACGACCCTTCCCTTAGGGATCGTCAGTCCGGCTGCGTCTCTCCGCGCCGGCCCCGACCGCTTCGCCATGCCGGAGCATCGCATTCGAGAGCGCCAGCGGTACGCAACGATGATCAGCATCAGGCGAACGAAGTCGAGCGGCGCGATCACGTTCGTCCCGGCCACGGCCGCGGACGAGCGCGAGGCCGCCGAGCGCGCGGCGCTCCAGCGCGCCACCGGCGGGCAGTACCAGATCGTGCGCGCCATCGGGCGCGGCGGCATGGGTGCGGTCTACCTGGCGCGCGACCGCGCGCTGCACCGCGTGGTGGCCATCAAGCTGCTGCTGGATACCGAGGGCGACAACCTGGCGCGCGAGCGCTTTCGCCGCGAGGCGCGGCTGGGCGCGCAGCTCAACCACCCCAATGTGGTGCCGCTCTACACGTTCGGCGAGACGCCGGAGCTGCTCTACATGGTGATGCAGTACGTGCACGGCGAGTCGCTGGCCGACCGGCTGCGGCGCGTGGGGCGGCTGGACCCCGAAGAGACGCGGCGCCTGCTGGCCGCGCTCGCGCTCACGTTGGAGCACGCGCACGCGCACGGCGTGGTGCACCGCGACCTCAAGCCCGAGAACATCCTGATCGAGCGCGACACGGGCCGCCCGATGCTGGTGGACTTCGGCGTGGCCCTGCTGCGCACCTGGGACACCACGGGCGGCACACGCCGGGCCGCGGGCACGCTGCACTACATGGCGCCCGAGCAGCTGCTGGGCGACCCGGACCTGGACGGACGCAGCGATCTGTACGCGCTCGGTGCGCTGGGCTACCTGATGCTCACCGGCGCCACGCCGTTCGCCGGGCCGTCGGGTCAGCTCGTGGCGTCGCGGGTGCTCACCATGCGCCCACCGCCGCTGGCGGAGCGCGCGCCGTGGGTGCCGGCGGAGCTGGCGCGCACCATCACGCGCTGCCTGGAGAAGCGCCCCGAATTGCGGTGGCGGCACGCGCGCGATCTGCACGACGCGCTCGTCGGCATCCGCGTGCACCGGGGCCAGCGCATGTGGCAGCGGTTGGTGGCCGCGGTGAGCCAGGGGGTGGGGGCGATCTTCGCGCTGTGAGCACGATCTGCTCGTGAGTGGAAGAGCGGTGCGCGAGCCGCCAGTCGCGCAAGCTCACCTGCAGTGGAGTAGCTGACGAACGAACACCGCCCGACAATGTGGCGGTCGGGCGGCATCGGAGAAGGGATGGCTGGCGTTGTTCCGGGATGGCTACCGCCTCGTCGCTCGCCATCTCTCCCTGAACGCCTTACCTAGCAGGATGAGCGATACAGTGATAGAGCCGCCGATCGTGAAGCCACGTCTGAAGAACGCGAGATCCACGACGAACGCGAGCGAGGCGAGCGAGGCGAGCGCGACGAGCAGTGACGTGACGGCCAGGGCATCGGCTACTTCCGGAAGCGTCGCCTGCCCGGGACGCAGAGCCGTCTGCCACGTGTGGCGCAG
>DATANT010000311.1:0-6809 GCA_036266115.1 Gemmatimonadaceae bacterium | reverse complement strand
GGAGAAGACCGGCAGGAGGGCAGGAAGCTCCGCCCCCACGTGTCATCCCGAGCGGAGCCCCCGTCCCTGCTGGCTTGTCATCCCGAGCGGAGCGGCCCGCAGGGCCGCGCAGTCGAGGGATCTACTGTACGGTGCTGGTGGCCGGCCACGACCCCGGTGACACTAGATCCCTCGACTCGCTGCGCTCGCTCGGGATGACAAATGCTAGGTGCTGCGCTCGCTCGAGATGACAAGAAGGGCGCTGCGCTCCCGCGGGATGACCTCATCGACTGGCTCGGCTGCGAGTAGCGCTCCTCACCGCGCGTCGTCACCCGCCGGCAGCCCTCTCGGCGGCCCCGACTGGCGATCCCCGGCGCGCTCGGTGAGCAGCCGCGTGGTGAAGCGCTGGGCTTCGGCGATCTCCCCCACGCTCGTCTCCAACTGGTCGATGGTCTGCTCGAGCGCGTGCACCCGGTTGGTCAACGCCACCAGGCGCTGCGGCTCGGCGCCCCGGCTCTCGTACGCGCGAAGGAACCGGAGCACCACGTAGCCACCACCGATCGCGATGCCCAGCCAGACGATGATGGCCAGAAGGAACGGCACGAAGGCGAGGAGTGTGGCCATGCCGGCTCCATGGGTGGCGGCGGCCCGCCGCGCTACGCGGTCAGCGTGGGCTGCGAGCTCTCCGCAACGATGCCCCCCGGAGCGGTGACGACGGTGTCGATGATCCCGTACGCCTTCGCCTCGTCGGCGGACATGTAACGGTCGCGGTCGAAATCGCGCTCGATCTGCTCCACCGGACGTCCGGTGTGCTTCGACATCAGCGCGTTCATCTTGGAGCGCAGGTACAGCACTTCGCGCGCCTGGATCTCCACGTCCGCCGCGGTACCCTGGGCGCCGCCCGACGGCTGATGCATCATGATGCGCGCATGTGGCAGCGCGGAGCGCTTGCCCGGCCGGCCGGCGGCGAGCAGGAAGCAGCCCATGCTCGCGGCGAAGCCCATGCACATGGTGCTCACGGGGGCCTTCATGAACTGCATGGTGTCGTAAATGGCGAGCCCCGCCGACACCGAGCCGCCCGGGCAGTTGATGTAGACGTTGACGTCGCGCTCCGGGTTGTCCGACTCCAGGAAGAGCAGCTGCGCGATCACGATGTTGGCGACGTCGTCGTCGATGGGCGTGCCGAGGAAGATGATGCGGTCCATCAGCAGCCGCGAGAAGATGTCGTAGGAGCGCTCGCCGCGGCTGGAGCGTTCGATGATGGACGGCGGGAAGATCGTGGGCATGGGCTCGGGTCCTCGTGGTGGTGTCGTCGTCGGGATCGTCGTGGTCGTCGGGCTCGGTCAGCACGCCACCAGGGGCCGCGCGCGGCGGGCGCGGCGCCACGTGGGCTGGAGCGCGTGCGGCGGGACGCGAAGCGCGCGCGGGTGGGGCCTGCCGGCGAGGCGCGCGAGGCGCGTGAGTCGCTGGATCCAGCCATCGGCGTGCGGCGCGCCGGCGAGGGCGGTGACGCCGCCCGTGGCGCCGCCGAAGCCCGAATGCGTGACGGTGACGCGCGTGCCGGACACGCCGCCCACCTCGGCGGGCTCGAGATCGAAGCGCACCGTCGTCCCGGCGACGTCGTCCCAGCTCGCGCGCCAGGTGTACTCCAGGCGGCGCGGCGGGTCCACGAGTCGGTACTCGCCGTGCAGCGTGCCCTCGCGGCCGGCCGCGTCGGTGGTGCGCGTGCTCCACTGGCCGCCGGGCCGGGCGTCCACGGCCCAGTCGTGCGTGCGGTACGTCTCGAACGAGCCCCACCACGCCGCCAGCTGCCGGGGATCGGTGAGCGCCTGGAAGACGCGCTCGGGCGGCGCGGCGATCTCCACGTCGGTGCGCACGACGCCCTCGGTGGCGTCGAAGCGGGCGGTGGGCGCGGCGGCGGTGGGAGCGGTCATGCGTGGGGATCCTCTGACGGGTGCTCGTGGGAGCCCGCGGGCGAGCTCGCGGAGGAGGCGCCGGCGGCGCCCTCGAGGTGGCGTTTGAGGCTGGCGAGGTTGGCCGGCCAGAATGCCTGGTAGGCGGCGGTCCATTGCGCCACCTCGCGCAGCGGCGCTGCAGTGAGCTGGTACACGCGCTGCCGGCCGTCCGTGCCACTTCGGCGCTCACGCACGAGCCGCGCGTCGCGCAGGATGCGCAGATGTCTGGAGACCGCGGGCCGGCTCATGCGAAAGCCCGAGGCGAGCTCCGCCACCGGCGCGTCACCCAGCCGCAGCCGGTCGAGCAGGGCGCGGCGGGTGGCGTCGGCCACGGCGTGGAACGGGTCGGTGCTGGCACGGACTCGAGGCATGGGAAATAGGTAACGTTGCGGTTACCCATATCGCAACCCCCGCGTGCTCGCGGGAGAAGCACGAGGAGAGGGGCCCAGCGGATATCGCGCCAGGCCCCTCTCTCGATCCGAATACCAGGTCGGTTCCGTGGACCCGGAATCAGCCAGAACCGGGCGAGCGGGGACGCGCTCAACGAGCGGCGCGCTCGGCCTCCAGCCGGCGCGCGAGCCGCTGGCGTCCCGCGGTCGCGTATCGTTGGCACGCCGTCCGGTCGACCAGTCCCGCGGGCCCTCGCTCGAGGCGCTCCCACAGGGTGGAGGCGCCGGGATGCGGGGTGATCAGGATGTCGCAGGAGAGCGTCTCGAGCGTCCGGAACCCACGCTCGAAGTCGGCCACGGCCGAGGGGTACGCGGGGCTGTCCGAGAAGCGGAAGCCATCCGCCGAGATCGGGGTCTGGCTGTCCGCATAGACGAGGTCCAGGCAGCCCGCGTCGTCACAGGACCGCCACGTCCAGGTGGTCCCGCCCGGCGTATGGCCCGCGGTCAGGTGCGGCGTGACGGCGATCGGGCCCACCCGCAGGGTCTCCCCGTCCGCGAAGCGCTGCACGTCCCGCACGAGGGGAAAGTCGAGCAGGGTGCCGTGCTGGGGATCGCCGACTGTCGAGGTGCCGCGTTCGAGGACGGGCGCGCTGGGCACGCTCACGGCGACCCGGGCACCGGAGGCTCGCTGCAGCGCCGCGATCCCGCCGGCGTGATCGAAGTGGGCATGCGAGTTGAGAATGAGCCGGATGTCCCCGACCTCGAATCCCAGCGCGCGGATGTTCTCCAGGATCAGCGGCGCGGAGCTCGGGAGCGCCCCGTCGATGAGCACGTGCCCCTCGGGGGACGTGATCAGCAGCGCGGCCAACCCGCGCGTGCCGACGTAGTAGGTGTTCCCGTGAATCCTGACCGGCGCCTGCGGCTCGTTCCACTCGGCGCAACTCGAGCAGTCCTCCGCGGAATACGGCCGGGTGAGCGCGGCGTCGGTCTGTGCGGCGGCGATGGAGCTCGAGAGCGCGAGGAGCGTCGCGGTGATGACGGTGATGGCACGGACGGACTTGGATCTCATGGCGCGTCGGGGCTGACGTGATCGGGGAGCCGATTCTCCTTCCTGGGGGAGAAAGTAGCGCTGACGCGATTGGACGTGCAGCACTGTCGCTCGCCCGCGGCACCTCTGCTCCCGTGGCTCGATGGGCCGGCGAACGCGCTGAGGGTTTCGCCTCCGCACCCAGACCCTCGGCGTCGCGGCCACGGCACCGTCACCCGGAGATCCTCCCTCCCGCAACTGGCCGAGCGCGCGGACCGCGCTGCGCCCTCACGGCAGCGCGTACACGACGATGCGGTTGGACTGTACCGGGGCGGGCCAGAGCGCCCCCTTGAGGCCTGCCGCCACCGCCACGTACTGCTTGCCGCCCACCGCGTAGGTGATCACCCCGCCGCCGATCGCGTTCCCCGTCTGGTCGCGCCAGAGCACCTTCCCGTCCCGCAGGTCCAGCGCGATCGCCTCGCCCGTGAGCTGGCCGGTGAACACGAGGCCGCCCGCGGTGGTCGTCACCCCGGCGATCGTGGGCAGGTCGGACTCGTGCTTCCAGCGCACCGTGCCGCTGTCGGCGTCGATCGCCGTGATCCAGCCGCGCGAGTTCGCCATGTCGTCGGGGACGCCGTACGGATTATTCGGGTCCTCGCCCCCCGCCCACGGCTGCCCGGCCTCGACGACGAGCGAGTCGGGGTGCATGCGCCGCATCGTCGCGCAGCGGTCCACGGCACCGATGACGAGCAGGTTCGTCCCCGGGTGGTAGCTCGGGCCGTTCCACTCGCTGCCGCCGAGAAAGCCGGGGCAGAAGCGCACGTCGCCGCCAATGTGGAACTGGACGTCCACGTTCTCGCGCGTGGTGGTCGGCGTCTGGAACGCCATCACGAGCGTGCGCAGCGGCGGGATGATGCTCTGCCGGCCGCCCGGCAGCGGCGCGCGCTCCCGGCCCACGCGGCTGCGGTCGATCCCGCTCAGCAGCCCATCCTTGTTGGCCGATGCGACCAGCGGCCGGCCGCCGCGCGTGGTGAGCACCACCGGGCCCGTGGAGACGTCCCAGTCGTGGAAGTCGTTCCGCACGACCTGGATGTAGCCCATCATGCGGCCCGTGCGCGCGTCGAGGGCGATGACGCTGTTGGTGTAGAGGTTCTGCCCGGGGCGCATCTCGGGGAAGAAGTCCGGCGCGGGGTTGCCGGCCGGCACGTAGAGCACGCCCTGCCGCGGGTCGAGCCCGAAGGTGGTCCAGAAGGCGCCGCCGGTGGGCGGCATGTCCTCGCGGTTCTGCCACGACTCGCGCGCGCGGCCGGTGTCGGGGATCGTGACGAAGCGCCAGACCAGCTTGCCGTCGCGCTGGTCGAGCGCGTAGACCTTGCCGCGCACGCCCTTGGCGTCCCCGCCCGCGTTGCCGATGAAGACGAGGCCGTTCCACGCGATCGGGGCCATCGAGACGTACGCGCCCGGCTCGAGGTCGAGCGCGACGTCCCACACCACCGCGCCCGTCCGCGCGTCGAGCGCATGCACACGCCCCGGCCCCACGCCGCGGAACAGCCGCCCGCCGTCGAACGCCGCGCCGCGGTTGACGCGCAGGTAGGTGAGCGGCTGCCCCGTGCCGCGCTGCCAGCGTCGCTCGCACGTCGCCGCGTCCATCGCGTACGTCGCCGAGTCGGTGGTGAAGTACATGACGCCGTCCACCACGAGCGGCCCCGTCTGGAAGCTGAGCGTGTCTTTCAGATCGTAGGTGCACACCTGCCGCAGGCTGGCCACGTTGGCCGCCGTGATCTGGTCGAGCGGCGAGTACCGATCGCCCTGGAGGGTGCGGTTGTACGTGCGCCAGTCCGACGGCGCGGGGCCGGCCGTGTCCGCCTGCGCGAACGCCACCCCGGGCGCCACCCCGAGAGCCAGCGACAGTACGACGAGGAGCGCGCCAGGGATCCAGGGCCGGATCGCGGATTCCACATCCAGCGTGCGCATGGGCATCCTCCTGCCCCCGGGGAGGGGCGCATTCGGCGCGGCCCACCGCCCGATGCCGATACCCGGCGGCGGGCTCACCAGCCAGTCACCGCGAGGCGCGCAAGAAACCTGCTAGCGGGCTGCTAACCAGCAGCTCGCGTGCGGTCCTCGGCGCTCACGCGTCGTCGTCGAGCAACGCCCCCAGCCTCTTCGGCGCCACCAGCCGATACGAGTCGCGCAGGAGCTCCGCCAGCTCGCGCCAATCGGCGTCGCCGTCCAGCCACACGCCGATCCAGCCACTCTTCCCCACGTAGGGCGGCACGAAGAAGCGATCCGGCGCGGCGCGCACCATGAGGTCCTGATTGCCCGGCGCCGCCTTGCACCACACCGCCGGCCGCCCGCCGCCGTGGTGATTGTTGGGCGCGGCGTACGTGGCGAACATCTTGTTGCGCACCCGGAACGTGGGCTCCCCCCACGCTTCCACCTCGTGGGCTTCGGGCAGCGCGAGGCAGAGCGTGCGGAGGCGCGTGATGGGACGCGGTGGCATCAGCGTGCCCTCCGGACACCCGACGAATCCACCGGGGCGAGCACGCTCTCCGGCACGCGGACGCCGTACGGCGTGGTGCCGGCCAGGCTGGCGAAGTAGTCGTGGCTCAGCCGCGCGAGCTCGCGCACGGTATCGTTGGCGCGCTCGTCGCCGAACGCCACCATGGCGGAGAAGGCGAACGGCCGGCCCCGCAGCCGCACCAGCGCCCAGGCGGTGGACACGCCCTGCAGCGTGCCCGGCTTCCAGGCCACCGGCACGCCCGCCGGCAGCGCGCCCGCGAGCGTGCCGGACTTCGGCAATTCCAGAATCTGCCGCATCCGGCCGCACGAGCTCGCGCTCAGCGGCAGGTCGCACGTCGAGAGCCGGGCCATGAGGCGCGCCGCGGCGCGCGGCGAGGCCACGTTCTCGTTGCCGCGCGCGCTCTCCGCGGGTCGGATCATCAGCCGTCGCAGGCGGATCTCGCCCAGCCCCAGCCCGTCGAGCGTGCGGTTCACGCTCGGCATGCCCACGCGCTCGATGAGCAGGTTGGTGGCGGTGTTGTCGGAGAGCGTGATCATGAGCACCGCGAGGTCGTGCAGTGAGAGCGACGACCCGCCGTCGGCGAACGATTGCAGCACGCCGCTGCCGCCCACCTGCTGTGCGGCGCGCAGCTCGACGCGATCGCCGAGCGCCAGGGTGCCGGCGTCCGACTGACGCAGCAGCTCGAGCAGGATGGCGACCTTGATCGCGCTCGCCTGCGGAAAGGCGAGCGAGTCGTTCACCGCGAACCGCTCGCCGGTGCTCAGGTCCTCCACCGCCACGCCGATCACGCCGGGGCCCGCCGAGGCCACGGAGTCGAGCCGCTGCTGGAACTGCTGCGCGAGCATGCGCCGCATCCGATCGCCGGGCTCCGGAACGCCCTGCGCGGCGAGCGGTCCGGCGAGTGCCACGAGGCCGAGGATGGCGGCGCGCAGCGCCAG
>DATANT010000310.1:0-2734 GCA_036266115.1 Gemmatimonadaceae bacterium | reverse complement strand
CGTCAGCGAGGCGTCAGCATCGAATATCCGCCGGCTCGATCGCCCCGCCAAACAGAGCACGATGTGTCCGCAGCCATCGAGCAACGCCGAGCGCGGCAACGAGGTTAGCCGGGCCGAGACACGGGCAAAGCTGCCGAAGCTCGAGCGCGGCGGCTTCCACGCATACCGGCGGCTCTGGACCTCGGAGCGGCGCCACCTGCCCGACGTGGACGTGGCCAAGGCGAGCGGCTGGCGCAACCTGACAACGATGAAGAAGAGCTACCAGCAGGCCGATCCGGCGACCGTGCTCCTCGCGGTCGAGAACGAAGCGCCAGCCCGAAGCGCACCAGACACGGATACCAGGGGACACGCATCGGACACCGGCGATTCACAAGCGCCCGCCGGCAACCAACTTAGTTCGCCGCTCAGATCTCCCAGTTCGACAGCACCACCCCCTCCCGTGCCCGCACCTCCGGGAACCCCGCCAGCGTCATGCGCAGGTCCGTCCACCGCACCTTGCCGCCCAGCTCCACCAGCCGCCGGAACAGCTCCCCGTACTCGCCCTGCACGCGCAACGCCACGCGCCGCGTGCCGCTGCGGCGCGCGTAGTCGGTGAGGGCCCCGAGCATCCGCTCCAGCAGCGCGGGGTCCGGCAGCACCAGCTTGAGCACGCGCAGCTCCTCGCGCGCGCGTCCCTCCACCAGCGGTGCGGTGTGGCACAGCGCGAAGCCACGTAGCGTGTCGCCGTCACGCAGCAGCAGCGTGTCGCCGAGCGCGAGCCGCTCGGTGATCTCGATCTCGCGCGTGAAGTCGTAGCCCGGCAGCTGCGCGTCCACGAGCTCGCGGCAGCGTGCGATCCACGTCTCGTGCTCGTCGGGCGGCAGGCGGCCCAGGAGCGCCGCCGGCTGCTGGGCGGGGGCCGCGTCCAGCGTCACGGTGAGCGTCAACCGGCCCGGCTCGAAGCCCAGCGCGGAGTAGAAGCCGATGTTGTCCATCGTCCGCGGCATGGTCTCCAGCCCGATGACGCGCGCGCCTCTCGCGCGCAGCCACTCCACGCCCTCGCGCACCACCCGCTTGCCGATGCCCGTGCCCTGATACTCGGGCCGCACGGCGAGGGGCCCCATCCACCCCTCCACGCCGGAGTGGTGGGCGATGTTGAAGGCCACGATCTCGCTGCGCTCGCCGCGCCAGAGCATCGCGCCGCCGTCCGCGTCCTGCACCGCGTACTGCCAGATGGCGGGGCTCAGATGCGGCACGCGCACTCCCACCATGCCGTCGCGGCGATAGCGCTCGGTGAACGCATCGCTGAACACGTCGTTGAGCGGCGGGATGTCCACGGTGGTGAGCGGGAACGGCCCGGTCACCACGCGCGGCGTCCGCCAGGAGCGCGTCGTCGCCATCAGCCCTCGGCCCCCAGCTCCAGCAGGTCGGCGTCCTCGGAGAGCTCGAGCACCTCGGCCCCGCCGCCGTCGTGCTGGCGTACCACGGAGGTGCCGGTCTCCTCGTCGTAGCGCACCTCCACCACGCGGTCCACGCCCTCGCGCACCGACTCGATGTGCGTGATGAGGATGACCTGCTCGAAGCGGTCCTGCAGGCGGCGCAGGAGGTCCACCACGTTCAGCCGGCGCGACTCGTCCAGCGAGCCGAACACCTCGTCCAGCACGAGCAGCGAGAACGACTGCCCGGCGCGCTCGGCGATCATCTGCGAGATGGCCAGGCGCAGCACGAGATTGGCCAGATCCTCCTCGCCGCCCGAGATCACCGGCTTGGGAATGCCGTCCTCGAGCACGATGACGTTGTACTGGTCATCGAGCTCCAGCTCGGCGTAGCGCGCGTCGGTGAGCTCGCTCAGGAACGCGCTGGCGAGCTCCGAGAGCTCGGGGCGCAGCGCGAAGTTGAGATCGGTGCGCAGATCGCCGTACGCGCGATCCAGCTCCTCGTGCAGGCGCCGCCCGGTCTGCAGCGTCTCCAGCTTCTGCCGCGTCTCCACGAGCCGCTGCTCGGCGTCGCGCGCCGACTGCAGCGCCTCGCCGGCGCTCCGCGCGTCGCCCTCGGCGGCCACGGCCGCGAGCTCGGCGGCGCGGGCCGCGTTCGCCGCCTCGTCCTGGGCGCTGCGCAGCTGCTCGAACTCGGCATCGGTCATGGTCACCTGCGCCAGCCGCTCGCGCAGCGTGGCGAGCGTGGCCTCCACCGCGGCCATGCGCTCACCGGCCACGCGTCGCTCGTCGCTCACGGCGGCCGCACGCTCCAGGCGCGCGAGCAGCCGCGCCTGGCGCTGCTCCAGCGGCGCACGGCGCTCCACGTCGGCACGCACGGCCGCGTGGCGATCGGCGTCGTACCCGGTGGGCAACGCGGCCACCTCGGCATCCAGCTGACCCTGACGCTGCGTCTTGCTCGCCAGCTCGGCGTCCAGCTGCGCGAGCTCGGTGGACGCCGACTGGCACCTGGCCAGCCGCCGCTCCAGCGAGGACGCCTCCTGCTGCAGCGTGCGCCGCTGCTCCTCCATCTCCTGCACCACCTGCGGCGGCTCGGCGAGCTGATCGAGCCGCCGCTTGAAGTACTCGCCATCCACCTTCACGGTGTCGAGCTGCTCGCCCAGCATCTCGAGCACGGTGCCGTAGTTCGCGCCCAGCGGACGGGTACAGGTGGGGCACGGACCGTCGGGGCCCAGCTCGGCCAGCCGGTCGCGCTGCTCCCGCAGCTCGGTGTACTGCTGGCGCAGCGCCTGCCGCCGGCCCTCGTCGCGCGCCAGCCG
>DATANT010000309.1:0-1588 GCA_036266115.1 Gemmatimonadaceae bacterium | reverse complement strand
TAGATCCCTCGACTGCGCGGCCGTGCGGGCCGCTCCGCTCGGGATGACAAAGAGGGGGACGCGCCGCGCCGCGCGGGATGACAGGAGAGTCTGGTGCGCATGAGAAGGGCCGGGGGAGCGTCGCGCTCCTCCGGCCCTTCCGCCGTTCCCCTGTCTCCCGGCTTCCGCCTCCTGAACCAGCTACTCCGCCCGCACGTCCAGCCCGATTGCCGACGCGATGACGATGGCCTGCTCGTAGGTGATGATCGCCCCCCTGAGCTCCACGGTCGCCGGATCGAGGCCGCTCAGATCGCTCCCCCGGAGGTCGCAGCCGGCGAGCTTCGCGCCCTGGAGCCAGGCACCCGACAGATCCAGCTCGCGCATCGACGCGCCCTGGCACTGCACGCCGGTGAGGTCCGCCTCCCGCATGCGCGCGCCGCTGAACTCGGCGTTCCGGAGATCGGCGCCGGGCAGCCCCACGTGCGACCAGTTGCCGCCCACCACCTTCAGCATGTCGTACGTGCACCGGTCGAACATGCTCCCCACCATCTTGCACCCGGTGAAGCGCGCGTCGAAGAACGCGCAGTGGACGAACGTGCAGTTGACGAAGGCGGCGTCGGTGTGCACCGAGACGTTGAAGCGCACGCGCCGGAACGTGCACTCCGTGAACACCGCCCCCGCGTTCTCCACCTCGGTCATGTCGAGATCGACGAACGCCACCCTGGTGTGGCTCTGTCCGGAGATGTCCTGCCGGTGCCAGTCCGCGCCCGAGACGGTGGAGTCGGTCGCGGGGGCGGGATGCCCGTGCTTCCTGTCGGCCATGACGGATCGCCGCGCTACGCCGCCCCCACCGCCACCGCGTCCAGGTCCACCGCGTCGTCGTCCTCCAGCTCCCCCTCCGCAATCCGCTCGATGGTGAAGCCCGTGAAGCCGTAGGCCGCCGAGACGAGCGGGTTGATCAGGTTGAAGAAGGCGAATGGCGCGTACGCGAGCGTCGCGACGCCGAGCGTCTGGGCCATGAAGGCGCCGCACGTGTTCCACGGCACCAGCGGGGAGGTGAGGGTGCCCGCGTCTTCCAGCACCCGCGACAGGTTCTTGGGGTGCAGGCCGCGCCGGCGATACTCCGCCCGGAACATGCGCCCCGGCAGCACGATGGACATGTACTGGTCGGACGCCACCACGTTGCAGCCGAACGCCGTGACAAGCGAGGCGGCGATCAGGCTGCCCGTGCCGCGCACCAGGCTCAGGATGGCCGCCGCGAGCCGCTGCAGCAGCTTGGTGCTCTCCATGGCTCCGCCGAACATCATGGCGCCCACGATGAGCCACACCGTGGAGAGCATGCTCGACATGCCGCCACGCGAGAGCAGCTCGTCGAGCGCCGCGTTGCCCGAGGCGAGTTTGTAGCCGTCGAACAGCGAGATCCAGGCGCCCTTGAGCAGTGCCACCCAGGTGGGCAGCGTGGGGTCGTTGACCAGGCCCAGCACGGCCGGCTGCTGGAAGATCACGGCGAACAGGCAGCCGGAGAGCGCGCCGATGAGCAGCGCCGGGAGCGCCGGCATCCGCTTGACCACCAGGATGATCACCAGCACGGCGGGGAGCATCAGGTGCG
>DATANT010000308.1:0-2597 GCA_036266115.1 Gemmatimonadaceae bacterium | reverse complement strand
GCTCCACCGCGGCCAGCCGAGCGCTGCCGGCGATCTCCACCACGTCCCCGCCCACCAGAAAGAGATGCAGCTCGCCGCCCACGTGCGCCACGCCCTCCATCTCGGCGTGCTGCATCCGGAGCGCTGGCGCGCCGGGCCGGTCGAGCACCAGCCCGTCGTCGGTGAGCGTGAGCGTGCCGTCGCCGTGCAGCTCGCGCCCACGATGCAGCCCCCGCAGCGTCACGGGAATCGGGGCGTGGGGCGACTCGAGCTCGCTCATCGTGGCCCGGCTCGCGGCGCTCAGTCGCGGACGATGGCGTGCACCACCGCCGCCGTGTCGCGGAGGTCTGGGAACACCACCGCCGGTCCGTGCGACGCCAGCTCGTCCGCGCCGTAGCGTCCGGTGGCCACCGCGATGGCGCGCGCGCCGAGCGCGCGCCCGCAGTCCACGTCGGCCGGCGTGTCGCCGATGATCACCAGCCGCTCGCCTTCGATGCTGTGCCCCAGCTGCTCGCGCGCGCGGCGCTGCGCGATGGCGGGCAGCTCCGGGCGGTGCTCGTGGTCGGAGCCGAACGCGCCCACCGCGAAGCGCCCGACGTCGATGCCCACGGCCGCGAGCTTGGCCGCCGCGCCGGCAGCCACGTTGCCGGTGAGCAGGCCGAGCGTCACGTCGCTGCGCTGCTCCAGGGCATCCAGCAGCTCGAGCACGCCGGGCAGCAGCGTCACCTCGTGGTCGCCGGCGGCCAGCTCCACGTGGAGCACCTCCAGGTAGCGCGCCAGCACCGTCTCCATGCGCTGGTCGATGGCGGCGTCGTCGTTGCCTTCCAGGCGCATCAGCTCGCGCACGATCTGGCGGTCGGTCTTGCCGTCGAACGGATGGTCGGCGGGCCCGACGTGGCCGAACTCCTCGCGCAACGCGCCGTGCAGGGCATGCCGCCCGGCGCCATCGCTCCGCAGGATGGTGCCGTCGATGTCGAAGAGCGCGAGCTTCATCGCGCCGCGGCTCGACCGGAGTGGTGATACCGCATCGCGCTCAGCTCACCAGCCCGTTGGGGGCGCGCATGGGAAGGGGGACGTGCACCTGCAGGGGAACGGACGCGGTGGGGCGGTCGTCGAGGGCGATCTGCATGGTGTATCCACCGGCGCGGTTGATGGGCAGATCCACGTTGGCGATCACCGGCAGGTCCAGCTCCCCCGCGCCGGCGGGCGGCACGCCGAGCTCCACCTCGCCCGTGGTCTGCCACAGCTGCTCGCCGTCGGGATTCACCCAGGTGAGGGTGAGCGTGTGCAGGCCGGCGTCGTGGCTGCCGCCCTTGAGGCGCAGCACCAGGCTGGCACGCGGGTGCACGGTGGGCACGCCGCCCACCTGCACGGCGTCGAACACGCCGAGGATGTTGAGCTTCCCCTCTTGCGAGAGGTTGGCGGCGTCGGCGAAGAGCGCGAAGGAGAGTTGCATGGGCGGAAGTTAAGCCCCCACCACCCGTCGCGCCCCCACGAACCGTCGCACCAGCGCGGCCACGTAGCCGTCGGCCGCGTCCCCCAGGTCCTCCACCGCGTAGCCGCCGCGCCCCAGCGCCAGGTGCACCATGCGCCGCTCACCCAGAGCGACGCCCACGTGCGTGATGTGGCCATCGGGCCGGTCCGAGAAGAACAGCAGGTCGCCCGCCGCGAGCGCGAGGGGATCGCGGCCGGCATCCACGCCGCACTCGGCCTGCTGATAGGCGTCGCGCGGCAGCGGCACGCCATGCAGGCCGAACGCGGTCTGCGCGAGCCCGGAGCAGTCGGCCCCCCACGGCGTGAGCCCGCCCCACTGGTAGGGCGTGCCGGCAAAGCGCTCCACCGCGGTGCGGGCAATGGCCGCGCCGTCCGGCGCGAATCGCGCCTGGCGCTCGCGCGGGAGGAGCGCCTCGCCCGCGAGCACCTCCTCGTCCGGCCGCAGCCAGGCTCCCAGCGGGAGCGCGCGTTGGAGGCCGCCGGGCTGGCTCACGCTGGCGCCCAACGACGTACGCGCCTCGCCGGGCCACGAGGTGGGGTCGGTGACGCCCAGATCGCCGGGCAGCGCCACGTAGCCCCGGTGGATCCACCCCTCGTAGCCATCCGCCCCGCGCACTCGAAGCCAGTCGTCGTCGTGCCGGGCCAGGATGCGCAGCGGGTGCGCGGCGAGGGCCTGCGTGGTCTGCCCACTGGAGACGCGAGGCTCCACGTGCACGGGGGCGATGGCGGCGTGGACGAGCACCACGGCCGCGTCCGTGGGGATGGAGGCGCGGGTGGGCGGCGTGACGATGCGAGGCGTGGTCATGCGCGAAGAACTAGCGGGCCGGCGCCCTGTCCGCGAGCCCCGGCACGCCGTCCCACCCCCGCGCCGTGCGCACCGCGCGCTCGATGGCCAGCTCCAGCGTGGCCGTGGCGAGCACCTCGAGCTGCAGGAGCAGGTCGGAGGGCGTGGGGGGGTGAGCGCCGCCGTCCCCGAGCGGCGAGACGGCGAACACCACGTCGCCGTCGAAGCTGGTGCCCACCGGCGTGATCCGGCGATACAGGGCAGCCGACGCCGCGCGCGCGAGCTGCTGCAGCTCGATGCGGGAGAGCGGCGCGTCCACCGCCACCACGCACAGGGTGGT
>DATANT010000307.1:0-3616 GCA_036266115.1 Gemmatimonadaceae bacterium | reverse complement strand
TCGCGCGCTCCGGGGGCGGCACGGCAACCTGTTCACGGCCACCGCCGTCTATGTCGTGGTTCCCCTGCTCGCAATCAGCGTCGTGGTGCTCGCTGGCCCCTGGGTCATCGAGCGTGCGCTAACCGAGAGTCAGACGGTCTTTGCCGATGCCGATCAGGGCTCGGTGCGGATCGCGCTCTGGAATCACGGGCTGCAGGCCATCGCGCGCTCGCCGGTAACTGGCCTGGGTCCCGGCGCACACTCGGGTGTCGCGGGACCGTTCCTGGGTTCCGAGGCGCACAACACGCTCATCGACTGGGGGGCGAGCTCCGGGTTGGTCGGCGTCGCTGCGTACGTGATTCTCCTCGCGTGGATGATGCGGCGGGCCTGGCGTTCCGGGCAGACGATGTCGGTGGTCGCGGTGGTCATGATCAGCATGTTCAGCCTATTCCACTATCTCCTTCGCCACCCGGTCTTCTGGTTCTTCCTGGTGGTGATCGCGAGCCTCGCCGGTGGCGTGGCATCGCTGCAGCGAACGCCCGCGCTTCCAGCCGCAGGCACGAGACTGGCCAGGACGCAGCGAGCGACCCGCTAGCAGGGTGGGCGGTCGCTCCTACGAAGTTCCTTCACGGTGGCGCTATGTGCGGAATTGCGGGCTTGTGGACGGCGACGGATCTGTCGCTCGACGACGCGGTACGGCGGATGTCTGGATCGCTTCACCATCGAGGCCCCGATGCTTCGGGCGTCATGGTGGACGCGTCGGCAGGCATCGGGCTGGGGCACCGCCGCCTCGCCATCGTCGACCTCTCACCCACCGGCGAGCAGCCCATGGCCTCGGCCAGGGGCCGATACGTCGTGGTGTTCAACGGCGAGATCTACAACTTCCCGGCGCTGCGCCGTGAGCTGGAGGGCCGGACGTCGTTCCGCGGAGCCTCGGACACCGAGGTGCTCCTCGCGGCGGTGGAGGCGTGGGGCGTGGAGGGAGCGGTGCGACGATTCGTCGGGATGTTCGCCTTCGCCCTGTGGGACCGGGCGGAGCGCGAGCTGTATCTCTGCCGCGATCAGTTGGGCATCAAGCCGCTCTACTACGGGTGGTCCGGGGGCACGTTCCTCTTCGCATCGGAGCTCAAGGCCTTTCGCGCCTTCCCCGGCTTCGCGGGAGAGATCGACCGCGACTCGGTGACGCTGCTCCTCCGCCACAACTGCATCCCGGCACCGCGCTCCATCTACAAGGACGTCGCGAAGCTGCTCCCGGGCACCCTGCTGCGCCTGCGCGGCGCGGCGGACCGGGAAGCGCGCCCCGTCGCCTTCTGGTCCGCCCGCGAGGTGGCCGAGCGGGGCGTCGCGTCGCCGTTCACGGGCACGCCCGAGGAGGCCGTCCGGCAGCTGGACGAGCTCCTGGGCGAGGCCGTCGCGCTCCAGATGGTCGCCGACGTCCCGCTCGGCGCCTTCCTCTCCGGCGGGGTGGATTCCTCGCTGGTGGTGGCCCTGATGCAGGCGCGGAGCAGCCGCCCCATCCGGACGTTCTCCATCGGGTCCACGGACCCGATGTACGACGAGGCCGGGCATGCGGCGCTGGTGGCGCGCCACCTGGGCACGGAGCACACGACGCTCGTCGTGCGGCCGGAGGATGCGCTGGCGGTGATCCCCAAGCTGTCCACCATCCCCGACGAGCCGTTCGCGGACTCCTCGCTGATCCCCACGTTCCTGCTGTCGGAGCTGACCCGTGAGCACGTGACCGTCAGCCTGTCCGGCGATGGCGGCGACGAGCTGTTCGCCGGCTACAACCGGCACGTGTGGGCCAGCCGGGTGTGGGACGCCACGCGCCGGGTGCCGATGCCGGTGCGGCGCGCCGGCGCGCGTGCGCTCACCAGCGTTCGGCCGCAGACCTGGGACCGCGTGTTCGGCCGTCTGGATCCGGTGCTGCCCGGCGCGCTCCGGCACCGCACACCGGGCTACAAG
Source organism: Gemmatimonadaceae bacterium (assembly GCA_036266115.1). GTDB lineage: Bacteria > Gemmatimonadota > Gemmatimonadetes > Gemmatimonadales > Gemmatimonadaceae > DATANT01. The sequence continues at coordinate 1,675 of DATANT010000307.1, read as the reverse complement.
ATGCACCGGCTCGCGGGGCTGCTGTCGGCGGATTCGCCGGAGACACTGTATCACCGCCTCGCCTCCCACTGGACGGAGCCGGATGCCGTGGTCCTCGACGCCCGCGAGCCGGCCACGGCGATCACCGATCGGAACGCGCGGGCCGACCTGCCGGAGTTCGCGGACCGGATGATGTATCTGGACCTCATCACCTATCTCCCCGACGACATCCTGACCAAGGTGGACCGGGCGAGCATGGCGGTGAGCCTGGAGACGCGCGTGCCGCTGCTGGATCACCGGGTGGTGGAGTTCGCGTGGCGGCTGCCGCTCTCCATGAAGCTGCGGGAGGGCCAGAGCAAGTGGGCGCTGCGCCAGGTGCTCTACAAGTACGTGCCGCGCGCGCTCATCGAGCGGCCCAAGATGGGGTTCGGCGTTCCGCTGGGCGAATGGCTGCGCGGGCCGCTGCGCGAGTGGGCGGACGACCTGCTCGGCGAGCAGCGTCTGCGCGAGGAGGGGTTCTTCGACGCGGGCGTGGTCCGACGCGTGTGGGCCGAGCACCTGTCTGGCCGCTACGGCTGGGAATACCACCTGTGGGACGTGCTGATGTTCCAGGTGTGGCTGGCCGAGGAGCGGAGGAGCGGGACGCGAGGGACGGTCCAGGACCGCCCGATTCGGGCCTCGGTCTGAGCGACGAGCGCGCGCTCCATCCATGCCCACGCTCCTCCACATCACCACCGTGCCTTCCTCGCTGGTCTTCCTGAGGGGCCAGGTGCCGTACATGCGTGCCCGAGGCGTACGCGTGCACGCGCTCTCCTCCCCCGGGCCGGAGCTCGGTGCGTTCGGCGAGCGCTATGACGTTCCGGTATACGCCGTCGAGATGCCGCGCAGCGTGACGCCGCTGCGGGATCTCGCGGCGGTGCGCGGCATCGTGCGCGTCCTGCGACGGGTGCGCCCCGGCGTCGTCCACGCGCACACGCCCAAGGGCGGCCTGCTCGGCATGATCGCGGCGGCGGCGGCCGGCGTGCCGGTGCGCATCTATCACATGCGTGGGCTGCCGATGATGGGCGCCTCGGGACCGAAGCGCGCGCTGCTGCGCCGGACCGAGATCGTCGCGTGCCGCCTGGCGCACCGGGTGTTCTGCGTGAGCCACTCGATCCGCCAGGTGGCCCTCGAGGAAGGGCTGTGCGCGCCCGAGAAGATCGTGGTGCTCGCCGGCGGCAGCGGACAGGGCGTGGACGCCGCGGACCGCTTCGATCCCGCGCGCCAGGCCCCCGGCACCCGCGGCGCCATGCGTGCCCAGCACTCCATTCCCGATGGGGCGACGGTACTCGGCTTCGTCGGCCGGCTGGTGCGCGACAAGGGCGTGGTGGAGCTGGCCGAGGCGTGGGGGCAGCTCCGCGAGGAGTACCCGGACCTGCACCTGCTACTCGTGGGACCGTGGGAGCCGCAGGACCCGGTGCCCGCCGAGGTGCGCGAGCGGCTGGAGCGCGACCAGCGCGTGCACGTCGCCGGCATGGAGTGGAACACGCCGCCGCTCTACGCCGCCATGGACCTGGTCGCGCTGCCCACGTACCGGGAAGGGTTCCCGAACGTGCCGCTCGAGGCGGCCGCGATGGCGCTGCCGGTCGTGGCGACGCGCGTGCCCGGCTGCGTGGATGCGGTGGCCGATGGCGCGACGGGCACGCTCGTGCCGGCC
>DATANT010000306.1:0-5432 GCA_036266115.1 Gemmatimonadaceae bacterium | reverse complement strand
CGGCGAACGCGTTGAGCGCGTCGGCGTCCAGAACGAGGGGACCGTGCCAGCGGCGCAGCACACGCTCCAGCAGGCGGTGCGCGTCGTCGGAGCGGCCGAGCCCCGGCCCCACGACCACGGCATCGGCCCAGCGGCAGACGCTCGCGTCGAGTGCGGCATCGTCCTCCGGCCAGGCGGCGGTGGTGGCGGCCGTTGCCGATGCCTGCACCACCGGCACGCTGGGCTGCTCGGCGATCACTCGAACCATGCCCGCGCCGCTCGCCATCGCCGCGCGTGCGGCCAGCACCGCGGCGCCGGCCATGCCCGCCGCCCCACCGACGATGGCCACCTTGCGCCGCGTGCCCTTGTGCGCGTCCGCGGCCACGGCCGGCAGGTGCGCGCGCACCCACGAGGCGGTGACCAGTCGCGGGGCCTCGTCCGGCGCCGTGGGCGCGAGGCCGATGTCGAGCAGCACGAGCTGGCCGCACAGGTGGCGGGCCAGCAGCTGCCCGCGCTTGAGCGCGCCGAAGGCGAGCGTGCAATCGACGCGCAGCGCGCCTTCCTGCGCGCCCAGCGTCGCGTCCAGCCCGCTCGGCACGTCGAGCGCGACCACCACGGCCCCGCCGTCGCGCATGCGCCGCATCCGGGCGATCATCTCGGCGCCCGCACCGCGCGGCCGCCCCTGGGCGCCGGTGCCGAGCACGCCATCCACGACCAGGCGCTCGTCGCCGCGCACCGGCTGGGGGTCGAACGCGGCGCGCGCGAGGTCGTGCTCGGCGCGGGCGTCGTCGGTGCGCGGCTCGTCGGGCGCGCACACGCGCACCGGCACGCCGGCGGCGGCGAGCGCGCGGGCCACGACCCAGGCGTCGCCCCCATTGTTGCCGGTGCCGGCGAACACGGCCACGCCGGCGGCGGCGCGCTCCCCGTAGCGGCTCAGGAGCTCGGCGGCGGCGGCGGCACCGGCGCGCTGCATCAGCGCGCGAGCGGGCACGCCGCCAGCGATCGTCGCCCGGTCGCGCTCCGTGGACTCAGCCGCGGTGAGCACGCGGATGTCGGGGCCCTGGGCGAAGGCGGCGGCCCCATGCGGAGCCCCCCCTCCCGCCGCCCCGGCGGCCGTCACTTCTGGGACCGTCCCAGGTCGCGGCCGATGCTGATCTCGCCGTTGTCGATGCGGATGTTGAACCCGCACTCCGGATTCGCGCACACCCACGCCTTGTAGGTGATGGGCGCGCCATCACGGCCGTAGTCGCTCAACGGCAGCAGGGTTCCAGCCTTGCACTTCTGGCACTCGGGCAACGTGCTCACGGTCACGGGCGGGTTCTCCTCGTCCCAGGCGCGGACCACCGCCGCGCGCGGCGGTCAGGCGTTGAAGGCGCCCGACCAGGGATAATCGCGCTCGAACGCGTGCTCGAAGTCGTAGACGTTCGCGAAGTCGTCACGCGAATCGGTCGGCTGGCTCATGAGCAGCTGGAGATCCACCAGGGTGAAGACCACGTCCCCGATGTCCGCCGTGCTGCGGATGCCCCAGTGCTCCAGCACCGGCTGCGCCATCACGCCGTAGCGCTCGAGCGCCAGGTCGCGGCAGGCGCGCGCGAGCTCCGCGCCCGTGATGTGGCGCCGCTCCGGAAGCTGCCCCTGGCAGTACTCCAACGCGGCGAGCACGAAGAGGTACGCGTGCTCGTCGAACCGCCGCTCCTTGAGTCGGATGCGGTCCATGATCCCGTCCCGAAACGCCAACTGCGCCAACCTGACTTCTCCCTCGCGAAAGTAGGCTTGCTCCGCCCGCCGACGGCGGGCTGGGCACCCCGAACCCCGGTGCCCCGCGCCGCCGCTCCAACATGCAGGCGGGTCCGGCCGCCCACAACTCCCCGCTTGCGGCGGTCCTCAGTCGATGGCCGCTCCAGCCGCCACCGGGTACAGCGGGAATGCCTGGGCCAGCGTCCGGACCTCGCCGCGCACCTGCGCGGCCAGCTCCAGATCCTCGGGCGCGGTGAGCACCCGATCGATGAGCTCCGCGATCCGACCCATCTCCGACTCGCCCATACCCCGAGTGGTCACGGCCGGCGTGCCCAGGCGGATGCCGCTGGTCACGAACGGAGACTGCGTCTCCCTGGGCACGGTGTTCTTGTTCACCGTGATGCCGGCCCGGTCGAGTGCCTGCTCGGCCAGCTTGCCGGTGAGACCGCGGCTCCGCAGGTCCACCAGCATCAGGTGGTTGTCGGTGCCGCCGGACACGATCTGGAACCCGCGCTGGCCGAGGGCGCCCGCCAGCGCCTGCGCGTTGACGACGATCTGCCTCGCGTACTGCGCGAACGACGGATCCAGTGCCTCCTTGAGGGCCACGGCCTTGGCGGCGATCACGTGCTCCAGCGGTCCGCCCTGCAGGCCGGGGAACACCGCCTTGTCCACCGCCTTCTGGTGCGCGGCCTTGCTGAGGATCAACCCGCCGCGCGGCCCCCGCAGCGTCTTGTGCGTGGTGGTGGTCACGATGTCGGCATGCGGCACCGGCGACGGGTGCACGCCCGCCGCCACGAGGCCGGCGAAGTGCGCCATGTCCACCATGAACAGCGCGCCCACGTCGCTGGCCACTCGCGCGAACCGCTCGAAGTCGATCACGCGCGAGTACGCCGAGTAGCCGGCGATGATCATCTTGGGGCGGTGCTCGTGGGCGAGCCGCTCCATCACCTCGTAGTCCAGGTAGCCGCGGTCGTCCACACCGTACGACACGGCCCGGTACGTTCTACCCGAGAAGTTGACCGGTGAGCCGTGGGTGAGGTGCCCGCCCTGCGACAGGTCCATGCCCAGGAACGTGTCGCCCGGCTCCAGGAAGGCGAAGAAGATGGCGGCGTTGGCCTGCGCGCCGGAGTGTGGCTGCACGTTGGCGTGCTCGGCGCCGAAGAGCTGCTTCGCACGGTCGATCGCCAGCTGCTCCACCCGGTCCACCACCTCGCAGCCGCCGTAATACCGCTTGCCCGGCAGCCCCTCGGCGTACTTGTTGGTCAGCGGCGAGCCCATGGCCTCCATCACCGCGGGCGACACGAAGTTCTCGCTCGCGATGAGCTCCAACCCGTCGCGCTGCCGCTCGGTCTCGGCCTCGATGAGCGCGGCGATGTCCGGATCGGTCTCGCGCAGCGCCGCCCCGGGAGGGCAGCGGTCCCAGTTCTGCCAGGTCGACATCATACCTCCATGGTGGCGCGCTCGATCTTGGCGACGCGCCGCTCGTGGCGTCCGCCCTCGAACGCCGTCTCCAGCCAGGTGCGCAGGATGCGCACGGCGTCATCGTCCGACACGAAGCGCGCCGGCAGCACGAGGACGTTGGCGTCGTTGTGCTGCCGGGCCAGCGCGGCGATCTCCGGTGCCCACGCCACCGCGGCGCGCACGCCCGGGTAGCGATTGGCCACATACGACATGCCGAGCCCCGTGCCGCAGAGCAGCACGCCGCGCCGCACCGTCCCGTCGGCCACGTCCCGCGCCAGCGGATGCGCGTGGTCGGCGTAGTCGGTGGATGCGTCGGTGGCCGGGCCCAGATCATTCACCGTGAAGCCCAGTCGTGCCAGCTCCGTGGCCAGGACCCCCTTGAGCGCGAAGCCCGCGTGATCCGAGGCGATGGCGATGCACTCGCTCGTGGTGGTGGTCACCGGCCGGCCTCAGGCGGTGAAGGAGTGCGCCGTGCCGGTGCGGACCATCGAGCGGATGTCCTCGATGCGGCGCTCCGCCAGTCGGTCGGCCGCCACATACGTGGGCACGCCCTGCTCCCGCGCGATGTCGAACACCATGAGCATGGTGTCGTAGATCTGGTCCGCCTTGCGCCGGGCGCGGCTGGCGTCCCACCCGTGCAGCTCGCCGTAGACGTTGATCACGCCGCCGCCGTTGGCCACGTAGTCGGGCGCGTAGAGGATGTTGCGGCGCTGCAGCTCGTCGCCATGGCGCGTCTCGAGCAGCTGGTTGTTGGCGGCGCCGGCCACGATCTCCACCTTGAGCTGCGGGATGGTGCGGTCGTTGAGGATGCCGCCAAGCGCGCACGGCGCGAAGATGTCGGCCTGCAGGCCGTAGATGTCGTCGGTGCCCACCGGTGTCGCGCCGGTCTCGCTCACCACGTGCTTCACGCGCTCGGCATCGATGTCGGTGACCGAGAGCCGGGCGCCCACCTCGGCCAGCTCCTTGGCCAGGTAGAAGCCCACGTGGCCGCACCCCTGGATGGCCACGTGCTTGCCTTCCAGGTCGTCGGAGCCCCAGCGGTACTGGGCCGACGCCTGCACGGAGCGGAACACGCCGTGGGCCGTGACCGGCGACGGGTCGCCCGAGCGGCCGATGAGCCCGCCCACGAAGGTGGTCTCCATCCGCACGTACTCCATGTCCGTGGGATTGGTGCCCACGTCCTCGGCGGTGATGTAGCGACCGGCCAGGCTGTCCACGAAGCGCCCGTGGGCGCGGAAGATCATCTCGCGCTGCTGCGTCTTGTTGTTGCCGATGATGACGCTCTTGCCGCCACCCAGGTTGAGCCCCGCCACGGCGTTCTTGTACGTCATCCCGCGGCTGAGCCGCAGCGCGTCCACGAGCGCCTCCTCGTCCGACTGGTAGTTCCAGAACCGCGTGCCGCCGAGCGCCGGTCCGAGCGTGGTGTCGTGAATGGCGATGATGCCGCGGTAACCGGTGGACTTGTCGTGGCAGACCACCAGCTGCTCGTGGCCCATCTCGGCGATCGTGTCGAAGAGGTTCATGGGAGTCGTTGGGGTGAACGGAAGGTGCTCAGCGATCCGCCTGGGCGAACAGCTCGCGCGCGATCACGAGACGCTGGATCTCCGAGGTCCCCTCGTAGATCTCCGTCACTTTCGCGTCGCGGAACAGCCGCTCGACGGGATAGTCTTTCACGTAGCCGTAACCGCCGAAGATCTGCACGGCCTCGGTGGTCACCTGCATCGCGGTCTCGCTCGCGAGCAGCTTGCTGATGGACGCGTACATGGTGATCGGCTCGCCGCGGTCCTTCGCGATGGCCGTGGTGTGGAGCATCGCGCGTGCGGCGTGCACGCGCACCGCCATGTCCGCGAGCTTGAACTGGATCGCCTGGAACTCGCGGATGGGACGGTCGAACTGGCGGCGCTCGTCGGCATACGCCACGGCGTGCTCCAGCGCCCGGCGCGCGATGCCGAGCGCCTGCGCCGCGATCCCCAGCCGGCCGTTGTCGAGCGAGGCAAGGGCGTAGCCGAACCCCTGCCCCGGCTCGCCGAGCAGGTTGGCGGCCGGTACCCGCATCTCGTCGAACGAGAGCTGTACCGTGGGCGACGCACGCAGCCCCAGCTTGTTCTCCTTCTTGCCCACCCTGAAGCCCGGCAGGTCGGGCGTGACGATGAACGCCCCGATGCCGCGGCCACCGCGGCGGTCGTCGGGCGAGTCGGTGCGCGCCATGGCGAGGATGACATCGGCGTGGCTGCCGCTCGTGACCCAGGCCTTGG
>DATANT010000305.1:0-3253 GCA_036266115.1 Gemmatimonadaceae bacterium | reverse complement strand
GTCGCGTGTGGTGGATGAACCGCGAGGCGCGCCTCGCGGTTCATCCACCACACGTCACGCGATGATCACGGAACCGCGCGTGCCCCGGCGCTGTCGGCGCGCACGCTGTCGCGCAGGACGGAATCGCGCCGGACGGAATCGGGCCGGGCGGAGCGCCGCGGCGCCACCGCCCTGGGCGTGCGGGGCGCGAGGTCGCTGCCCTCGGGCTTGAGCGCGCCCAGCGTGTAGCGGCTGCCGGGGTTCCAGAGCATCCAGCTCATCACGCCGTTGTCGTACCCCGCCTCGATCTGCGCTCGCACCTGCTCCACGCCGTAGCGCGGCGGGCCCAGGGTGAAATCCTGGTACCAGGGCACGATGGCAGCGGCGTTGGGAATGCCCGCGCTGCGACTGCGCGCGTCCTGCAGCGCGTGGTCGATCACCGCGTACGGCCGCGCATTGGGGTTGGCCAACTTGTACGTGCCCGGCGCGTAGTGCGACGGATAGGTCATGGGCAGCACGACGTCCACCTGATCGATGAACGACTCCCACCGCTGCCCGATCCCCATGTCGGTGGTATCGGTGGTGGTGAGGCCGAACACGTCTGCCGTGACGGGCACGCCGAGCGGCCGCAACGCCGTGCGCACGCGACCGAGCTGATCGCGCACCACCTGCGCCCGCAGGCGGCCGTTGGCCAGCGGGAACGTGCTCTCGCGCACCAGCCGCTTCTCGTCGGGAAAGCGCACGTAGTCCAGCTGGACCTCGCTGAAGCCCAGGTTCACCGCTTCGCGCGCGAGGTCCACGGCGTAATCCCACACGGCCGGCTGGTGCGGGTCCAGCCAGGGCTGGCCGTTCTTGTCGAGCCACGGCTGGCTGGGATCGCTCCGGAGGCGAATGGCCCATTCGCGCTTGTGCTGCGCGAGCAGCGGGTCCTTGGCCACCACGATGCGCGCGATGGGATAGATGCCGTGGGCGCGCATGGTGTCGAGCACGGCGCGCAGGCGCCGGTGCGACATGGCGTTGTTGGTGTCGGCGCCGATCTGGCGCGCCAGCGGCACCGTGGAGTGGTAGAGCACGAAGCCGCGGTCGTCCTTGACGTCGATGACCAGCGAGTTCACCTCCGTCGTCTTCGCGACGTCGATGAGCTGCCACATCTTCTGCCCGATCGCGGCCCACCGGTTCACGTACAGCCCGCGCACCGGCGCCGGCGTCTTCACTAACGGCTGCGGTGGCCGCGCGATGGAGTCGGGTACCGCGGGGGTCGGCGCCGCGACGGGCGCGGCCGAGCTGTCCGTCGCGCTGGCGGCGGACGGCGTGGTGGCCCGCGTGGCCGGCTGCTGGGCTTCGGGGCCCTGGCCGCACGCGGCCAGGAGCACGGTCATGACGAGGGTGCGGCGCATGGCGAGAGAATCTAGTCTTCGGGAGGGGGGAGCAGCCGGCGGCCGGGTGCGGCATTCGCTCCGCACCGGGTGACCGACGCCCGGCGCTAGAGGGCCCGCACCTCGGCCGCCGCGTCCAGCACGTGCCCGATGTCACGGGACAGGGCGCGAGCCTCCTGCGTGGCGCTGGTGACGTCTTCGAGCGCGGCCTGCACGCCGGCGGAGCGGAGCTTGAGGAGGTCGAGCTTCACGCTCTGCAGGACGAGCGAGGCGCTCTCGAGTTGCCCGCTGAGCGTCGCCCGGCGGCGCACGAGGTCCTCGATGGTGGCCCGTTGCCGCTCCAGCAGCTGCAACCGGCGCTCGCGGTCGGCCGTGGCGGCCGGCTCGGCCCGCGCCGCGGCCAGCCTGGCCGTGAGCGCGGGGAGCAGATCGGCCGGCAGGTCGGCGTCCAGCCGGTGGAGCGCCTGCGCGAGCAGCGCCACGCGCTCCACCAGCGCGTCCACCGTGGGCTGCACGTCCGGGATGAGCTGGCGGTCGGTGGGCGCGAGCTTGGCCAGCGCCTCGCGCACCTGGGCGCGGTCCTCGGCGGCCCGGCGCACGGCCGCGCCATAGGCGCCGCCGAGCACGTCGGCTGGCACCAGCCTCACCGCCTCGGCAGCTGCGATGGCGGAGCGGGGCCTGGGGTCCGCGGCGGCCACCGTCTGCTGCCAGCCGCCGCGCAGCAGGTCGCGCGTGCGGAGCCCCAGCCGGCGAAGCCGGCCGGCCTTGGTAGCCGCCACCGCCGCCACCGCCGTGCCCAGCACGAGCGAGAAGACGAATGGCTCGCCGGCTTCCGCGGCGAGAGCCACCCCCAGCCCTCCGACCGGCAGCAGGGCGGCCGTGAGCGCCCACCGCCGCATGGAACGCACACGGCGCTGCAGCGCCGCGAGGTCGGCCCAGAGCTCCCCCCGACGCTCGGCGATCGCCTGGGTGCGCGCATGGGCCCGCGCGGCGAGCGCCTCGGCGCGAGTCTGGGCTGGCGGAGCGTTCCCGCCGGCCAGGTGCGGAGGGACGCGCCCCAGCCAGACGTCGGACCAGGTGACGCCCTGATCGCGCAGCGCCTGCCACCGCCGGCGCAGCCGGCCGAACATCCCCATGGCCGGGAAGATCACCCATGGAAACGGGAACGTGGCCATGTTCACGACCGTCAGGACACCGATCACCGCCACCGACCCCACGAGGCGGCGCCGGAACGAGCTGATCCGCTCCTCGATCGGGCGCAGGCGAAAGCGCTCGAGCGCCTGCTGCTCGCGCGTCTCGCGGACGCGCTTCGCGGGGGTGGGCGTCACCGGGGGCGGCGGGGCGGCCGGAGCCCAGGGCGCGAGGGCCTCGCGCCGCTCACGCTCCTGCACGCGCTCGCGCCAGAGGCGCCGTTCCTGGCGGAACAGCTCGCGGGTGTGCGCGCCGCCGCCGCCCAGCGGCGCGGGATGCGGAAAGGCGTCGCCCGGCTGGTCGAGCGCAGGGGCGGCCGCCGGGGCGGCGGCCGAGGCCGCGGCCGGTACGGATGGCGGTGCCGCTGGCGGGGCCGCTGGGGGTACCGCGATGGTGGGCGCCGCCGCTGGTGATACCGCGGGCACGGCCGGCACCGACCGCTGGGCCGACCGACCGAGCAGCGCGTCGCGCATGCCCGCCGCGTCGGCCCAGCGCTCCTCGGGCTTCTTGCACAGCGCGCGCTCCACGATGGCCACCAGACCCGCGGGCAGCTCCGGGTGGCGGCTGGCGAGCGACGGAGGTGGCTCGCTGATGTGCTTCATGAGCATCGCGGGCGTGTTGGTCGCCCTGAAGGGGAGCTCGCCAGCGAGCATCAGGTAACCCAGCACGCCCAACGCGTAGATGTCGCTGCGGCCGTCCACGTCGCG
>DATANT010000304.1:0-15100 GCA_036266115.1 Gemmatimonadaceae bacterium | reverse complement strand
CGCTCGTAGTCCGCCATGGCTGCATCGAACGGCACACGCCCCGAGAGCGCATCGTCCAGCGCGTCCGCCAGGAGCTCGGCGTCGCGCATCGCGTCGCAGATGCCGAGTGCCATGAACGGGTCCTTGTGGCATCCCGCGTCGCCAACCAGCGCCCACCCCGGGCCCGTGGGCTTCCGGAGGAAGTTGGGCAGGTCGGTCGCCCCGTAGAAACGCTCCTCGCGCCGTCCGCCGCGCACGCGCTCGGCGAGCGCCGGCACGCGGTCGAGCACCGCCATGAACTCGGCCTCGATGTTCGCGCGTACGGTGGAGAGCGCCGCAGCGTCCCTGGCACTGAACACCGCGGTCAGGGCGTCGTTGCTCGGAAGGACGCGAGGAGTAGCCCCCGCCTGCGCCCCCGGGACGCGGTGTATACTTCCTCTCCAGGCCGCCTGGCTTGCCTGCGCTCGCGGGCGTTGCCCGCCGGGCAGGCCTTAGGGTGCGACCGGCCGTCGCGCCGGATCCCGTTCCCATCGTCCGCCCTCGCACTCCCAGGGTGGGCACTCCCCGCTTCCGTGGCGCACGCGAGCTCCCAGGGCACCGCGTGCCGCCCTCCGTCTCACTCGGTCGATTCCCCGCTCACTCGACTGGGCCCGCCTTCCGTAGTCGCATCAATGCTGTCCAGTCTGCTTGCCAGGGTCGCCGCGCTGCGCCTGCCCGCCGCCTCCGCCTTCCGTCGCCCGCGTTGGAACCGAGCCACCGTGTCCACCGTCGCCCGACGGCTCGGCCACTTCTGGCTCGTGTGGTCGGCCCTCCTGCTCGTTCACGAGGCAGGCCACGCCCTCAGCGCCTGGCGGCAGGGGCTCACGGTCCGCCGGATCACCGTGGGGGCGGGCCCCGTGCTCTGGCGCGGGCAGCATGACGACACCCAGGTGGTGCTCCGGCTCGTGCCCCTCGCCGGCGTCACCACCATGTCGGATCCGCGTGCCGCCGCGGTCGGGTCGGACGACGCCGATCGCTGGCGCCTCTGGGGCCAGCAGCTCGCCACACTCGGCGGCGGCGTGCTCGCGACGCTCGCGCTCGCCGTGGGCATCGCGGGCGCGGTCGCCTTCCGGGAGCGCATCACCAGCACGCGGTGGGTGTGGGGTCGCCTGATCGTGGGGGACGCGCTGGTGCTCACCGTCTTCAACTTCCTGCCGGTGCCGCCGCTGGACGGCGGGCGGGCGGTGCTCGGTGCGCTCGCCGTCTGGCGCGGCGCGCCGCTGTCGGGGGACGCGCTCTTCTGGGTGCAGGTGGGCGGGCTGGCGCTCGCCATCGTACCGATGACGCTGTGGACCCGCTGGACCGCGCGCATCGATGCGGCCGCGCTCTGGTGGGGCGCGCCGGCACCGGCGCGCTGACGCCGACATAGGAGCGTGAACGCGAAGTCCCGGGCGCTGCGATCGGCACCCGGGACTCGCTGGAACCCGTTCGCGCTCGTTCAGGTCACGGCCGGCGCGTCGTCGTGTCGGATGTGTGCACGTGGTCGTCGCGGCGCCTCAGGCCGAGGAGACCGGCGAGACCGAGCAGCCCGATCCAGCCCCAGTCCTGGTCGCCGTCGTCGCGCGTCGTGGTGGTCTGGGCAGTGCCGGCATCGCCGGCGCCCTGAGCGGCGGCCACACCCGGTGCCGTCAAGCCCGCGATCGCGATGGTCGCCACGAGCGCGGCGCTCTGAAAGGTGCGGCGGAACTCAGACTCTCGCATGCTTGCACTCCGGTGAAAGGGTGGGTGCCTGCAAAGTCCTCGGGCAGCCACACCTGTCGCATGCCGTGTGCCGAGCATGCCCTGGCGCCCGAAGCCGGCGCGAGGCAGGTGACTCGGGAGCGAGCGAGGCCGTAGACGGCGGTGGCCTCGCCACCGCGTGATCGGGCGTGGCGGCGGAGGCCGGCGGCACTGCCGCCCCTCAACATGCAAAGGGTCGGTGCTCACGCTGCTGCGCATGCCCTCGGCGCAGCAGCGTGCAGCGCGACTGCGCGATCAGCTCAGAGGAAGCCGCGCTCGTCCACGCCCTTCGCCTCGCGGAGGAACCCCCGCGCCATCACGAGCAGCGCGGTGACGAGCAGCACGGCCGGCACGAGCGGCGTGAACCACGACAGGAAGGAATGCTCCCAGTCATGCTGCCCGGTGGGCACCGGCCGGCTGATCCAGACGAAGAGCGCCATGATGAGCATGATGAGCCCCGCCTGGGCCATCAGCCCCAGACCCGCCACGCGAAGCTGCGTTCCCGTCTCCCGCTTCTCGGCCATCGCACTCCCCTCCTCAGGACGATTCAATGTGGGCCTCGATGGCCGGCACGTGCTGAACGGGCGCAGAATGCCCAGGCCCGCGGCGTGGCGCAAGGGGCGGAGGGTCGAGCTCGTCAGGCCACGGTGGTAGCGAGCACCTCCACGCCGCCCGCGGTCACCCGGTGGGACACGAGCGGCAGCGGCGGCTCGCTCATCTCGTCGGCGATGACGATGGCCTCGCCCAGCACGCGCAGGCCTACCTGCACCGTCGCGTGGTCGCAAGCGTGCACGGTGGCCAGCGGCTCGCCGCGCCGCACGTGGCTGCCAGGTCGCGCTGTGACCACGAAGCCCGCCGATGGGTCCACCAGATCCTCGATGCGGGTGCGTCCTCCGCAAATGGCGGTGAGCCCATGGCCGAGCGCGCGCGGCTCGACGCGCGCCACCACACCGTCACGCGGCGCCGTGAACACGCCCTGCGCCGCGGCCTGCGGCAGCGCCGCCGGATCATCCACCACCCCCGGATTGCCGCCCTGCGCCTCGATCACGGCCTGGAACACAGCCGCGGCGCGGCCACTGGCGATCGCCTCGGACTGCATCGCGCGAGCCTCGGCCGGCGTGGCCGCCACACCGCCCAGCAGCAGCATCTCGGTGCCCAGGGCGTACGTCACCTCGAGTAGGTCGGCTGGTCCCTCGCCGCGCAGCGCGAGCACCGCTTCCTCCACCTCGAGCGCGTTGCCCACGGCGTGGCCCAGCGGGCGATCCATCGCGGTGAGCAGCGCCACGGTGGGGCAGCCGCGATCGGCGCCCAGACGGATCATCGTCCGAGCGAGCTCCAGCCCGCGCTCCAGCTCGGGCAGGAAGGCGCCCGATCCACGCTTCACGTCGAGCACCAGCCCCGTGAGCCCTTCCGCCAGCTTCTTGCTCATGATGCTGGCGGCAATGAGGGGGATGGCCTCCACCGTGGCGGTGGCGTGGCGCAGCGCGTACAGCTTGCGGTCCGCCGGCGCAATCTCGGCGGTCTGGCCAATGAGCGCACAGCCCAGATGCTCGAGCTGGCGGCGGGCCGCGTCGAGCGAGAGATCGGTGCGGAAGCCGGGGATCGACTCGAGCTTGTCGAGGGTGCCACCGGTGTGCCCGAGACCGCGTCCCGACATCATGGGCACCACCACCCCGAGCGACGCCACCAGCGGCGCCAGCACGAGCGAGACCTTGTCCCCCACCCCGCCGGTGCTGTGCTTGTCGAGGCGCGGTGCGGTGAGATGCGCGAGATCGAGGCTGCGGCCGCTCCGGAGCATGGCATCGGTGAGGGCGCTCGTCTCATCAGCGTCCATCCCCTGGAAGTAGATGGCCATGGCGAGCGCGGCCATCTGGTAGTCCGGCACGTCGTCGGCGGCATAGGCCTGCATGAGCTGCCGCCATTCGCCGTGGGCCAGGCGGCCACCGTCGCGCTTGCGGGCGATCAGCGTGCGCACGAGCATTGACCAGCCTCTGGGGTACACCTACCTTGGCCGCGGTCCGTAAACGTACGGCGGCGGCTTGGGTCGCCAGCGGTCTCCTGGTCTGTCATCACCCGTTTCCCGGAGTTGAAGATGGTCCTGCGCCTTGCCTGTGCCGTCGCACTCATGCTGCCTCTCGCCGCCGGTGCCCAATCGGCGGCCGACCACGTCGCCATGGGCGACCAGGCCCAGGCCAGTGCCAGCGCCCCGGCCGCCCTGCAGCATTTCCAGATGGCGCTGAAGATCGACTCCACCGACTACGCCGCCAACTGGAAGGCCGCCGTGGCCGCCGTGATGGTCGGCGAGTTCATGGCCGACAAGGCACAGCAGAAGTCGCTCTACCGCGAAGCGGAAGGCTACGCGCGCGCCGCCGTGAAGGCCAACCCCAACGATGCGGAGGGTCACTTCGCGCTGGCGCTCGCGCTTGGCCGCACCGCGCAGTCGCTGGGCTCGCGCGACCGCGTGAAGTACGCCGGCGAGGTACGGGAGCACGCGCTGGCCGCGCTCAAGCTCGCGCCCACGCACGCGGGCGCGTTGCACATCATGGGAATGTGGAACGCCGAGATCATGCGACTGAGCGGCGTGTCGCGCTTCTTCGCCAAGAACGTGCTGGGGGGCAAGACGTTCGGCGAGGCGAACTGGAAGGACGCCGAGCGATATCTGGAGGAGGCGGTGCAGCAGGAGCCCAACCGGATCACGCACCGACTGGATCTGGGGCGCGTCTACGCGGACGCGGGCGACAAGGCCAAGGCGCGCGAGCAGCTGGAGCTCGTGGTCAAGGCCGCTCCCACGGAGTACAACGACGCCAACTACAAGAAGGCCGCGGAGGAGGCGCTCGCGCGCCTCAAGTAGCGGCGTTCCGCGTGGTGGCCGCCGGCCACCGTGGAGCGGATGGCCACGAGGGCGCGCCGTTCAACGAACGGCGCGCCCTCGTGCGTAGTGCCATATCGGGCGGGAAGCAGTGGGCGCGTGCTACCACTCGCGCAGTGCGGCCCCTCGGTCCCGCAGGCGCTCGGCGGCCCAGCGTCCCTCGTGGGCACGGCGGCGCAGGCTGCGGCGCGTGCGGCTTCCCCGATGGCGCAGGCTCTCGCCGAGCTCCGCCCAGGCGTCGTTGGCGCGGAAGCCGGCGCGGCGTGCTCCGCGTGCCAGGCGACGGCGGGTGGCGACCCCGCTGGCTGGGGCGAGCAGCAGGGCGGTACCGGCGCCGAGCAGCGCCCCGATGGCGATTCCGGTTCCCAGCAGGCCGAGCGATTTCCAGCGCGGGGCACGGGTGGTGGGTGCACGATCCGCGTCGTGTTTCGCGGCATCCGTGGCCGAATGCGTCTCCTCCGTGCGGTCGCGGCGCAGACGGCGGCCCAACGGCGTCGTGGTGGTGGTCCCGGCATACGACATGATGATCCGCTCCTTTACGTTCATGGTAAGAATCTTGCTACCGTCGAGCTTCGACGAGTTGCAGCGTCGGTACCCCAATCGTTGCGTTCTGGGCGGACCATCCGCCCCGTCCGGTCCGTGCTCGTTCGCGCAGCCCCCCTGCTCACCGCCCGCCTTCGTCGATCCCGCGTACCACGCGTGCAAGGACTCACAGTGATGACCGCTCCCAAGGGGAAGACCGTTCTGCTCGTGGAAGACAACGAGGACAACCGCATCGTCTATTCCACGATTCTGCGGCACTTCGGCTATACCGTGACGGAGGCGCTGAACGGCGAGGAAGGCATCGCGAAGGCGCGCGCCGAGAAGCCGGATCTGATCCTCATGGACATCTCGATCCCGATCATCGACGGCTGGGAGGCGACGCAGGTGCTCAAGCACGACGCCGCCACCTCGCACATCCCGATCATCGCGCTCACCGCGCACGCCCTGGCCTCGGACCGCGAGAAGGCCATGGAAGTGGGATGCGACGGGTATCTCGCGAAGCCATGCGAACCGCGTGCCGTGGTGGCCGAGGTGCAGCGCTTCCTCGGCAGGGATGAAGATGGCGCCTAAGGCGGGCGCTCGGATCCTGATCGTCGACGACCACGAGGACAACGTCGAGCTGCTGCGAGCGCGTCTGGCGGCCCGTGGCTACGAGATCGAGACCGCAGCGGATGGACGGGAGGCGCTGGAGAAGGTGGCGGTGCGGGCGCCGGACCTCATCCTACTCGACGTGATGATGCCGGGCGTGGACGGCATGGAGGTGGCCAAGCGCATCAAGGCCGATCCCACGCTGCCGTTCATCCCGATCATCATGCAGACGGCGCTCGATGCCGTGGAGAGCAAGGTGGAAGGGCTGGACGCCGGCGCCGACGACTACGTCACGAAGCCCATCGTCTTCGCCGAGCTCGAGGCGCGCGTGAAATCGGCGCTGCGCATGAAGGCGCTGGAGCGCGACCTGGCCGACAAGAACGATCAGCTGCGCCGCGCCTCGCTGACCGACTCCCTCACGGGGCTGGACAATCGCCGGCACCTGGAAGAGCGGCTGGACGAGATGTTCAGCTACGCCGTGCGCTACAACGAGCCGATCGCCTGCGTCATGTGCGACCTGGACTGGTTCAAGTCCGTGAACGACACGCACGGCCACCAGGCGGGCGACGCGGTGCTGCGGCAGCTGGCGGACATCCTGCGCCGCGAGGTGCGCGAGGTGGACCGGGTGGGGCGTTACGGCGGCGAGGAGTTCATGCTCCTGCTTCCGGGCACCTCCATCGAGGCGGCGGCGGTGTTCGCCGAACGGGTGCGCTCGGCGGTGGAGGCCGCGGCATTCGACGTGGGCGAGACGACGCTGGGCCGCACGATGAGCTGCGGCGTGGCGGCCTGGCCGCACCCGTCCATCGCCAGCACCGACCTGCTGGTGAAGGCGGCCGACGACGCGCTGTACGCGGCCAAGGCCGCGGGGCGGAACCGGGTGGTGCTGTTCGACACCCCGGACTGCCCGCCGCGCGACTGATGGCGTCACCCGGCCGCGCGCGGCCGGGTGACGATCGACCACGTCCCGCCGAGTGGCGATAGCGCCGCGCGCGTGCGATCTTCCGCTGGCATGCCCACGCCCGCCCATACCAGCCCCGCCACTCGCGCCCTCCAGCTCCGTGAGATCCTGGAGCGCGCGTCGCACGACTACTACGTGCTCGACCGGCCGACACTGCCGGACGTCGAGTACGACCGGCTCTTTCGCGAGCTCCAGGCGCTGGAGGCCGAGCATCCGGAGCTGCGCACGCCCGATTCCCCGACCCAGCGCGTGGGCGCGCCGGTGGCCAGCGTGCTGGCCAAGCACATGCACCAGGTGCCCATGCTCTCGCTGGGCAACGCCTTCGACGACGCCGAGCTCCGGGAGTGGGAGGAGCGGCTGGTGCGGCTGGCAGGCGCCGACGTTCGCGCCAGCGGCTACACCACGGAGCTCAAGATCGACGGCGCGGCGGTGAGCCTCACCTACGAGGACGGCGTGCTGGTGACCGGCGCCACGCGCGGCAACGGCCAGATTGGCGAGGACGTCACCGCCAACCTGCGCACGGTGCGCGACGTGCCCCTGCGGCTGCGCGGCAAGCGCCTGCCGCGGCGGGTGGAGGTGCGCGGCGAGGTGTACATGCCCTTCGACCGCTTCGAGGCGATGAACGAGGAGCGGGTGCGCGCGGGCGATCCCGTGTTCGCCAACCCGCGCAACGCCGCCGCGGGCGCGCTGCGCCAGCTCGACCCCGGCATCACCGCGGCGCGCCCACTCCGCTTCTTCGGCTACGCGGCCGCCCCCGCACCGGGGCTCTCGCTGCCGGTGGTCACGCAATGGGAGCTCCTGGAGCTGCTCGAGGAATGGGGCGTGCCGGTGGCGCCGCACCGCGGCCGCTGCGCCACCATCGAGGAGGTGGAGCACTGGGCGCACGAGGTGGAGCACACGCTGCGCGCCGCGCTCAACTTCGCCATCGATGGCGGAGTGGTGAAGGTGGACCGCCTGCGGCTGCAGGACGAGCTGGGGGTGGTGGGCGGCCGCGAGCCGCGCTGGGCCATCGCGCGCAAGTTCGCTCCCGACATCGCGGTCACCCGGCTGCTCGACATCCAGGTGAACGTGGGGCGCACCGGATCGCTCAATCCGTTCGCGGTGCTCGAGCCGGTGGAGATCGGCGGCGCCATGGTGCGCCTGGCCACGCTGCACAACTTCGACCTCATCGCGCAGAAGGACCTGCGCGTGGGCGACTGGGTGCAGGTGAAGCGCGCCGGCGAGGTGATCCCGCAGGTCATCGGGCCGGTGCCGGAGCGGCGCGTGGGCAGCGAGCGCGCCTACGCCGCCCCCACCGCCTGTCCTTCGTGCGGCACCCCCGTGGAGCGCGACGAGGAGGAGGTGGCGATCTACTGCCCCAACGTCCTCTGCCCGGGACGGCAGCTCGAGGCGCTGGTGCACTTCGCCTCGCGCGCCGCGATGGACATCCGCGGCCTCTCGTACGCGCGCCTGGAGCAGATGCTGGCGGCGGGGCTCGTGCACGACGCGGCCGACATCTACGGCCTCACCGTGGACGACCTGCTGCGCCTGGACCGGTTCGCCGAGAAGAGCGCCGAGAACCTGGTGCAGGCCATCGACGCCTCGCGGCAGCAGCCGCTCTCGCGGCTGCTCTTCGCCCTGGGCATCCGGCACGTGGGCGCCACCGCGGCGCAGCTGCTGGCGCGCCAGTTCGGCACGCTGGACCGCCTGGCCGCGGCCAGCGCGGAGGACATCGCGCACGTACGCGGCATCGGCACCACGATCGCGGAGGCGGTGGAAGCCTACTTCCGCGACCCCACGGCCATCGCCCTGGTGGAGAAGCTGCGGGCGCAGCGGCTGACGCTCACCGAGCCGCGGACGGTGAAGGTGGATGGTGCCCTGCGCGGCCAGTCGGTCGTCATCACGGGAACGTTGCCCACCCTCTCCCGGGCCGAGGCCACCGAGTTGGTGGAGGCGGCCGGCGGGCGCGTGACGAGCGCCGTGTCGCGCAACACCAGTTTCGTGCTCGCCGGAGAAGAGGCCGGCAGCAAGCTCGAGAAAGCCGGCCAGCTGGGCATCGAAGTGATCGATGAGACCGAGCTGCTCCGCCGTATCGCACCACCAGCCCCCGAGTCGCCATGAGCATCGTCCACACCTACCCCGGCCATCCGCTCCTCTCGCTCTCGCCCGCGTCGCTGCACGCGCTGCGGGGCGCCCTCGCCGCCGACCTGGGCTCGGCCGCCGCGGGCTATCTGCAGGAGGCCGGCTACGTGACCGGCGTGGAGCTGCTCGGGGCCTTCCGCGGGTGGCTGCACGAGCGCGAGGACGCCACGCCCGAGGAGCTGCCGATGGCGGACTTCAGCCAGCTGCTCGGGGCCTTCTTCGAGGAGCTGGGCTGGGGCGAGCTGCGCGTGGAGGCGGTTGGCGGCGCGGTGTCGGCGGTGGACGCCCGTAACCTGGCCGAAGCGCAGCCGGAGGCGGCACTGGCGCAGGCGGGCTGCTTCATGACGAGCGGCGTGCTGGCCGGCTTCCTGGGCACGCTGGCCGGCGAGCCGCTGGCCGTGCTCGAGGTGGAGTGCCGGTCCGCGGGTCACGAGCGGTGCCGATTCCTGGTGGGCGGCGCTGCCGCCATGGATCACGTGTTCGACGAGATGCAGCACGGCGTCACGTACCTCGAGGCCGCCTCGGCCACGGTGTGACGCGCGCCGCCCGGGCTCACCCGGGCGGGTGAGCCGGTCAGTCCGCCAGGTCGGCGGGCGGCAGATACGCCGCGTATCGCGGGTTGGGCACCAGCTGCCCCCCGTGCAGCACCTCGCGGTCCCATGGCAGCACGATCGCGCTCTCGGTGGCGAGCGCGTGGAAGTCGGGCTCGAACGTGCCGGTGCGGAAGCTCACCGCGGTGCGCACTTCCACCGCGCCCGCGTTGACGATGGCGGCACGCGCCAGGCGCATGGTGTCGCCCGAGTCGCACGTCTCGTCCACCACGAGCACGCGCTTGCCGCGCACCTCGGGTGGGGCGGTGCCGAGCACGGCGGGCGTCTGGCGCACCGTGTCGCTCCGGTAGCGGCGGCTCACGAGGATGGAGTGGAACTCGCGGTCCAGGATGGCCGCGATCACCGCGCCGGGGATGGCGCCGGCGTTGGCGATGCCGACCACGACCTCCGGATCGAACGCACGCGCCACGCGGAGCGCGAGCGCCCGGGACAGCTCCCCGAACAGCGGCCACTCGACGTGCAGGACTCCCTTGGCCGGGTCCGCCGTGTACTGGCGAGGCGTCATGGCTTCTTCCCGAGTGAGTGGCGAGGGTCGGAAGCGCGGTGCACCTCCGTGATCGGCATCACCTGCCGCATTCCAAGGTAGTCCGTCGCACTGGGGCGCGGAAGCGCGCTGCGGCAGCGCGCCGCGGACCCGCGATCACGCGGCACCGGCGCCGGCCTGGTTGCTGCGGTACGTGGTTGGCAATAGCTTTTCGCACCCGCCCCGCCCGGCTCCTCTCGGCGCAGCCGCTCCTCGGTCGCGCCGGCGGCGCGCGTTCGCTCACCCCCGACCGGTATCGCATGACCTGGTGGAGTCGCCTGATCGGCGGCAAGTCCGACACCGACGTCAAGCCGCAGCGACTGGATTACCTGTCCGAGGCGCTCGCGCTGGAGAAGCAGGGTGACTACGCCGCCGCGCTGACGTCATACCGGCTGGCTCTGCGCGACAAGCCGGACGACCATCGCGTGCTGCAGAACATGGCCATCGCCTACTCCAAGACGGGACAGCTGGAGGAGGCGGTGCGCTGCTATCGGCGCACGCTGGAGCTCGCACCGACGTCCTCGGGCGCGCACTACGGGCTCGCGTATCTGCTGCTCAAGAAGGGGGACGTATCGGGCGCCGCCGATCACCTGGCGGCGTTTCTCGCGGCGCCGCCCAAGAGCGCCGAGGCCGAGCGCTGGGTACGGCACGCGCAGGAGACGCTGGACGCCATCCGCGCGGGCACCGACGCCGAGGATGCGCCGGTGCCCGATGACGGGCGATAGCGTGGGGAAAGTGCTCGCGGTGGTCAGCCAGAAAGGAGGGGTGGGCAAGACGACGACGGCGGTCAACCTTGCCGCCGCGTTCGCGCGCCGCGGGCTCAAGACGCTGCTCGTGGACGTGGACCCGCAGGGGTCCGTACGTTACGGGGTGGGGCTGCGACGGGGGCACCCCACCTACGGCTTCGCCGACTTCCTGAACGGCGAGCGGGGGCTGCGCGAGGTGATCCTGCCCACGGTGCTCCCGTGGCTGCGGGTGATGCTGGTGGGCACGGTGACCGAGCAGGCGGACCACGCCTTCTACCAGCAGCTGGTGGCCGAGACCACGCTGCTCGCCGACCTGCTGAACACGGCGCGCGAGCGGTGCCACGTGGTGGTGGTGGACACCCCGCCCGGACTGGGGCCGGTGGCGCGCCGCGTGCTGGAACAGAGCCAGCACGTCATCGTGCCGCTGCAGAGCGAGCCGCTGGCGCTGCAGACCACGCCGCAGATCCTGCGCGGCATCCAGGACGTCGTGGCCACCAACGAGGAGCTCACGCTGGACGGCATCCTGCTCACCATGTACGAGGCGACCAATCCCGCGCACCAGCGCGTGGCGGACTACGTGCGGCAGCACCTGCCGGCCAACCTCGTGTTCGACGTGATGGTGCCGCGCACGCCCGCCGCCGCCGATGCGTTCGCGGCCGGCCAGCCGGTGGTGCTGCGCGATCCCGCGGACCCCGCGGCGCAGGCCTACGTGAACCTCGCCACGCTGCTCGCGGAGCGGCTGCGGTGAGGGCGCCCCGGTGGCAGAGGGCGCTCGCCCTGGGCACGGCCGCGCTGGGCGCCGCCGCGATCGCCGCGGCATGCACGGAACTCCCGTCGTCACCCACGGCGCCCTTCTCGCTGCTGTTCTCATCGCCCAACCCGTCCATCGTGCTGGGCGACTCCCTGCGCGACAGCCTGGGCCGGGTGGCGCCGCTGCAGGCGGTGGCCTTCAACGCCGACAACCAGCCGATCCCCGACGCCGACATCCGCTACCTGTCGCTCGACACCGGGGTGACGGTGGACACGCTGGAAGGGTTCGTGAAGGCGGGCAACGTGCCGCTCAACGGGATCCGCCTGTTCGCGCAGGCCGGCGCCGTGCCGGGCGTGCCGCAGCTCGTGGACCTCGTGCCGCAGCCGGACACCCTGGTGCTGCTCACGCCGGAGCCCATCGGGCCGGTGCTCTACAACTTCGCCGATGCCACCGACGTCCGTACCTACGCGGTGAACTCCGACTCGCTCTCGGTGGAGGTGCGGAGCGGGACGACGGCGGTGCGCTCCTGGCTGGTGTCGTACTCCCTGTTCTATCGCGACACGCTGGTGGCCCCGCGCGACACCACGCGCGGCGTCTGGCTGGTGGGCGACGGCACCGCGCCGGCGGGCACGGACACCACCGATGCCTCGGGCCGCGCGCGCCGCTTCGTGCGGGTGCGGCCGAGCGCTCTTGCCGGCATCGCGGAGAGCGGCCAAGATTCGGTGACAGTCGTGATCAAAGCGTCGTACGCCGGGGAGAAGTTGCGGGGGGGCGAGCGACGGCTCGTCATCCGCATCCA
Organism: Gemmatimonadaceae bacterium; assembly: GCA_036266115.1. Classification (GTDB taxonomy): domain Bacteria; phylum Gemmatimonadota; class Gemmatimonadetes; order Gemmatimonadales; family Gemmatimonadaceae; genus DATANT01. The sequence goes on along the minus strand of DATANT010000304.1, from coordinate 2,854 downwards.
GCCCGAGAGCTGACGGCGCCACCCACCGGGGGCGGAGGGAGGTGGCGCGCCCCGCGCCACAGCGGCCATGGTCACGGCCGTCCTCCCGTCCGCTCGGCTCGCAGGAGAGGTCCATGGACGCACGCGGAGGCCCCCGGCCTGTTCCGGGCACGCTGAACGAGCTGTTCTTCCGGGCCGTCGAGAAGTTCGACAAGCCCGACGCGCTGCAGGTGAAGGTGGCGGGCCGCTTCGAGCCGATCTCGCACCGCACGCTGCTCGAGCGCGTCCGCCGCACGGCGCTCGGCCTGGGCGAGCTGGGGATCCACCGCGGCGACCGCGTGGCCATCCTCTCCGAGAATCGCCCCGAGTGGGCGATGGCCGACTACGCCTGCCTCACCGTGGGGGTCACCGACGTCCCGGTGTATCCCACGCTGCCGGCGGAGCAGATCGCCTACATCCTGCAGGACAGCGGCGCCCGGGCGATCTTCGTGTCCAACGCCGAGCAGGCGGCGAAGATCGCGAAGATCCGCGGCACCGTGCCCACGCTGGAGCACGTGATCGGCTTCGACGCGAACATCGGGAGCGCGGTGGACCTCACGCTGCGCGGGCTGGAGGAGCGGGGGGAGGCGGTGGACACGCCGGCGCGCCAGACGCAGTGGCGGCAGGAGGCCGACGCGGTGAAGCCGGACGACCTCGCGACGCTGATCTACACCTCGGGCACCACCGGCGCGCCCAAGGGCGTGATGCTCACGCACGACAACTTCCACTCCAACGTGGTGGCGTCGTCGTTCGCCATCCCGTTCGACGGCTACGACACGGGGCTCAGCTTCCTGCCGCTGTCGCACGTGTTCGAGCGGATGGCCGGCCACTACCTGATGTTCCACACCGGCACGTCCATCGCCTACGCGGAATCCCCGGAGACCGTGCCGGCGGACCTGCTGCTGGTGCGCCCCACGCTGGTGCTCTCCGTGCCGCGACTGTACGAGAAGATGTTCTCGCGGGTGCTGGAGAACGCGATGAGCGGCGGCAAGGTGAAGCAGCGGATCTTCCACTGGGCCCGCCGCGTGGGCGAGCAGTGGGCGGACCAGAAGCTCGCCGGCCGCGAGCCCGCCGGGCTGCTCGCGGTGCAGTATCGGCTGGCCGACCGCCTGGTGTTCTCCAAGCTCAAGGCGCGCACCGGCGGGCGGCTGCGCTACTTCGTCTCGGGTGGCGCGCCCCTCGCCGCGGAGATCAACAAGTTCTTCTACGCCGCCGGCCTCGTGATCCTCGAGGGCTACGGGCTCACGGAGACGTCGCCGGTGATCGCGGTGAACACGCCGGATGCGTTCCGCATCGGCACCGTGGGCCGGCCCGTGCGCGGCGTGGAGGTGAGGATCGCGGAGGACGGCGAGATCCTCACGCGCGGCCCGCACGTGATGGCCGGCTACTTCAACAACCCCGAGGCCACCCAGGCCACCATCGACGCCGACGGCTGGCTGCACACGGGCGACATCGGCAAGCTGGAGGACGGGTTCCTCAGCATCACCGACCGCAAGAAGGACATCATCGTCACCGCCGGCGGCAAGAACATCGCGCCGCAGCCCATCGAGAACCTGATGCGCTCGAGCAAGTTCGTGAGCCAGGTGGTGATGATCGGCGATCGTCGGCGGTTCCCCATCCTGCTCATCGTGCCCGAGATGGTGCAGCTGGAACGGTGGGCGAAGCAGCAGAGCCTGCGCTGGAGCTCGCGGGCCGAGCTGCTCGCCCTGCCCGCGGTGCAGGCGATGATGGAGCGCGAGATGCAGGAGACGCTGTCCGGGCTCGCGCACTTCGAGATGCCCAAGAAGTTCGCGCTGCTGGAGCACGAGTTCTCCATCGAGCGCGGCGACCTGACGCCGAGCCTCAAGGTGAAGCGGCGCGTGGTGGACGAGCGGTACCGCGAGCTGATCGACGCGTTGTACGTGGAGCCCGAGGTCAGCGCGCCCGTGTGAGCGTCACCGGGCGGGAGGGCGCGGCCTGCCGCTCGCCCACCCAGCTCTCCGCGTCGCGCGCGAGCTCCGTGATGCCGGGCGGCACCGGCATTCCGGCGGGCGCCACCAGCCGGCCGCCGGTGCGCAGCACGCGCACCGCGTCCAGGAGCATCGCGGCCGGCGTGTGGGCGCCCAGCGCGACGCCACGCGCCGCGCCGTCCGCGAACGGCAACCGCCCGGCCACCCGAACGCCGGAGACGCCGTGGCCCATGGCGAGCCCCGGCGGAGGGTCGACCACCACCACGGGCACCGGGGCCAGCCGCGCGAGCATGGGCGCCGTGTGGACCCAGGGGCCGGCGAGCACCGTGAAGCCCGCGCCCTCGGTGTGGTTCAGCAGCGCGGCGGCGCGCAGGACGTCGTCGGGGGCCGCGGCGGCGGGGGCCGGCGATGCGGGCACCGCCGGCGCCGCGTGATCGGCGTCCGCGTCCCGGAAGTCCGCCACCCCGTCCACGATGGGGTAGCGGGTGCCGCACAGGTGGCAGCCCAGCGTGCCGTCCATCACGTGACGTCCGTCCATGCGACCGGCGGCCAGCACGAGCCAGGTGCTCTCGTGCGGGCGCAGGCAGCGCAGGGCGTCCACGATCTCGATGAACACGGCGGCGGCGGTGCGAGCGGCGATCAGGCGGGCGAGAGCCGCAGCTCGTCCACGTTCACGCGCGGCGGCCGCGTGAGCGCCCAGAGCACGGCGTCGGCCACCGCCTCGGGGGCGAGCATCAGGGCGCGCGGCGTGAACCCCGGCCGCCCGTCGGGGCCGATGGCGTCCCACAGCTCGGTGTCCGTGGGACCCGGGCTCACCAGCGTGGCGCGCACGCCGCTGCCGCGCAGCTCCTCGCGCATCACCTGGTGCAGCGCGCGCGCACCGAACT
>DATANT010000303.1:0-7191 GCA_036266115.1 Gemmatimonadaceae bacterium | reverse complement strand
CGTGCCGCTGGACCGGACGGGCGTGCTGGAGGTGGCCTTCACCCAGGACGACGTGGAGCGGCTGCGCGCCGCGCAGGGTACGGCCGACTGGCTGGACGCGACCGAGCTGGCCGCCGCGGAGCCCGGGCTCGGCCGCGCCCTGGGCGCGGTGCGGCACCCCGACGACGGCGCGGTGGACAATCGCGTGCTGCTCCGCGCGCTGCGCGCGCTCGTGGACGCGCACCACCGCATCGAGGTGCACGAGGTGGAGGTGGCGGCCGTCCGGCCCGGCTCCCGCGCGGGCACGTCGCGCGGCGGCACCGCGCACGGCTCGCCCGCCGCCGTCAGCGAGCGGGGCGACGTGTATGCTGGCGGCGCGCTGGTGCTGGCCGCCGGCGCGTGGACGCCGCTGCTGGCCGGGCTGCCGCGGGCGCTGCCCGTGACCCCGGTACGCGGGCAGATGCTCGCGTTCGGGGCCAGCGTGCTGCGGCAGGTGGTGTACGGGCTGGGTGGTTACGCGGTGCCCCGGGTGGACGGCCGCACGCTGGTGGGGAGCACCATGGAGCACGCCGGCTTCGATGCCAGCACGACCGAGGCGGCGCTGGAGGGGCTGCGCGCCCGCGCCGGCGCGCTGGCCCCGGCGCTGCGCCACGCGCCCGAGGTGGAGCACTGGGCGGGGCTGCGGCCGGTGACCCCCGACCTCCTGCCCATCCTGGGCGCGGACCCCGACCATCCGCGGCTGTTCTACGCCTGCGGCCACTCGCGCAACGGCATCCTCCTGGGTCCGCTGAGCGGGGTGTGCGTGGCGGCGGCGATCGCGGGGCGGCCCCTGCCCGCGGACCTCTCCCCGTTCCGCCCCGACCGGCCCGCGCTCGGGGTTGCGCCGCCGAACCCTGGCACCAGCTAAAACACCGATAGTCGGTTACTTGCTGGTCCCATCCGGCGCGGCGCTGGTTTAGATTGCCACCACCGAGACCCAGCCCCACCCCCGCCGTCTCTGGCGTGCCGGATCGTTGCCAGCATCGCACGTCCGCGCCCGGAGGCGGTCCACGAGCCTCTCACGCCGCAGGATGATGGGCGAGACCCTCTATCAGATTCTCGGGCGTCACCGCACCGAGCCCCTGCCCGCGCGCAAGCCCGGGTGGCTCAAGGTGAAGGCCCCCGGTGGCCCCAACTACCTGCGTCTCAAGCAGATGATGCGCGAGATGGACCTCCACACCGTCTGTGAGGAGGCGCACTGCCCCAACGTGGGCGAGTGCTGGGAGCACGGCACGGCCACCTTCATGATCCTCGGCGACGTCTGCACGCGGAACTGCGCCTACTGCGCGGTGGCGCACGGGCGTCCCCCCAAGTTCGACGCCGCGGAGCCGGAGCGCGTGGGCGAGGCGGTGGCCCAGATGGGTCTCCGCCACGCCGTCATCACGTCGGTGGACCGCGACGACCTGCCCGACTTCGGCGCGTGGGCCTTCGCCGAGACCATCCGGCAGATCCATGCGCGCGTGCCCGGCTGCTCGGTGGAGGTGCTCGTGCCCGACTTCCAGGGGAACGAGGACTCCATCCGCGCGGTGCTCGACGCGCGGCCGGAGATCTACAATCACAACACCGAGACCGTGCCGCGCCTCTACAAGAAGGCGCGGCCCGGCGGGCGCTACGCACGCGTGATGCAGATCTTCCGCACCGCGAAGGCGATCGCCCCCGACATCCCCACCAAGACGGGGATCATCGTGGGCATGAGCGAGACCATTCCCGAGATCATCGAGGTCATGAAGGACCTCCGTGCCGTGGACGTGGACATCCTCACGCTCGGCCAGTACCTCCGTCCCTCGGACGGCCACATCGCGCTCGACCGCTACTACACGCCCGAGGAGTTCCGCCATCTCTACGAGGTGGGCATGGACCTGGGGTTCCGTCACGTCGAGTCCGGCCCGCTCGTCCGCTCCAGCTACCACGCATGGGAGCAGGTGCAGGCAGCTGGCGTCTGAACGCCGCGCGCCGGGCATGGAGGACCATCCTCGGCCGGCGCTCCCCGCTCTTTCGTCACACCAGAGCCCTCCCTCTCACTTTCTCATGGCCAAGCGCAAACCCCAATCCAAGCCGGCGACGAAGTCGGCGGTCCGGCCGGCCCCGAAGTCGGCCACCAAGCCTCCCCCGGCCGGGTCCACGGACGCGGAGCTGAACCGCGAGCTGCTCTACTCCATGCTCCTCCAGCGGCGCTTCGAGGAGCGCACCGCGGAGGCGTACGCAGTGGGCAAGATCGGCGGCTTCTGCCACCTCTACATCGGACAGGAAGCCGTCAGCACCGGCTCGATCTCCCTCCTGCGCCCCGACGACTACATCATCACCACGTACCGCGACCACGGGCAGGCGCTGGCGCGCGGGATGACGCCGCGCGCGCTGATGGCCGAGCTGTTCGGCCGCGCCGACGGCTGCTCCGGCGGCAAGGGCGGCTCCATGCACCTGTTCGACCGCAACCTGAACTTCCTGGGCGGGCACGGCATCGTGGGCGGGCACATCCCCATCGCCACCGGCGTGGGCTTCGCCATCAAGTACCGCGGCGGCGACCAGGTGATCGTCTGCTTCATGGGTGAGGCGGCGGTGAACGGCGGCGCGTTCCACGAGGCGCTGAACATGGCCGCGCTCTGGAAGCTGCCGGTGATCTTCGTCATCGAGAACAATCGCTACGGCATGGGCACCGCCGTGGAGCGCGCCTCGGCCATCAACGACATCTACGAGCGCGCCGGCTCCTACGACATGGCGCGCGGCGTGGTGGATGGACAGGACGTGTTCGCCGTGCGGGCCGCGATGGCGGAGGCGGTGGAGCGGGCGCGCGTGGAGCAGGCGCCCACGCTGCTCGAGATCCGCACGTACCGCTTCATGGGTCACTCCATGTCCGACGCCGTGAGCGGCACGTACCGCTCCAAGGCCGAGCTGGACGAGCACATGAAGCGCGATCCGATCGTCCTGCTGCGCACGCACATGGAGGAGGCCGGGGAGATCGACGAGGCCGCCCTCACCAGGATGGACGAGGAGATCAAGGCGATCTGCCAGGACTCGTGGGACTTCGCGGACCAGAGCCCGGAGCCGCCCCTGGAGGCGCTCTACGAGGACGTGCTGGTGGACACCACCAGCGACGCCGTCGCCGAAGCCGAAGCCGCGGCCTGACCACCGACTCTCTCACTGCGACGATGCCAGTCATAACCTACCGCGAGGCCCTCAACCAGGCGCTGCGCGAAGAGATGCAACGGGACGACCGCGTGTTCCTCATGGGTGAGGAAGTGGCCGTCTATCAGGGCGCCTACAAGGTGTCCAAGGGACTCATGCAGGAGTTCGGCGAGATGCGCGTGGTGGATACGCCCATCACCGAGCTCGGGTTCGCCGGCGTGGGCGTGGGTGCGGCCATGGTGGGGCTGCGCCCCGTCATCGAGTTCATGACCTGGAACTTCGCGCTCCTCGCGCTGGACCAGGTGGTGAACTCCGCCGCCAAGATGCTCTACATGTCGGGCGGCCAGTACAAGATGCCGATGGTGTTCCGCGGCCCCAACGGGGCGGCGCTGCAGCTCGCCGCCCAGCACTCGCAGGCGTGGGAGTCGTGGCTGGCGCACATCCCGGGACTCAAGGTGGTGACGCCCGGCACGCCGTACGACGCCAAGGGGCTGCTCAAGGCCGCCATCCGGGACGACAACCCGGTGTGCTTCCTGGAAGGCGAGATGCTGTACAACACCAAGGGCGAGGTGCCCGAGGGAGAGTATCTGGTGCCGATCGGCAAGGCCGAGGTGAAGCGCGAGGGCGATCACGTCTCGCTCATCACGCACGGCAAGATGATCCTCGTGGCGCTGCAGGTGGCCGACCAGCTGGCGAAGGACGGGATCCGCGTGGAGGTGCTGGACCTGCGCACGGTGCGGCCGATGGACGTGGAGGCGATCCACGCCACGGTGCGGAAGACCAACCGGGCGGTGGTGCTGGAGGAGGGCTGGGAGGTGGCGGGCATCGGCGCGCAGGTGGTGGACTACATCCAGCGCGACTGCTTCGACGATCTCGACGCCCCGGTGCTCCGCGTGCACCAGGAGGAAGTGCCCATGCCCTACGCCAAGAACCTGGAGCGGGCCGCGAAGCCGGACCTGGCGAAGACGATCGCCGCCGTGAAGAAGGTCATGTACCTGGAGTAGTCGCCCGTCCTCCTGCCTCAAATTGGGATCATCATGGCTACGAAAGTCGTAATGGAGGCGCTCTCCCCGACGATGGAGGAGGGGCGCCTCGTGAAGTGGGTGAAGAACGAGGGCGATACGGTGGCCACCGGCGACGCGCTCGCCGAGGTGGAGACCGACAAGGCGATCATGGAGATCGTGGCCCGCGGCGACGGGGTGCTGCGCAAGCACCTCCTCGCCGAGGGCACGGCGGCCCCGGTGGGGCAGCTGATCGGCGTGATCGGTGCGCCGGACGAGAACATCGACGCGCTGGTGGGCAGCGCGGGTGGTGGCGCGGCCGCTGCCGCCGCGCCGCCAGCGGCGGCCGCAGCGGCGCCCGCACCGGCCGCTCCCTCGGGTGACGGTGTGGCCCCCGCGGCTACACCGCCCGCCGCGGCGCCGCCGGCACCGCCGGCCGGACCGCGCACGCCCATTCCGCACGCCGACGCGCCGGTGTCGGAGCAGGCGCCGCACGCCGCCGACACCGGCGGCCGGCTGCGCACGTCGCCGCTCGCGCGGCGGCTGGCGTCGGAGCGCGGCGTGGAGCTCGACGGCGTCCGCGGATCGGGCCCGGGTGGGCGCATCGTGAAGCGGGACATCGAGTCGGCGATCGCCGCGGGGCCGCGGGCGGCCACCGTCGCGGAGCCCGCCGCCGCGGCACGCCCCGCGCCCGCCCCGGCGCGCGAGGGGGACTACGCCGACGTCACGCTCACGCAGATCCGCAAGACGATCGCGCGTCGGCTCTCGGAGAGCATCGGGCCCATCCCGACGTTCTATCTCACCGTGGAGCTCGACCTGGAGCGCGCGGCCGAGATGCGCACGGCCATGGCGGCCATGGGCGACGAGTTCAAGGTGTCGTTCAACGACATCGTGCTCAAGGCGGTGGCCACGGCGCTCGCGCAGCACCCGGAGGTGAACGCGCACTGGCTGGGCGATCGCATCCGTGAGTTCAACCGCGTGCATCTGGGCATGGCGGTGGCCACCGATGATGGGCTGATCGTGCCGGTGATCTTCGACGCCGACCGCAAGCGCCTGAGCGAGATCTCGCGCGAGGCGCGGGAGCTGGCCAAGCGCGCGCGGGAGCGCAAGCTGAAGCCGGAGGAGTTCACGGGCTCCACGTTCTCGGTCTCCAATCTCGGCATGATGGGGATCGAGCAGTTCACGGCGATCATCAACCCGCCCGAGGTGGGCATCCTGGCCATCGGGGCGATCGAGGAGAAGCCGGTGGTGAGCGGGGGCGAGGTGACGGTGCGCCGGCGCCTGCGGCTCACGATGAGCTGTGACCACCGGGCGGTGGACGGCGCGGTGGGCGCGCGGTTCCTGCAGACGCTGCGGCGGCTGATCGAGAATCCGCTGATGCTCGTGTACTGAGCGCTCGGCGATCAGCGGTGAACGGGAGGGCTCTCGCGAGGTGCGGGGCCCTCCCGTTGCCGTCTGCCCCCCGGCGCCGCCACCAGGCCGACGCCCCATTCCACCCGCGGCGCCGGGGGGCCGTGGGCCGGTCCGCGCCCCGGCCGCTCGGTCGCTCCGCCGATCCCTGCTCGCGGGCCGCGCCCGCTCACCGATCCCGCCCCGGCCCCGGCCCTATCTCGTAGCCGAGCCTCACCCCTGGCCCGGCCACACCCCCCGCCACCACGGAATACCCGCCAGCACCAGCAGCAGCGACAGGGTATAGCCGATCGCCGCCCGCCGGAACCGCGACGCATCGGTGGATCCGCGGCGCGCGAGCACGCTCGTCACGTGCACGGCGATCACCGCGACGAGCATGATCCCCAGGTGCTCCGCGACGAAGAAGCGCGTCTCGCGCACGGCCATCGCGGCCGCCATGTCCTGCATCGCGGCCTTCGTCAACGGGCTGAACACGAAGTACAGCAGCAACCCGAGCACGAGCTGCACGTCCATGCTGATCGTGAACAGCTTCCCCACCCCGCGATCCGTGTCGGTCCACACGCGGCCGCCCATCCAGCCGGACCAGCTGCGGACGACGGCCGCGACCGCGGCGATGAGCACGAGCCAACGCAGCACGCTGTGCAGAATGAGCAGAACGCTGTACATGTCACCTCATGGCGGACGGGGTTGCGCTCAAGATACAGCCCCCGGCGGGCCGCCACGACCCCGCCGGCGCGCGAAAGGCCGCGCGAGTCGCCGCGCGGCGCGGCGCCCGGCCTCCGCCGTGGGTAGCATTCTGTAGCGCCGGCTCGGTATTCTTCCCGCTGTGGCGCGCCATCGAGCGGCAGCGCCCTCACCCGTCACTCCGTCACCAGGACCCCGCACTCATGGCTTCCTTCGACGTCATCTTCCTCGGCGGCGGGCCCGCCGGCTACGTGGGCGCCATTCGCTGCGCCCAGCTCGGTCTCTCCACCGCCGTCGTGGAGCGCGAGGCGCTCGGCGGCACCTGCGTGATCTGGGGCTGCATCCCGGCCAAGGCGCTGCTCGAGTCGGCCGCCGTGGCCACCAAGGTGCAGAAGGCGGCGGAGTACGGGGTGAACGTCGGGGAGGTGACGCTCGATTTCGGCGTCGCCATGAAGCGCTCGCGCGCCGTGAGCACCCAGAACTCCAAGGGTGTCGAGTTCCTGTTCAAGAAGAACAAGATCACCTGGATCAAGGGCACCGGCACCATCGGCAAGAACCGGCAGGTGACGGTGCAGACCGCCGACGGCAAGAGCGAGACGCACGACGCGAAGAAGGCCGTGGTGGTGTGCACGGGCTCGCGCGTGCGCGGCCTGCCGCAGGTGGGCCTGGAGCTCGACAAGACCAACGTCATCTCGTCGGACGAGGCGCTCGTGCTGGAGAAGGCGCCCAAGTCCATCGCCGTGGTGGGCGCGGGCGCGGTGGGCTGCGAGTTCGCCGACGTCTTCCAGTCGTTCGGCAGCCAGGTGGTGCTCATCGAGGCCCTGCCGGTGGTGCTGCCGCTCGAGGACGCGGACGTGTCGGCGGAGCTGGCCCGCAGCTTCAAGAAGCGCAAGATCGACGTCGTCACCGGCGCGCGGATCTCCAACGCCAAGGTGGGCAAGGGCTCGGTGAGCAT
>DATANT010000302.1:0-9902 GCA_036266115.1 Gemmatimonadaceae bacterium | reverse complement strand
CTGGCGCCGCCGAGGCGGCAGCCGGGACGCTCTCCGCGGGCACCGATGGCGGCGTCACGCGCTCGATCGGCCGCGGCGCGACCGGCGTGGGCGCGACCGGGGTGGGCGCGGCCGGGGTCGCAGCCGCGGGCGCTGCCGGTGCCGCCACGGGGGCGGGCGGAGCGACGGGCGGTACCGGCACGACGGCGTCTGGCTGCTCCGGCGAGTCCTCGGCCGGCGGGCGAGCGGGAGTGGCCGGGGCGGCCGGCCGCTCCGCGACCGGCTCGGGCGCGGCGACATCGGCGTCCGGCGTCTCTGCCTCGTCGGTGACCGGCTCCTCGGCACGCCGGCGACGCCGCACCACGGGAGCGGCCTCGGTGGATGCGACAGGAGCGGGCGCCGGCGCTTCGGGCGCCGCCGCGGACCGCCGGCGGCGCGGGGATGCGGCGGCCGGCGCGGCCTGGCGCTCGGCGCGAGCACGCTTCTCTCGCTCCCAACGCGCCCGCACGCGGGCGACCTGATCGTCCGTGAGCTGGCTCAGGTGGCTACGCACTGGGACGTCCATCGAGCGCAGGAGGCTGATCACCTCATCGCTCGGGATCCCGAACTCGCTGGCCATTTCATGAACACGAAGCTTGGTCAAACCACCCCTCCTAAGGGACTCACGCCGAGCCCGACTCGCGAGCCCGATCGGAGCCCGCCTCTAGCAGCTCGCGAATGCCCCGCGCGAGCTGTGCATCCACGATTCCCACCACCGCCGTCGACTCCCGGCCGACCGCCTGGCCGAGCACGGTCGCCGACGGCCCCTGCACGAACCTCACGCGCCGAGCCTCGAGCAACGGCACGATCTTGTCCAAACTATTATGCGAGGCGTCCGGCGCCACCACGGCGAATCGCAACTTTCCGCCGAGCGCCGCCTGCCGCGTCATCTGCACGCCGACCACGGCCAGCCGTCCGCGCACGCCGAGCCCCACGAGGCCGAGCAGGCGCCGCTCCGTGGTCGGATCCATCATCCCGCCGTGCTGCCTTCCGTGGGCGGCGCGCCGGCATCGCCCGTCCGCGGTGTCGCGGCCGAATCGTCGCCACGCTCGCCGACCGGCTCCTCGCCAGCCTCGTCGCCCGTCTCGTCACCGGCGCCATCCTCGGTGAGGTCGTCGATCATCGACATGATGCGGTCGGCCTCCTCGGGCGCGATACCGGGCAGCCGGATGAAATCGTCCCGCTCGAGGTCGATGATGTCGTTCAGGGTGCGATACCCCGCATCCTCCAGCACCGCCACCGTCGCGATCTCCAGGCCCTCGATCTCGGAGAGCTTGACGTCAGCCGCCTCGTCCTCCTCGGCCGGCAGGGGCGCGAACAGCGGCACGTCCCCGCCCTTCTCCAGCCACTCGCGGCTGGAGTAGAGGTCGATCTTCCATTCGGTGAGCTCGGACGCGAGCCGCACGTTCTGGCCGTTGCGGCCGATGGCCAGCGAGAGCTGGTCCTCGTCCACCACCGCCTGGATGGTGCGCGTGGCGTGGTCGCTGAACACGCGCGCCACGCGCGCCGGCGCCAGGGCCAGCTTGGCGAAGCGCTCCGGATCGGCCGACCAGGGTACGATGTCGATGCGCTCGCCCCCGAGCTCGTTGACCACGGACTGCACGCGGGAGCCCTTGAGCCCCACGCAGGCGCCCACCGGATCCACCGAGTCGTCGCGCGAGAAGACGGCGATCTTCGTGCGGCTGCCCACCTCGCGCGCGGCGGCGCGGATCTCCACGATGCCCTGCTGGATCTCCGGCACCTCGAGCTTGAACAGCGCCTGCACGAAGAGCGGGTCCGCCCGGCTCAGGATGAGGCGCGGCCCCTTGGGCGTCTCCTCCACGCGCTTGAGCACCGCGCGGATCGGCTCACCCTGATGGAAGTGCTCGCGATGGTTCTGGTCGCGGTACGGGATGATCGCCTCGGCCTCGCGATACTTGTTGAGCATCACGACGAGCTTGCCGCGCTCGATCTGCTGAACCTCGCCGGAGAGCAGGTCGCCCACGCGGCCCGCGAACTCGTCGCGGATCTTCGTGCGCTCGCCCTCGCGGACGCGCTGGATGATCCGCTGCTTGGCGGCCTGCACCGCGGCGCGGCCGAACTGCGCGAAGTCCACCTCATTCTCGAGCGTATCGCCGACCTCGAACCCCTCATCGAAGAAGCGGGCCTCCTCCACCGAGACCTCGGACGCCTCATCCTGAACGGTCTCCACGACGGTCTTCAGCAGCACGATCTCGATCGTGCCGCGGTCCTCGTCGATGTCGATCTCGGCCTTCACCGTCGGGCCGTATTTCTTCGCGAGGGCGGCATAGATGCCGTCCTGAATGAGCGCATGCAGCTCTGCACGGTCAATCTGCTTGCTGGTCGTGAGCTCGCGAATCGCGGCCAGAATGTCTGCCGAACTGACCATCCAGGCTTCCTCTCGTGGTTACCAGTGAAACGCCAAGCGCGCTTCCTTGACGTCGGCCAACGGGACGCGCTGCTCCGCGCCGCGCTGATCGCGCACCACGGCCACCTCGCCTCCCGTTTCCTCTTGCTCTACGCCGACGATCTCGACCTCCACGCGCCCACCGAGCGCCGGCGCGAGCACACTCGCGCGACGGCCCGCGAAGCGCCGCCAGTCGGCGGCGGTGCGCAGTGCCCGTTCAACCCCAGGCGACGAGACCTCCAGCACGTACTGCTGTCCGACCACGTCACCGGCGTCGAGCCGGGCCTCGATCGCACGCGAAGCTCGCGCGCAGTCCGCCACGGTCACCGCCGCATCGTCGCGGCGGTCGATCCGCACGTCCAGCACCGGACGTGTTCGCGTGCCCCCGCGCCGCAGCTCGACAAGGTCGAGTCCCAGTGCGTCAAGCTCCGTCGAGACAATCGCTTCCAGTGCTTCGTTCACAAGACGTCGAGGTTTCCACCGAGAACAAAAAAATGTGGGGAACTTCCCCCACATTCCGGCGCCGGCGACGTGCGTGCGGCGACATGATGAATGTAGACCGCAGGCCAGCCGCAGTCAAGGCAACGACATAGCAACGAGATAGCGCACGCGGCCGGTACGGTGCGCGAACGCAACGCGGATCGGCCCGCGCGGCGCGCCCCCGCGCGCGCTACGCCTCGCGCATTCCGGGGGCGTGGGCGATCACGCCGAGCTGGCGGCCGGCGTCGCCACCGCGGTGGGAGAAGAAGCGCGCCTGATGGCAGCGCGTGCATGACGGGCTCATGGTCACGTGCCGCACCCCCGCGGCCCGGGCATGCTCGGCGATGATCGCGCGCAGGTCCACCGGGGCCGGCCCCGTCGCCGCGCGGCCGGTGAGCGCTCGATGCACGTCCGGGCTCACCTCGTAGCACCGGCCGCAGATCGCCGGGCCCAGGTGCACTCGCAGCTCATCGGGCGGCTGCCCGCGCTCGCGGAACGCGGCGATGCCGCGCTCCACGATGCGCGCCGCGGTGCCCTTCCAGCCCGAATGCAGGACGCCAATGCCGCCGGCCGGATGGGCGAGGAATACCGGAACGCAATCCGCGACGGTGACGGCGAGCCCCATGGCCGCGCGCGGCGCCACATGGCCGTCGGCCTCGTCGGCGCGCAGCCAGCCGGTCCACGCCGGCTCGTGCACCAACACGTGGGCGCCGTGCACCTGGGAGGCGGTGGCGAAGCACCGGCCGGCCGCCCCCAACCGCACGCGGAGCGCCGACCAGCGAGCCATCACCTGCCCCACCGGCTCGTCGCCAGCGGTGCCGAAGCTGCCCGCCTGCCGCGTGGTGGTGAAGGCCACCACACCCAGCTCGCGGAAGCCGGGCACCTCCTCGGTGGCGTCCGCCGCGCCCAGGCCGCCGTCGGCGCCCACGACGCCCTCCGCGGCGCTCATACGGTGCGTCGTTCCTCCACGCGAGTGATCTTCGCGCCGAGCGCGTTCAGGCGCTCCTCGATGCGCTCGTAGCCGCGCTCGATCTGCCCGACGTTGTTGATGACGCTCGTGCCGCGGGCCGAGAGCGCGGCCAGCAGCATGGCCATGCCGGCCCGGATGTCGGGCGACTCCATGCGCGCCGCCGACAGCTGGCTGGGCCCGGCCACGATGGCCCGGTGCGGATCGCACAGCACGATGCGCGCGCCCATGCCGATGAGCTTGTCCACGAAGAACATCCGGGACTCGAACATCTTCTCGTGGAAGAGGATCATGCCCTCGCACTGCGTGGCCGTCACGATCGCGATCGACATGAGGTCGGCCGGGAACGCGGGCCACGGCTGGTCCTCGAGCTTGGGCACGTGCCCACCCATGTCACTCTGGATGCGGCGCGACTGCTCGGCGGGCACCACGAGATCGGTGCCTTCCACCCGGCAGCTGATCCCGAGGCGCTCGAAGCCCATGAGCGTGGCCCGCAGGTGCTCCACGCCGGCGTCCTGGATGCGCAGCTCCGAGCCGGTGACCGCGGCGAGCCCGATGAACGAGCCCACCTCGATGTGGTCCGGCCCGATGCGGTGCGTGGTGCCGCGGAGCGGCCGGCCGCCGTGGATGGTGATCGTGTTGGTGCCGATGCCCTCGATCTCGGCGCCCAGGGCGACCAGGAAGTGGCAGAGGTCCTGGACGTGGGGCTCGCTCGCGGCGTTGCGCAGAATGGTGGTGCCGGTGGCCGCGGCCGCGGCGACGAGCGCGTTCTCGGTGGCCGTGACGCTCGGCTCGTCCAGAAAGACGTCGGCGCCCCGCAGACCCGAGGCGGTGAGATGGAAGCTCTCGTCCACCCGCAGCGTGGCGCCGAGCTGCTCCAGGGCGAGGAAGTGGGTGTCCACCCGGCGGCGGCCGATCACGTCGCCACCGGGGGGCGGCAGGATCACCTCACCGCATCGGGCGAGCAGCGGCCCGGCGAGCAGGATGGAGGCACGGATGCGCGCGCAGAGCGCCGGATCGAGGCGCGTGGCCTGGATCTCCCTGGCGTGCACCTGCAGCGTGTTGCGCCCCGACCATTCCACCGACGCCCCGACCGTCCGCACGAGGTCCACGAGGATCTCCATGTCCTTGATGCGCGGCACGTTCTCGAGGGTCACCGGCTGGTCGGTGACGAGTGCCGCGGCCAGGATGGGGAGCGCCGCGTTCTTGTTGCCGGAGGGGCGAATGGAGCCAGAGAGGCGGTGGCCTCCCTCGACGATGAACTGGACGGCGGACATGGCGTGGGGATGGGGGTGGAGGGGCGAAGAATGGTCGGGGTGGGCAGGAGGGTCAAGCGGCGGGCGCGTGAGCGCGCCGGGTTGCGGGGCCCCCCCCCGACGTCGAACTTGCCACGCATCCGTCCGGTCTCCGTCATCCCCGCCCCGCTCCCCTCATCATCCCCGCTCCGCGCATGCAGCTGCTCGTCACGGTCATCAATCATCAGGAGCTGGTGGACGTCGTGCTCGCCGGCTTCGTGGAGCTCGGTATCACAGGCGCGACGGTCGTCGAGAGCCGCGGCATGGGTCGCGTGCTGAGCCACGACGTGCCGATCTTCGCGGGCGTGGAGGCGTTGGGCACCACGTCGCGCTCCGCCAACCGCACCATCTTCTGCGTCACCGACGACGACAAGATCGACGCCGCCATCCGCATGATCGAGGAGACGTGCGGCAACCTGGAGACGGCCGGCGCGGGCATCATCTTCACCCTGCCGGTCGGCCGCGTCGTGGGGCTGTCCAGGGAGCTCGAGAGTTGACGCGCCAACGCCGAAGCACGGCCAGCGGCCGCGTGGCCCCTCGCTTGCACGGTAGAGGGCGCCGGCGCCTGGTCACCACATCGCCCAGACCAGGCGCTGCTCATCCAGGGATCTTCACCACCGGTACGACATGAGCCTGTCCCTCCTCGGGAGCGGTCTGACGCTGCTGCAGGCGGTGGGGCGCACGCTCCCCGACACGCAGGTGGTCAAGCAGGTCACGTCCGATCCGGGCGTGTTCCAGAAGGTGACGACGATCGCTGACGGCCTCATGACCATCACGATCCTCGTGCTCGCGGTCGCGCTGGTGCCGGCGGCCTGGAACTTCCACCGCACCTTCCGGCGGGTGAACGAGCTGCTCGACCGGTTCTACGGCGACATCCAGCCGCTCGTGCACAACGCCAGCACGGTGGCCGACAACGTGAACTACGTGACCACCACGATGCGCGCCGACGCTCAGCGCGTGACGCAGACGGTGGCGACGGCGAACCAGAAGGTGCTCACCGCCCTGCGCCACGCCGAGCAGCGGGTGCAGGAGCTGAACGCGCTGGTGGACGTGATGCAGGAGGAGGCCGAGCGGGTGTTCGTCGCGACGGCTTCGACCATCCGGGGAATGCAGGGCGGCGCCGAGGCGTTCGCCGAGGAGGGCCGCCTACGGCGGCGCGCGGAGCTGGTGGAGGAGGACTTCGACGAGGAGTTCGGCGAGGCGCTGGACGAGGTGTTCGACGAGGAAGGGTTGGACGACGACGATGAGGATGGGCTGGACGACGACGCATTCGACCAAGGAGATTCGGACGATGGAGACACCTTCGGGCCCGAGCGCGGGCACGCGCCGCCGCAGCCGCGCATCCGCCCCCGACGCCACCCGTGAGCGCTCGCAGGGCGCCCGGGCGGGCGCCGAGCGCGATGCCCAGTACGACCTGCTGACCGCCGCCCTGCTGGGCGTGGCGCTGGGCGCCGGCGCCGCCGTGCTCCTGGGGCTAGGGCTGCGGCGCCCGCCGCGCCACCCGATGCGCAGCGCCATGCGCAGCAGCATGCAGAGCGGCCGGAAGTGGGCGGAGAAGCGCGGATCGGCGCTCGGGACCGTGCCGGGCGCGGTGCGCCACCAGGTGGAGGAGTACCTGGAGACCGCGCGCGACGCGATCGCCGATACCGTGGAAGGGGAGCTGCGTGACCTGCGCCGGGCGGTCCGCCGGCGGCGCAAGCAGCTCGGCGTCTGACGGTGCGGCGTGGCCCAACGGCCACGCGCCGGGTGCCAGGAGCCGCTCAACTCGGCCTCCTGATGTTCGGCGCGCTCGTCGTGCTCGTGCTCTTCCCCTCCACCGCGCACGCGTGGACACCGGGCACGCACATCTATCTGGGCGAGACGGTGCTGCGGTCGCTGGATCTGCTGCCGGTGGGGGTTGCCGAGCTGCTGCGGGCGTTCCCGTACGACTTCCTGTACGGGTCCATCGCCGCCGACACGAGCGTCGCCAAGAAGTACGCGCCGGTGGGGCGCCACTGCCACAGCTGGCACGTGGGCTTCGAGATTCGCGAGCACGCGCGGGACGAGCCCCTGCGGGCCTTCGCGCTGGGCTACCTGGCGCACCTGGCGGCCGACGTGGTGGCGCACAACCACTACGTGCCACGCCAGCTCGCCGAGACCTCGAGCACCGCGGCCCTCGGCCACAGCTACTGGGAGAGCAGGATCGACTCGCACCTGGGCGAGCGCTTCACCCGGCGGGCGCGCGAGGTGATCCTGCTGGACCACACGCGCTCGGACGAGCACCTGGACCGCATCCTGAGCCCCACGATCTTCAGCACGCACACCAATCGCCGGATCTTTCGCGGCATGGTGTACGTGACGGACACCGAGTCGTGGCAGCGCGTGTTCGGCCTCATGCGCGAGCGCAGCCGCTGGGACCTGCCCGACGCGGAGATCGCGAGCTACATGGCGCGGTCCTTCGACTACATCGTGGATCTCCTCTCGCGCGACGACGCGGCCGAGCCGGTGCGCTTCGACCCGTCGGGGGATGAGCCGCTGCGTCTGGCCAAGCAGGTGCGACGCCTCGCGCTGCGCCGCGGAGGCGCGGACGCGCTGAAGGCCGAAGCGCTCCAGCGCTTCGGCCTTCCGGAGAACTCGCTCGGCTTCGCGAGCGGCATCACGCCACCGCTCTACCCCCCGGCCATCGCCAGCAGCAACTGATTCACCTTGCGCGGGTCGGCGCTGCCATTGGAACGCTTCATCACGCCGCCCACCAGCACGCCCATCAGCTTCTTCTCGCCGTTCCTGAAGCGCTCCCACTCGCTGGGGTGCGCGGCCAGCACCTCGTCGATCCACGCCTGCAGCGCGGCGTCGTCCCCCACCTGAAGCAGCCCGGCGTCGGCCGCCACCTGCTCGGGGCGCTGGCCGGTGCTGGTCATGGTGGCGAACACCTTCTTCGCCGCCGAGTGGCTCAGCAGGCCGTCGCGCACCATGTTCAGCAGCTGCGCCAGGTCGGCGGGCCGCACGGGGAAGTCGCCGATGGAGTGGCTGCTCGCGTTGAGCGCGGCGAGCAGCTCGCCCATCACCCAGTTCGCGGCCGCCTTGGGCTCGCCGTGCTGGCGGGCCACCGCCTCGAAGTAGTCGGCGAGCGCCCGGCTGGCGGTGAGCACCTCCACGTCGTACGCCGGGAGCGCGTACTCCGCGGCGAAGCGCGCCTGGCGCGCCTGCGGCAGCTCGGGCAGCGCGGTGCGCTGCTGCTCGATCCAGTTGGCGGTGAGCACGAGCGGTGGCAGGTCGGGCTCGGGAAAGTAGCGGTAATCGTGGCTGCCTTCCTTGCTCCGCGCCGGGCGCACCTCGCCGCGCGCGGCGTCCCACAGCATGGTCTGCTGGTGCACCGTCTCGCCGCGTTCCAGGAGCGCGCAGTGCCGGGCGTATTCCAGCTCCAGCGCCCGCTCCACGCTGGAGAACGAGTTGAGGTTCTTGAGCTCCGTCTTGGTACCCAGCGTGGTCTCCCCGCGCAGGCGCGCACTGACGTTGGCGTCCACGCGCAGGCTGCCCTCCTCCATGCTCACGTCGCTCACTTCCGCGTAGTCCAGCAGCTGCTTGAGCACGCGGAGATACGCGCCCGCCTCGGCGGCGGAGCGCATGTCCGGCTCGCTCACGATCTCCACGAGCGGCATGCCGGAGCGATTGAGGTCGATGGCCGAGCTGCGCGGGAAGCGGTCGTGAATGGACTTGCCCGCGTCCTCCTCCATGTGCACGCGCGTGATGCCCACGCGCACCGGCGAGCCGTCCTCGCGGTGCCCGATGACGAGCGAGCCGTCCGTGGCCAGCGGCCGGTCGAACTGCGAGATCTGGTAGCCCTTGGGCAGGTCGGGATAGAAGTAGTTCTTGCGCGCGAAGATCGACGTCGGATGCACCGTGCAGCACAGCGCGAGCGCGGTGCGCGTGGCCAGCTCCACGGCGTGCGCGTTGAGCACCGGCAGCGCACCGGGCAGCGCGAGGCACACCGGGCACGTGTTGACGTTGGGCGCCGACCCGAACTCGGTGGAGCAGTTGCAGAAGGCCTTGGTGCGGGTCTTGAGCTGCACGTGCACCTCGAGCCCCACCACCATCTCGTAGCGGTCCGCGACGGCGGACGCAGCGGGCGCGCCGGCGCTCACTGGTGTGCCTCCGCGCCGAGCGCGGTCTCCAGCGCGGCCGCGATGCCGATCATGTCCGACTCGCCGAAGTGCGGCGCGATGAGCTGGCCGCCCACCGGCAACCCGTCCACGCGGCCGATGGGCAGCGACATGGCGGGCACGCCGGCCAGGTTGGCGGTGGCCGTGAAGATGTCGCTCAGATACATCTCGTAGGGATCCGACTTGGCGCCCAGCTCGAAGGCCGGCGTGGGCGTGGTGGGCGTGAAGAGCGCATGCACACCGCTCTCGAACACGTCGCGAAAGTCCTGCGCGATGAGCGTGCGCACCATCTGCGCCTTCCGGTAATAGGCGTCGTAGTAGCCGGCGGAGAGCACGTACGTGCCCAGCAGGATGCGCCGGGTGACCTCGGACCCGAAGCCCTGCGAGCGGGTGGCCTCGTACATGCCGGTGAGCCCGTCGCCGGTGATGCGCGCCCCGTACCGCACGCCATCGAAGCGCGCGAGATTGGACGACGCCTCCGCCGGCGCGATGATGTAGTACACCGGAATGGCGAGCCCGGTATGGGGCAGCGAGACGTCGCGTACCTCGGCCCCCAGCTCGCGGAGCACCGTGAGCGCGCGGTCGCACCGCTCGGC
>DATANT010000301.1:0-5228 GCA_036266115.1 Gemmatimonadaceae bacterium | reverse complement strand
CGCACCGCCTCCGCCCACGACTCGGCGCGGCTGAAGTGGTGCGCGAGGCGCTCTACGTGCTCGTCGAGCCGCGCGGCGTAGCGCCGCTCCATCGCGCGGGCCACCGACGCATGGAGCGTCGCGCGCTGATGCTCGAGCAGGCTGTCGTACGCCACCTCCTGCGTGAGCGCGTGCTTGAAGCGGTACGCCGGGTCGGGCACCACGCCCACCTGCTGCACGAGCCCCGATGCCTTGAGCCGCTCCAGCGCCCGGGCGAGCCCGCTCTCCGGCGCCGCCACGTCCTCGAGCACGCCCCGCGTGAACTCGCGGCCCATCACCGACGCCAGCCGCAGCGCGTCGCGAGCCTCGTCGTCCAGCCGGTCGATGCGCGTGCGGAGCACGGCCTGCACCGTCTCGGGCACGTGCACCGCGCCCGACGCGTTCGCCGCCACCACCTCGCCGTCGCGCACGGCGAGCGCGCCCGCCTCGCGCAGCGCCTCGCACACCTCCTCGAGGAAGAACGGGTTGCCCCCCGTGCGCTCGTGCAGGCGCGCCACGAGCTCGGGCGCCACCCGCTGGGCGCCGAGCACGGCACCCGCGATGGCCGCCGAGGCCAGGCCGTCGAGGGGCGCGAGATGGAGCAGCGTCTGGTGATCCGCGCTCCCCCAATCGGCCGTGCCGTCGGGACGCGAGGTCACCACGAGCAACAGCGGGAAGGCCGGCACGATCTCGGCGAGCTGTCGCAGCGCGGCCCGCGAAGCCTCGTCGGCCCAGTGCCAGTCCTCCAGCAGCAGGAGGGTGGGCGCGGAGCGCGCGCCCAGGGTGAAGAGCGCGGCCACCGCCTCGAGCATCGCCGCGCGAAAAAGCTCACCGTGCAGGTGCTCGGGCACCGGGTGCGCCTCGCTCGGGATCGCGAGCAGCGCGAGGTACAGCGGCAGGAACTCCTCGAGCGAGTCGTCCACGGCGCGCGCGGCCGCGACCACCGCGTCGTGGCGCTCCCGCAGGGTGCCGCCGCCGGGCAGGCCGAGCGCCTCGTGCGCGGCCTCGACGAACGGGAGGAACGGCGTGGCCACCCCGTACGCGTCGCAGCGGCCGGCGAGCACGCGCGTGCCAGCGCTCGCGGCGGCGCCACGCAGCTCGTGGAGCAGCCGGCTCTTCCCCGCCCCGGCCTCGCCCACGAGCACCGTGAAGCGGCCCTGCCCCTCGCGCGCCGACGCGAGATGCTCGGCCAGCGCGGCGCGCTCTCGCTCGCGCCCCACGAACGGGGTGAGCCCGGCGCGCACCGCACCCTCCAGGCGCGAGCGCACGTCCGAGGCGCCGAGCACGCGGTACGGCGCCACCAACGCGCCGTCCGCCTGCAGCGCCACGGCGCGGGCCTCCGCGGTGTGAACGAACGGGTCCACCAGCCGCCGGGTCTCCGGGCTCACCAGGATGACGTCGGGCTCGGCGGCGGCGGCGAGCCGGGTGGCGACGTCCGCCGGAGCGCCGGTGATGCGGTAGCGACGGTCGCCCTCGCGCAGGCGCTGCGCCACCACGGGCCCCACGTGCACGCCCGAGTGCAGGCGCAGGCCCGCGGAGACGCGCTCGTCCAGCGTGGCGGCGACGTCGGCCACGCGCGCGTGCAGCGCCAGCGCCGCGCGCACGGCGCGCACGGCGTCATCCTCGTGCGCGGTGGGCACGCCGAAGAGCATCACGAGCCCGTCGCCCGAGAAGTGGTTGACGATCCCGCCGTGGTACGTGGCCACCTCCGCCGCCGTGGCGCGGATGCGCGCCAGCACGCGATCCACGTCCTCCGGCGAGAGCCGCTCCACCAGCGCATCGTATCCCGCCATCGCGCAGGCCACCACGGTGACCTGACGCCGCTCGCCCCCGCGCGTGAGCGCGGTGTCGCGCGGCTCGCCATCCCGCCGCTCCACGCCCCGTTCCACGCCGCCAGCCGCCGCGCCCGAACTGACGCCGACGAGCGTGCTCGCGGGGCACGCGGCCAGCGCCGCGAGCAGTTTCGCCACGCTCGCGAAGCGCTCCGCCGGCCGCTTGGCCAGCGCGCGGCGGATCACCTCGTCCATCTCGGCGGGAACGTCGGCGCGCAGGCTGGTGACCGGCTCCGGCTCGGCGGTGAGCGCGGCCACGAGCACCGCCTGCTCGCCCGGCCCCCGGAACGGGCGCACCCCGGTGAGCATCTCGTACAACACCACGCCGAGTGACCAGATGTCCGTCCGGTGGTCCACCACCTCGCCGAAAGCCTGCTCGGGGCTCATGTACGCCACCGTGCCCACGGCGCGCGCGGTCTGCGTGAGGCTCACGTCGGCCAGCTTCGCGATGCCGAAATCGAGCACCTTCACCAGCCCGTCGCCCGTGACCATGACGTTGGCCGGCTTGATGTCGCGGTGCACGATGCCGCGCTCGTGCGCCTTGGCGAGCCCTCGCGCGATCTCGCCCGTCACGCGGATGGCCTCGTCCACCGCCAGCGGCCCACGCGCGATGTGGCGGTCGAGCGTCTCGCCCTCGTAGCACGCCATCACGATGTAGAGCTGACCGTCGTCCGTGTCGCCGATCTCGTGCACCGTGCAGATGTTCGGATGCTCGAGCGCCGCCGCGGCGCGCGCTTCCATCATGAAGCGCTTCTTCGCCGCCTGATCGGCGCTCAGATGGGGGGGCAGGAACTTGAGCGCGACGTCGCGTCCCAGCCGCTCGTCGCGCGCGCGGTAGACCACGCCCATGCCCCCACCGCCCAGGCGCTCGAGCATCCGATAGCGCGAGTGCATTGGCGGCGCGGCAGTCGGCTCCACCACCGGCTCGCGGCGCGCGAGCAATGGCGTCATCACCTCGTCCACCAGCTCGTCCAGCATTCCGCGGCGCTCGTGCGCGGCGAGCAGCGACTCCACCTCCGCCCGCACGCCGGCATCCCTGCAGGTGGCGTCGAGATGCGCCCGCCGCTCGGCCGGCGGGCGGGCGAGCGTCTGCTGGAACAGCGCTTCGAGCGCCACCCAGCGCTCCGTGCCCGCGCTGGCGGCGCCGGGCGGTGGCGCGGCGTCGGCGCGGGGAGCGAACGCCTTCACCCGCTCAGCTCCCGGTTGAGCCACGCCCGCGCCGCGGTCCAGTCGCGCTTCACCGTCGCCGGCGACAGCGCGAGCGCTTCGGCGGTCTCCTCGATGCTCAGCCCCACGAAGAAGCGGCACTCCACCACCTGGCTCTGGCGCGGGCTCAGCTCGGCGAGCCGCGCCAGCGCCTCGTCCAGCGCCTGCAGCTCGTCCGCGTGCTCATCCAGCACCGCCATCCTGCCCTCCACCTCGTCCAGGGCCAGCGCGACCCCGCCCCCGCCCCGCTTCCGCGCGCGGCGCTGCCCGGCGTAGTCCACGAGCACCCGGCGCATGGTGCGCGCGGCCATCGCGAGCAGGTGCTGGCGGTCGCGCCACTGGATGCGCTCCAACCCATCGAGACGCAGATAGGCCTCGTGCACCAACCCGTCGGTCTCGAGCGTGTGCCCCGTCCCTTCTCCCGCGAGCTGGCGGTGCGCGATGTCGCGCAGCCGTCCGTGGAGAATCCCCAGAGCCTGCTGCAGCGCCTCGGAGTCGCCGCTGCTCGCGCTGCGGAGCAGTCGCGTGACGTCGTCCTGCTCGTGCATGCCACCTCCGGCCGTGCAGCCGCGCCGGATACCGGCGGCGGTTGGGGCCCGGCTCCATGATGCGGAACGCGGCGCCGGACGGCCAGAGCGCTACCGAGCACGGCCACCACCGCGTTCGCTCGGAGACGGTGAGGCTTTCCCCGAGCTGAGAGGCGCGCTTCACGCGCCGGGTGGCTCACGCGCGCTGGTGGCGCGCCGTCGCGCTACTGGCTCAGCCCGATCTGCTGCATGAACCCCACCAGATCGTAGAAGAGGTTCTCCTCGATGATCTGGCCGTCGTCGCCCCACCGTGCGACGGTGCAGAACTCCACCTCGAAGGGCTTGCCGGTGGGCGGGATGTCCTTGCCGTCCGGCCCCGTCATCGGGCCCTTCATCGTCCCCGTGAACCGCGCGATGGAGCACGTCCAGTCGCCGCTGGCGAAGAACACCCGGTACGGCCGGTTGTCGAGCTTCTGGTCGGGGAAGGCCCTGAAGAAGTCGATGGCTTCCTGGCGGTGCGCATCGATGCCCCGCGTGGCCGGCCGCCCGCCGGGCCAGCTGACCACGACGTCGCGCCTGTGCCGCTTGGAGAAGGTGTCGAGGTCCTGCGCGTTCCACGCGTCGTCCAGCGTCTGCATGAGCTCCATGTTCCGAGCCTCGCGCGTCGCTCCACCCGCCGTGGCGGAACCCTGATCTCCGGCGCTCATCCTGCCTCCCGCGCATGTAGATGCCGGCGCACGGACGCGCGCCGGCGCGGGATGCCGCGGCATCCCGCGCGGAATGGCAGCAGAAAGCGAGCCGGCGCTGGCGGTCAGCGCGCGCCCTGCGCGTCGAGCGCGGCGGTGAGCCACGCGGTCACCTCCGCCAGACTCTCCGCGGTGATCGCGTGGCCCATCGGCAGCTCGCGGTACGTGAGCGCGAGTGGCCAGCGCTCCAGCTGCTCGCGCGCCCAGCGCGCGAGGTGGATGCCGAGCTTGTCGTCGGCCACGCCGTGCACGACGAGCACGGGCTTGTGGCGCAGCGCATCGGGCGAGGCGGCGTGCGGCAGGACCTCGGGGAGCAGGCGGCCGCTCATGGCCACGGCGCCGGCGATGCGCTCGGGCGCCGTGAGCAGCGCCGCGAGCGCCATGATGCCGCCCTGGCTGAAGCCGCCGACGTAGACGCGCGCCGGATCCGCGCCGTAGGCGGCCACCGCCTCGTCCACGAAGCGGGCAAGGTGCGCCCACCCGGCGGCCGCCTCGTCGCGGTGGATCACCGGCCCCTGCGCGCTGAACGCCACGTGGAACCACGCGAACGCATCCGGCCCGAGCACGATGGGCGAGCGCGCGCTGATGACGAGGAAGCGTGGGTCGAACGCCGGCGCCAGCGACGCCATGGAGCGCTCGTTGCTCCCCACGCCGTGCAGGAGCAGGAGCAGCGGCGGCCGCTCGCCACGGGGCACCGCGCCCGGCGCTGGCTCGCGCAGCACGTGCACGAGCGAGAGCTGGGCGGGGCGGCGAGCGGCGGCGCCACTCGCATCCGTATGCGGTGACGTCACGAGGTCAGCCCGCCCGCCGCGTGCTCGCGGCCGCGCGAAGTCGGATCTGCGTGCCCCACGGATCTCGCGTCACCACCTCGGGCGCACCCAGCGGGCCATCGGCGCGCT
>DATANT010000300.1:0-4835 GCA_036266115.1 Gemmatimonadaceae bacterium | reverse complement strand
GCGTCAGCGTGATCTGCGCCGTGGCCGGGGCGAAGCCCACGTAGCGCGTCTGGAGCGCGACGGTCTGGCCCTGGGCGCGCGCCCCGGGCACGGTGAAGGTGTAGGAGCCGTCCTCACGCGTGACGCCCCCGGTGTTGAGATCCTGGATGAAGACGCTGACGCCGCGGATCGGCGCGTTCGCGTCACTCACCACCCGGCCGGTCACCGTCACCGGCTGCTGCCCCGAAGCGAGCATCGGCCACAACAATCCGACGCACGCCACGACGGCACGTACGAATGTCTTTCGAGACATGCTTCCTCCGACATACGTAGTGTGACTGCTGGAAAGCACGCTTCACTGACCTTGCACTGGTCTCGATTCCTCCTGACTCGTAAGGGTTTCTGTCCCGCTCGGTGCGGGGCGGATCACATTATTGCGGGAGGTCCACAACGGCGCCAGCCGGTTTGCCGGTGTCTACAGATCTCGAACAAATGCATGCATCCGGCACGTTGATGTCGAGTCTGCCAGCCGCGGAACATCCCAACCGAGCACGACTGAAGCGCGCTGCGGCGGACTCGTCGATGGCTGCCGCGCGAACTTTTCGCCCCGCGCACGCACGAATGCACGAATGCAGCGAGGGGCCCCCATCGGAGGCCCCTCGCTGCATTCGTGCTGCAACCGTCGCGAGCTGCGCGCGCCGTGCGCGCGGCAGCGCCGGATCAGGTGCCCGGCTTGGAGAAATCCACCGTGGGCGCCTCGCGCTCGGCGGCGTTCGGCACCTCGAAGTACTCGCGCGGCTGGGCGCCGGTCACCTTGGCGGTGAGCACCGCGGGGAACTTGCGGATGTACTCGTTGTACTCCCGCACCGCATCGTTGTAGTCGGTGCGCGAGGTCGCGATCCGGTTCTCGGTGCCGGTCAGCTCGTCCTGGAGCCGCAGGAAGTTCTCGTTGGAGCGCAGCTGCGGATACGACTCCACCACGAACGAGTTCAGCCGCCCGAGCTGCGTGGTGAGCTCGGCGTCCGCATTGGCCAGCTCGCTGGCGTCGGTGCCGCCCGGACGGTTCAGGGCGCCCACGAGTCCCGCGCGTGCGCGGGTGACGTCGGTGAGCACCTGGCTCTCCTGCGCCGCGAATCCCTTGACGGTATTCACGAGGTTGGGGATCAGGTCGGCTCGCCGCTTGAGCTGCACCTCGATCTGCTGCTTGGACGCGGCCGCCCGCTCGTCGAGCGACTGGATCTGGTTGTAGCCGCATCCCGCGAGGAGCAACGGGAGGGTCAGGGTCAGCGCGAGCAGGCGATGACGTCGCATGATGTCGCTCCTAATGTGTGGAATCGGTGAATACGGCATGTCGAACGGCGTGGTATCGTCTGAGCCGGGCATCGCGCGCCCGACCGGTTTCCCATCCTCTCGCGTGCGTCGAGCGCTCCGGATGAGCCGCGAGCGCCGCGCTCGCTCAACCGGGCCTCACGAGGGCGCTCCCGCGCTGTGGTGCTCGTTCAGATACGCCACCAGCGCCTCCAGCCCACTCAGGTAGCCGCCGAGCAGTTCCCGCGCTTCGCCTTCGGTGGCGAGCGCGGCGCCGCGACGGTGGTGCACCGCCTTCACGAACGGATACGGGTCGAACCCCACGCGACGGGCCAGCTCCCGGCACACCTCCTCGTGGTCCACGGGCGAGTGGCCGCCATCCAGCCGCAAGGCGCCCCGGAACACGGCCATGATCGTCCCCAGGCTCTGCTCCAGGATGGCGATCTCCCGCGCCGGCGTGGCGCCCGCCGCGGCGATGGCGCGCCGCAGCCGCAGCAGCGTGGCCATGGCCTCGTGCTCCACCTGCAGCCGCAGGTCGCGCCGGCTCACCGTGAGACCGTCCAGCGGCAGCGTGCCGTACAGCACCCGGTGGCGCGACAGCACATCCGAGTACTCCATGGGAAAGATGTCGCCGCTCGAGCGCCATTCGGCCGCGGTGAGCGTGAGTGGCGGCGGGTTGCCGGCCCGCATCCAGGCGTCCGTCGGCCCGCCCACACGCTCCAGCGCCTCCACGGTGATTCGCTCCACCAGCACGAGCACGTTGTAGTCGGACCTGCGCTCCACGTACTGCCCGGCGGCCGCCGAGCCGTAGAGCACCACACCCTGCAGCGTGTCGCCATAGGCGCCGCGCAGTGCCGCCACCAGATCGTCCAGCGTCATCGTCGCTCCGCCGCTCTCAGCCACGCCGCCTCCTGTTGACTGGCCGCCCGCTCGCACTCACTCCAGAGTTCATTGCAGAATCGCTCCTTCCATCCTCCGAGCGCTACACCGGCCGGGCCCCGGGCGGCCACGGTACCGTCGCGTCCGAGCGGCTGCCTCACCAACTGGACCCGCCACCGCCGCCGCTGAACCCGCCGCCACCGCCAAACCCACCGAACCCGCCTCCCCCGCCACCCCAGCCGCCACCGCCACCCCCCCACCCTCCGCGGGTGGGCGGGATGAAAATGGGGATGAAGCCGCCACCGCCGCCGCGGCCCCCGCGGCCGCCCCCACCGCGCCGCGAGATGGAGCCCATGATCATCATGAACACGAAGAACAGGAATACCAGCACGAGCGGCGAGACGCCGCGCCGCGCCGCGCGCTGCGCCACCGGCGCGGGCGCCTGGCGCGCGAGGGCGGTGTCGAGCGCGAAGCCGAACTCGGTGGCGTAGTCCTGCGCCACGCGAAAGGTGAGCAGCTCCAGCCCGCTGCCATAGTCGCGATTGCGAAAGTAGGCCGTGGCCTCACGACACCAGGTGCCCGCATCGGCATCGATGATGAACCCCTCCGTGCCTCGGCCAGTCAGGATGAAGCACTGGCCCCGCCCGCCGGCGTTCGTCTCCTTGGGCGCCACGAGGATCACCGTGCCCGCGTTGCGGGCGCGGTCGCCCACGTCGCCCTTGGCCCCCACGCCCCACTCGCGGCCTATGCGAAGCGCCACCTCCTGGGCCTCGCGGTTGCCCAGGGTGGGTAGCGTCACCACCGCGATCTCGCCGCCGGAGCGCGCGCGCACGTCCTCCACCACGCGGGCGATCATCGCTTCCTGCTCGGCCGGGATGACGTTGGCGAAGTCGTTGACCATCCCTACCGGAGCCGGGATCTGCGGCTCCTGCACGGCGAGCAAGGTGAGCGACAGGGTCGCGATGAGCCACACGGTGGCAACCTCCACGGTCGAGACGAGAACGAGGCGGGCTGGAGCTCGCCTGGACAGCAGGCCCATCGGGCCCGATTCTACCTACGCGTGCCACCAGCTGGTAGTGTCGAGCCGGCGAGTGAGTCGCCAGACACGCGATCGTCCCGCCGCGCTGGCCCGCGCGGTGCTGCCACCAGCTCATGGGCGCCGATCGCGGCCGCGCATGCATGAAGCATAAACGATCGACGCACCGCGCTGGGCCGTGACGGTATCGCGAATGCGAGATGCCGCCATGCAACGATGGGACCCCGGCCGGGACCCGCGCTCGCTGGATTCCAGGCACCAGGCGCCGCTCGCCCGGTGCGAACCCCCGGAGGCTCTCGTGCTCTCGTCCCGCCTCGCTCGTGCGTCCGTCGCCGCGCTCCTGCTCGCGAGCACCACCGCCCTCTCGCTCTCCGCCTGCTTTCGCAACCGGGGGGACGATGAGGACGTGCCGGCGGCCGCGCTGGAGAAGGTGTACCTCGTGGTGGAGAACCGGTACAAGCTGGACGTGGTGGTCTACTCCGATCCGGGCGGGCTGGCGGTCCGGCTGGGGGAAGTCACCGCGTACAGGACGGAGACGTTCACGCTCAGCAGCGTGCAGGTTGGCGCGGGACAGGCAGTGCGGTTCTTCGTGCGCTCGATCGGTGACGGCGGTACGTGGGGTACGAGCGCGCTCTCGCTCCACGACGGTGATACCGTGACCCTCACCCTGGAGAGCAACCTCCAGCGCTCCTCGTGGAGTGTGCAGTGAGCCACGGACGGCGCTCGCTCCGGCGGTGACGCTGACCGGCTCCCGCGCCGGTGGCCCGGTCTTGGCGCCGGCCGCGGGCCGCGGCTATCATTCACGCATTCCGCAGCCGTTCCGCTCGCTCCGCAGACGGCTCCGCAGGTTCCCACCGACGGCCCCGCCGATGCCCCCTGTGCCCGTTCTCCGCGCCGCCGCGCTCCTGGTCGCCCTCGCCGCCTGCGGTCGTGACGAATCCGGGCAGGCGTCCGGCGCCGACCTGGCCAGCGCCACGCCCGCGTCCGCGGCCCAGGATGCCGACCCACGCGTGGCGCGCGCGGATACCGCCCGCATCATGGGCAGCCCCACGGCGCCGGTCTGGATCATCGAAGTGAGCGACTTCCAGTGCCCCTACTGCCGACAGTTCCACGAGCAGACGTATCCCACGCTCGTGCGCGAGTACGTGGAGACGGGCAAGGCGCG
Organism: Gemmatimonadaceae bacterium; assembly: GCA_036266115.1. Taxonomy (GTDB): domain Bacteria; phylum Gemmatimonadota; class Gemmatimonadetes; order Gemmatimonadales; family Gemmatimonadaceae; genus DATANT01. Next base: position 468 of record DATANT010000300.1, on the reverse strand, counting down.
GCTGGCGTTCCTCAACTTCCCGCTGGGCCAGCACCCGCACGCCCGCCCCGCCGCCGAGGCGGCCATGTGCGCCGGCGCGCAGGGCAAGTTCTGGCAGATGCACGACGCCATCTTCGAGACGCAGGACGAGTGGAGCGCACTCCGGAGCTCCGACGCCTTCTTCGCCGCGCTCGGCGAGAAGGTGGGGCTCGACATGGCGGAGCAGAACCGCTGCCTGGCGGACGACGTGATGCTGCCGATCATCCAGGCCGACTACGAGCGTGCCGGGAGCGGCGGGGCGAGGTCCACCCCCACCTTCCTCATCGGCGATCGCAAGGTGGAGGGAGCGGCCCCCATGGCGAGCTTCCGCGAAGCGATCGACGCGGCGCTCTCCGCGGCCGCCTCGGCCCCGGCGGCCGGCAGAACGCCCTGACGGGGCTCCGTCGGCCGCAGCCCCGGGCGCCCGGGTGCTGACGTGCTGAGCCGCCT
>DATANT010000299.1:0-4193 GCA_036266115.1 Gemmatimonadaceae bacterium | reverse complement strand
GATGGCCGAGCGCACGTGGCAGTGGGTGGCCGAGTGCGGCGAGCGGCTCGGCATCGCGATGGGCGTGCTGGCGCCGGAGGGACAGCGGTCCCCCACCGTCACGGCCATCACGCTGCCGGAGCGCATCGCGGCGGCGCTGCCCGCCGCGGTGGCCGAACGGGGCTACGTGATCGGCGGCGGCTACGGCGCGGCCCGGGCCACCACGGTGCGCATCGGTCACATGGGCGACCACACCGTCGCCACGCTGGACGGCTGCCTCGCGGCCTGTGAGGCAGCGTTGGCGGAGATCGGATAGGGGCGAGGAGGCAGGAGTCAGAAGTACAGAATGAGGAGCTGCAGCAGCACGGCGGGGACCGGGGCCAGCGGTGGAACCGCCGCGAGGGAGAGCGATCCCGACACTCGCTCGCTCTGCTCGCTCCTGCGGGATGACACGATTGGCTGGCCCCACGCTCGGCAGTGCTCTGGCGGGATGACCCGATGGCCTGGCCCCGCCGTCCGTCAACGCTCCTGCGGGATGACAGGATGGGCCGGCCCCCTCCGGCCGCGCTCCGGCGGCAGGACAGCATGGGCCGGCATCCTGTCGGGCGGGCTTCTGCCCTTCCGCAGTTCTCCCGGCTCCTGGCTCCCGACTTCCGTCTGCCGGTTTCCGCTCCGCTACCCCGCCATCAGCTCCAGCGCCCGGTCCACCTCGCCCGCCGTGTTGTAGGCGTGCGGCGACAGCCGGATGGCGCGCTCGCGCAGGGAGTGCGCCACGCCGGCGGCGCTGAGCCGCGCCGAGGCGGCGTCGGCGTCGGGCATCGCCAGCGCGACGATGCCGGCGCGGCGCGCGCGATCGGCTGGCGTCACCAGACGCACGCCGGGCTGCTCGCCGGCCCACGCCACGATGCGATCGGCGAGGCCGGCCACGTGCGCGACCACCGCGGCCGGCCCGAGCTCGTGCAGCAGCTCCAGGCTCGCGTTCATCCCCGCGAAGTCCTGATAGGGCAGCGTCACCATCTCGAAGCGCCGCGCGTCGTCGCGCCAGGTGAAGTCGTAGTCCAGCAGCCGGCCGAAATCGTCCGTGCCGCGCATGGCATTCCAGCTCACCTCGGGCGGCACGAGCTGCGACACGAGCGCGCGCCGCACGTAGGTGAAGCCGGTGCCCCACGGCGAGAGCAGCCACTTCTGCGCACCGCAGGCCAGCACGTCCACCGGCGTGCGGCGCACATCCAGCAGCTCGGCGCCGAGTCCCTGGATGGCGTCCACCACCAGCCAGGCGCCGCGAGCGCGGCACGCGTCGCCCAACCGCGCCAGGTCCACCTTGTAGCCGGTGGCGAACGACACCCAGCTCACGGCCAGCGCGCGCACCCGCGGCCGGTCGAGCGCGGCGATGAGCGCGTCCTCGTCGGGCAGGCCATCCCGGCACGGCACGAGCTCGAAGCCCACACCGCGCGCCTGGGCCAGCGCCATCCACGGATACACGTTGGCCGGGAACTCCCGGTCGCTCGCCACCACCACGTCACCGGGCTCCAGCGGCAGGGCGCGCGCGGCCAGGTTGATGCCGGTGCCGGTGTTCATCGTGAGCGCGATCTCCTCCGGCTGGGCACCGATGAGCCGGGCGACGAGCGCGCGCCCGCGCGCCAACGTGCCGAACTGCTCGTCCTGGGTGACGAGGTGCGGCTCGGCACGCCGCTCGTTGAAGCGGTGCAACGCCTGCACCGTGCGCCGCGGTAGTGGACCGGTGGAGGCGTTGTTGAGATACACGCCGGCCGCGCGCTCCACCCACGGGAACTCCGCCCGCCGGAGCGCGTGCACGTCGTAGCCGGTGGCGCTCGCGGGGTGGCGCGCGGCGGTGCTCATGTGGGTTCCGCCTTGATGGTGTGACGCGGATCGAGCGCGTCGCGCAGCGCGTCACCGAGCAGGTTGAAGCCGAGCACCGCGAGCCCGATGGCCAGGCCCGGCGCCACCGACGTCCACGGCGCGTTGCGCAGCTGGCTCAGGTCGCGGCCATCGGCGATCATGGTGCCCCAGCTGGGCGTGGGCGGCTGCACGCCCAGCCCCAGGAAGCTGAGCGCCGCCTCGGCCATGATGGCGCCGGCCACGCCGAGCGTGCCGGCGATCACCACCGGCGCCACCACGTTGGGCAGCACGTGGCCCGCGATGATCCGCCGGTCGCGCGCGCCCCGCGCGCGGATGCCCTGCACGTACTCCAACTGCCGCACCACCAGCACCTGGCCGCGTACCAGGCGCGCCATGCCCGCCCATCCCACCACGCCGATGGTGATGAAGACGATGGTGAGCGAGGGCTCCAGCGCCGCCGCCATGGCGATGAGCAGGAGCAGCGTGGGAAAGGCGAGCGTGACATCGGCCAGGCGCATCACCACCTCGTCCACCCAGCGGCCGTAGTAGCCGGCCACGAGGCCGAGCGAGACGCCGAGCAGGAGCGCGATGCCCTGCGAGAAGAGCCCGACGGCCAGCGAGACGCGCGCCCCGTACACCAACCGCGCCCACACGTCGCGGCCCTGCACGTCCGTGCCCAGCCAGTGCGTGCCCGACGGCGGGCGCAGGCGGCTGGCGAGGTCGATGGCGGTGGGGTCGTAGCGGGTGATGAGCGGCGCGGCGAGGGCGGCGGCCACGAGCGTCACCACCACCACCACGCCGATGGTGGCGCGCGGATCGCGGCGCAGCCTCACCAGCGCGGGACGCTCGGTCACGGCTCGCCGAGCTCCGGCGGCGTGTCCGGCCGCTGGTGCTTCCATCGACGGTGGTGCCAGAAGTACTGCTCGGGCACGCGCCGCACCCACTTCTCGAGCACCCGCGTGTAGTTCCCCACGATGGTGTCCACGTCGCGCTCGCGGTCACCCGTGTCCTCCACCGTGATGGGCTCGAAGCTGAGCGTGAAGCGCCCGTGCGGCTTGCGCACGACGGCCGCGAAGAGCATGGGGGTGCGCATGCGCAGCGCGAACACCGCCGGCCCGCGCGGCGTCTTGGCCAGCCGGCCGAAGAACGGCACCCAGGTGGACGCGAGCCCCAGCGCGCCCTGGTCGAAGAGCAGGGCGACGGCGTGGTTCTGCTTGAGCGCCCGCGGAATGCGCCGCACGGCTTCGTGGTCGTACACCACGCTCATGCCGGCCCGCGTGCGCGTCTCGGTGAGGTACGCGTCGAACAGCGGATTGCCCTGCCCGCGCGCCACGACCTCCAGCGGAACGCCGCGCGCCGCCACGTACGATCCGCCCATCTCCCAGTTGCCCAGGTGGCCGGCGACGATGATGAGCCCCTTGCCCATCGCGAGCGCGCGCTCCACCGCTCCCCAGTTCTCGGCGTCCACCAGCTCCAGGATGCGCTCCGGCGGCAGATCGGGAAGCAGTGCGGTCTCCACCGAGGTGCGGCCGAGCGACTCGTACGCGCCGAGCGCGATGCGCCGCACCTCGTCCCGCGCCAGCCCGGGAAAGGCCGCCGCCACCTGGCGCTCCACCACGCCCCGGCGGATCCCCAGCGGCCAGTAGCCCAGTCGGCCGAGCCGGGCACCGAGCGCGCTCGCGCGCTCCCACGACAGGGCGCCGAGCCCGGCGAAGGCCGCGCGCATCGCCAGATACTCGGCGCGATGCGCCAGCGTGGCGGGGCGGCGGTGCTTGGGCGCCGCGACGGGCGGCGCCTCGAGCCCGGCGTCCGGAGGCGGCGTGAGGCCGGTCAACGCGCCCACCGCGAGCGGTCGCGCGCCGCGTCCGCGGCCGCCTGGAACCCGGCGCCCATCACGTCCTCGCTGAACTCGCGCGCCACGCGCGCCTGCCCGGCGCGGCCCATCGCCTGACGGCGCTCGGCGTCGGCGAGCAGCTGCGCCACGGCGGCGGCGGCGGCAGCGGCGGCATTGGCATCACGAGGTGAGAGGAGCACCCCGGCAATCTGATCGGGGACGTACGCCTGCGCGAGCGGCCCGCGATCGGTCACCACCGGCACGCGCAACGCCATGAAGTCCAGAAAGGCGAAGGCCGCGTCGTCGCCGTCGGCCGCCACCCACCCCACGTCGGCCGCGCGCAGCACGGCGATCTGGTCGTCCCGCTCGCCCAGGAAGCTCACGAGCCCGGTGATGCCGAGGGCCGCGGCGTGCATGCGGAGATCCTCGTGATCGGCGCCGGTGCCGGTGATCGCCAGGCGCAGCCCAGGGTGATGCGCGGCGAGCAGGGCCAGCGTGCGCAGCGCGGTGGCCACGCGGC
>DATANT010000298.1:0-2294 GCA_036266115.1 Gemmatimonadaceae bacterium | reverse complement strand
GGTCGGCGCCGAGTTGGGCGAGAACGTCGCCGGGATCGGTGACCGGACGGCCGCCGACGTTCAGGATCACGTCACCCAGCAGCAGGCCGGCGCGGTCGGCGGGCCCGCCGGTCTCCAGGCTCACCACCATGAGCGCCACGTCACGGTCCACGCCCAGCGCTTGACGCAGGGATCCCGGTAGCCGCACCGGCTGCATGCCGACCCCCAGGTAGCCGCGACGCATGCGGCCCTGGGCCAGGAGCTGGTCCGCCACCCGGTCCACCGTGGCGGCGGGGATGGTGAGCGCGAGCCCGCGGGCGAGGGCGGAGGTGTTGATGCCCAGGGCGTGGCCGGTGGCGTCCACCAGCGGGCCGCCGGAGAAGCCGTCGTAGATGTTGAGGTCGAGCCGGACGAAGCGGTCGATCTCGCCGCCGGACCATGTGCGCCAGGCCTCGCCGGTGGCGCTGACGATGCCGAAGCTGACGCTGACGCTGGCGCCCGGGCGGCCGACGGCGAGGGCGAGGCGGCCGACGGCGAGCGCGGAAGGGGCGGCCACCTCGATGACGGCGAGCTGACGAGAGGGGTCGTCGTCGAGGCGCAGGACGGCGAGGTCGGTGCCGGGATCGCGCCCGGCGAGCGTCGCGCGCGCCGAATGGCCGTCGGGCAGGGTGACGGTGATGTCCTGATCTCGGCGCAGCGTGTGGTGGGCGGTGACGATGATGCCCGGACGCCAGACGACGCCGCTGGACGGGATGCGGCGGCGGGCGTGCACCGCCACCACCGAGCGCGCGGCGGTGGCGACGGCGGCGGCCAGCGAGTCGGAGAGCGCGGCCAGCGGGTTGTCGGCGGAGTCGGTGGGAGCGGCAGTCATGGCGGTGCGTCCTCGGGTGGGGCGCCGGGAGAGGGTGGCGCCGTACGAGGGAACGATGCGGTGGGGGCTGCGGTGCCACATCGGCCGGACGGGTGAGCCGAGCGGGTGAGGTGGGGTCGGTCGTGTCGGGGTGGCGGCCAACTAGTTGAAACCGCTTCTCAACTAGGATTGACCGGTCGCCCCTTCCCTTGTATGCTGCGAGGCGCCACCTCGTACCCGCCGGCACGCCAGTAATCCCGACAGAGTCTATCTCATATAATGTCACCCCTCGCCGCTTCCCGCCGTACCCTCACGCGCGCCGTCGTCGCCGCGTCGGCCACCCTCTCCCTCGCGCTGCTCGCCACCGCCTGCGGCGGCGACGGCGGCACCGGCCCTTCGGCCACCTCGCCGCCCGATGGCGCCACGAAGACGCTCCTCGTGGACGCGTCGCAGCAGTTCGCCTTCGTGGACCTCGCGTCCACCGCGCAGCTGGTCACGGTCGACCAGCCGGCCACCTCCACGGCGTGGGACATGGGCTTCTTCAGCACCACCGTCGCGCTCAACGGCGGCGCCTCCGGCCCGGCCGACGTCACCGCCTACTGCGTGTGCGGCAACGCCTCCGCCAGCAACGAGGCCGTGGCGGCCATGACGCCCCAGAGCGAGCTCGCCGACTTCGATCGGGTGACCGCGGCCACCATCCCGCCCGACGGCGCCTTCCAGGCCGACCAACCGGCGCCGGCCATCGAGGGCTGGTTCACCGGCGTCGCGCCGGCCGTCGCCGCCGCGCCCACGAACAGCTGGATCGTGCGCTACACCGCCTCGCCCGCGCTGCTCGCCAAGTTCCGCGTCACCGCGATCGCCAACGCCACGGCCACGTCGCCCGGGCAGGTGAGCATCGAGTACGCGGCGCAGACCGCGCCCGGCGGCGCGTTTGGCCCGGTGGTCGCGCGCACGGTGAGCGTGGGCAGCACGCCCGCGTACGTGGCGCTCGACGCCACCGGCGCCGGCACCGCCGACGCGCACGACCTGCGCATCGAGGGTTACACCATCCGCCTGGGCGCCGATGCGGCGGCGGTGCTGGTGGAGTCCACGCCCTTCGCGAACATCACCGCGGACTTCGCGGCCAGCGTGCCGGCCATGGTGTTCCGCACCGATGCCACGGCCAGTGTGTTCAACGAGCAGCCCTGGTACCGCTACAACATCACCAACAGCAACCCGCCGCAGATCTGGCCCACCTACAACGTGTACCTGGTCAAGCGCGGCGCCGAGGTGTTCAAGGTGCAGCTCATTGGCTACTACGATGCCGCGGGACAGTCGCGCCGCGTGACGCTGCGGTACGCGCAACTGCGATGACGCGCGAAGCCACGCTCCCCGGCCCGCCGCGCGCGCGTCGCCGGCGGTCGCGCGCCGCGCGGCCGCTCGCCGCGGCCGCGCTGGTGCTCCTGCCCGCCGTGGTCACGCCCGC
>DATANT010000297.1:0-2778 GCA_036266115.1 Gemmatimonadaceae bacterium | reverse complement strand
CAGCTGGCGCGGCAACCTCGCCTGGTCGGGACGCGTGACGCCGCGCTTCCGGCTGCGCGCCGAGCTGCTGCACTCCATCAACCTGAACCAGCCGGGCACGTTCGACGTGAACTTCGCCGGCGAGGAGCGCTTCCGCCTGGCCGCCGAGGGGGGACGTCCGATGTTCGTGGAACCCACGAGCATCGTGCCCGGCACGGGCGGCGTGGCGCTGCTGGACTCGCGGCTGCACCAGGAGTTCACCCAGGTGAACGCGCAGCGCTCGGACCTGCGCTCGCGCTCCACACGGCTCTCGGTCAACCTCTCGCCGCAGCAGAGCTTCAACTCGAGCTACGGCTGGGGCGCCGGTTACGCGATCTCGTGGACCGACGCGCAGGAACGCGGCTTCAACGGCAGCACGGTGGGCGATCCGCGACTGCGCGAGTGGGGGCCGGCGAGCGAGCCACGCCACCAGATCAACCTGAGCGGCTTCTACAACATCAGGAATGCCGTGAACCTGACGGTGTCGAGCCGCCTCTCGTCGGGGCGCCGCTACACGCCACGGGTGGGCGGCGACGCGAACGGCGACGGCCTCGCGAACGACCGCGCGTTCATCTTCGACCCGTCGGATCCCGCCGTCGCAGCCGCAGACCCGGAGCTCACGGCGGCGATGGCGACCCTGCTCGCCAACGCGCCGGATCGGGTGCAGTCCTGCCTGCGTGAGCAGCTCGGCGACCTGGCCGGCCGCAACAGCTGCACCGGACCCTGGACGGCGACGATGGGCCTGCGCGTGGCGCTCGTGCCGGGTAGCTTCGGCCTGCCGAAGCGGACATCCATCTCCTTCTCGCTCTCGAATCCGCTCCCGCTGGTGGACGAGCTGCTGCACGGCCGCGACGGGCTGCGCGGCTGGGGCCAGGCGGCCGCCGGCGATCCCACGCTCCTCTACGTGCGCGGCTTCGACGCCGAGCGGCAGCGATTCGTCTACCAGGTGAACCCGCGCTTCGGCGACACCCGCCCGGCCACCACGGTGGGCCGCGCGCCGTTCCAGATCTCGATGATGGTGCGCTCGAGCTTCGGCCCCACGCCCGAGGAGCAGTCGCTGGACCGGCAGCTGAGCATGGGACGCTCGCGTGGGGGCACGAGGCTCACGGCGGAGCAGTTCCGGCAGCAGTTCACCCGCTCCGCCGGCGGCCCGATCCCGATGCTCCTCCAGCCACAGGTGCGCGACTCGCTGCGCCTGACCACGGTGCAGATCGACTCGCTCACCGCGATCCAGACGCGACACGCCGCCGCGCTCGATGCCATCTTCGCGCCAATCGCGGAACAGCTGGCAGGGCTGGGTGATGGCGCCAGCACCAGGGACGCCGCGAGACGCGTCGGCGCGGCACGAGAGCGCGCCACCGAGCTCACCCTGGACGTCACCCGCCGCGCGCGCGAGGTGCTCACCCGGGAGCAGCTCGACCAGCTGCCGTCGTTCGTGCAGATGCAGTTCGACGAGCAGTTCATGCGCCGCATGCGCCGGGCGGGTGGCGACGCGCAGGGCGCGCGGGTTCGGTTCTGAGGTGACGCTTTCCGTCCGACGTCCGGGATCCCGGACGTCGGGACGGGCGCCATGCGTCAGGCGCGGGCGAGCGCGAGCAGCTGCTGGACGTCCACCCTGCGCCACAGCCGCTCGCGCATGGCGCGGGTGTCCGCCAGCGCCCGCGCGCCCGCGGGGCTCACCGCGAACACGCGGCGGGACGAGCCATCGGCCTCGCTCCGGCTGGAGGTCAGCAGCCCCTTGGCCTCCAGTCGATCGAGCGTGGAGTAGACCGCGCCGATCGCGAGCTCGCGATCGGCCACGCGCTCGATCTCCCGCCGCACGTGCATGCCGTACGCCTCCCCACGCGAGAAGAGCACGGCCACCAGCACCTGCTCCTCGAGCACGCCCAACGGAGCGAAAGGGGAATCGTTCATCGGGCAGCGTCCGGTGGAGGGTGACTCGGGTAACGAGACGGGATGGTCATCGGGAACGGCGGCGTGCGCTCACTGCTCGCGCAGCAGCAGGGCTGGATCCACCGTGCCGGCGCGCCACGCTGGCACCACCGCGGCCATCACGCCTACAGCGAGCAGCGCCGCACTCGCCGTCGCGAACGCGAGCGGGTCCACGGTGCTCACCCCGAACACGAAGGGCGCGAGCACCCTGGCCAGCACTGCCGTCCCCACGGCACCGAGCACGATCCCTACCGCGACGAGCGCCGCCCCCTGACCCACGATGTGCGCCATGACCCGCGATGCGGGCAGCCCGAGCGCCACGCGGATGGCCCAGTCGCGCTGGCGGCGCACGGCGAAGTGCGAGATGACGCCGTAGATCCCCACCGCGCCGAGCACCAGCGCCAGCCCGGCGAGCAGGGTGAGGAGCACCATGATCTGGCGTGGCGCGCCGACCGCCGCGTCCAGCACCCGCGTCATCGTGGTGGTGCCCTGCACCGCGAACCCCGGAGCGGTGCGCTGGACCGTGCGGCGCGCGGACTCGAGCAGCGCGGGCGCCGCCTGCGCGGAGCCGGAAGTGCGGAGCACGAGCGTGGCCTGCGGCGAGAACCACGGCGCCTGTCCGGCCAGGTAGTAACGCACCGGCTCGGCCTCGTCGGTGAGGCCCGCCTCGGCCACGTTCGCCACGATGCCGATGATGCGCTGCGGCGCCTGGAAGCCGCCGCCCACCAGCCGGCCGATGGGGTTCTCGCCCGGAAAGTACTTCCGGGCGAGCGCCTCGTTGACGACGATGGACATCTCCGTGATCGGGGCCTCGGGAGTGCCGAGACG
>DATANT010000296.1:0-10634 GCA_036266115.1 Gemmatimonadaceae bacterium | reverse complement strand
TGGGCTCGGACCGGAACACCACCCCGAGCCCGGTGAGCCGATCGTATTCCGCCCGGATGTCCGTGGAGGCGAACGCCGTGGCCGGGACCCCGCTGTCGTAGAGCGCCTTCTGGTACGGCGCCGAGGCCGGATGCCCCGTGGGCTCGAGCAGCAGCTCGATGTCGGGCGAACCCTCGGGCGAGACGACCGTGAGCCACCGCGCCTCCCCCATCGGGACATCCTGCTTCGTCTGGAACCCCAGCACCTCGGTATAGAAGCGATGGGCGCGGGCCTGGTCGTTCACCAGCACACTGGTCAGCGAAATCTTCACGGGGCTCTCTCCTCGTCGTCGGGGGGATGGGCGCTCCTGGGGTGGAACATCGTCTCGAGCGCGTCCAGGCGCCCGCTCCAGAACCGCTCGTAGAACGCGATCCAGCGCTGCGCCTCGGCCAGCCGGTCGGCATGGAGGCGGCAGTAGTGAACCCGCCCCTGGACGCGTCGCCGCACCAGGCCCGCGCGCTCCAGCACCTTCACGTGCTTGGAGGCCGCCTGCACGGACATGCGGAACGGCTCGGCCAGCTCGCCCACCGTGCGCTCACCGTCGACGAGCCGGTGGAGCATCTCCCGGCGCGTGGGATCGCCGAGGGCGCGGAAGACGGCGCTCAGCGGGTCTGGGGGTTGTACAACCATGCGGTTGAGGGTACGGCGGGCGCGGCGGATTGTCAACCGAATGGTTGTGGATGCGCCGCTGCCGGGCCTGGCGCCGGGTTGCTGCCCCTAGCACTACTCCGCCACATCTCCGTTCCGCTGCTCAGTCTGGGACGCAAGTGACGTGGCGAGCATGGTTTGCGGCGGCGGACTCTGCGGGCATTCAGGGGCGGTGGACGGTACCTCCCCAGAGGATGTGGCGGAGTAGTGCTAGAACGTGTACCCGATCTGGAACCGCACGACGGGCAGCACCTCTGGGTAGTCGGTGATGAACCCGCCGTTCGTATCCTGCTCGTCGTCGAGCCCGTACACACGCTTGGCGCCCACCCCGGTGCCCACGTAGAACCGCTGCGTCCGGCCGATGAGCCAACCATAGTCCAGCACCACCCCGAGGGTGAACGCGGTCTCCTTGGGACCGCTCCCGTCGGCGCAGATGACGATGCAGTCGTTGCCGGTGAAGCCGCGCAGGCGGTCCGCCCCGGCGGTCACGCCCACGGAGAAGCCGCGCGGGCCCTCGGCACCGGGATAGAAGCGAAGCTTGGCCTCCCCCCACGAGTGCGCGTTGTTGTCGATGCCGGCACCCACGCCCAACGACAGCTCGCGCGTGATCATCTGCTCGTACTCGGCGCTCACCACCCCGAAGGGGATGCCGAGTAGATTGGCCGATGCCCGCTGATCGGTGGCCGAGCGATCGGGGGCCTGCGCAGGGAGCGCGCTGGCGCTGCAGGCGAGACCGAGTACTACGGCCAGGACACGGGACGATCGCATGAGCTCTCCAGGATGGGTGGCCGGCCGCCGAGCGCCCCGCGGGACGACCGGCCCGTGAGGTTTCGCGCCAGGAGTGTATCACGGGTCACCAGACCCGGCAACGCCGAGGACGGCTCGTTCCACCCCGCGTGAGTCACGGCCCGCGTCCTGCGTTGGACCTACCCAGCCGACGGTCGGACGCCCGCCGCGCGATGCATCGCGGCGTGACGCGCGAGCCAACGACCGTGATGACCTCGGGGACGTGCGAACTGACGTGACTGCTGCCGTGAGAATGACCGCTGGCCAGGAGGAGCCTGCCTCCGAGCGTGCGACCTCCCCTGACCGGGACGCGAGACTGGACCGGCGCCGAGTGCTGCTCGTCGCGCCGCAGCCGTTCTACGAGGATCGGGGGACGCCCATCGCCGTGCGGCAGGTGCTCACCGCACTGAGCGAGCTGGGCTTCGCCGTGGACGTGCTCACCTATCCCATCGGCGTGGACCTCGCGCTGCCGGGGGTGCGCCTCATGCGCTCGGCCAACCCGCTGCGTATCGGTCGCGTGCCGGTGGGCTTCTCCATTCGCAAGCTCGTCCTCGACGCGTCGCTCGTGCCCGCCCTGGCCGCGCAGCTCGCGCGCGAGCGGTACGACTGCATCCACGCGGTGGAGGAAGCCGCCTTTCCGGCCGTGTGGCTGGGCCGGCGGCGCGGCATTCCGGTGATCTACGACATGCAGTCCAGCCTGCCCGAGCAGATGGCGGGGTCGCGTGCGTTCCGCTCCCGCGCCGCGCAGCGCGTGCTCCGCCGCTGCGAGCGCTGGCTGCTGCGCCAGGCGAGCTCCGTGGTGGCCAGCGCCGGGCTTGCCGAATACGTGCGCACGGTGGTGCCGGACGTCGCGATCCGCGAGTGGCGCTTCTCCAGCCTCGCCACTTCCGCGGCGCCGCGGGACGCGGCGGCCCTGCGCGCCACGCTCGGCATCGCGCCCACCGCGCGCGTGGTGCTCTACAGCGGCACCTTTGCCACCTATCAGGGGCTGCGGCACCTGCTGGGCGCCATGCCGCGGGTGCTGGCGGCCGTTCCCGACGCGGTGTTCGTGCTCGTGGGCGCGGACGGCAGTCATCGCGGCGCGGCGGTGGCCCGGGCGGCGCGGCAGATCGGGGCGGGGCGCGTGCTGGTGGTGGAGCGGCAGCCGCGCGAGGCCATGCCCGGCTACCTGGCCATGGCCGACGTCCTGGTGTCACCCCGCACCAACGGTGGCAACCTGCCGCTCAAGATCTTCGACTACCTGGCCTCCGGCCGCCCCATCGTGGCCACCGACATCGCCACGCATCGCGCGGTGCTCGACGACGAGCGCGCCATCCTCGTGGAGCCCTCGGCGGCGGCGTTGGCGGCGGGCATCGAGCGAGTGCTCGCCGATCCCGCCAAGGCGGCGCGTCTGGCGGCCGCGGGCAGCGCCTACGCCGCCAGCCACCTGGGCTGGATGCACTTTCTGCAGGCGGTGAGCGCGTTGTACGAGGAGGTATGCGCGGGTGGTCGGGCGCCGGCACGAACGCGCGGAACGGGCCGCGGCGCCGGCGTCGGTCAGGCGGTCGGGGTGCCACATGGCTGAGCCGGCGATGCCCGCGCCCGTGGCCCGGCGGCGCGTCTCGGTGATCATCCCCGCGCGCGACGAGGGCGCCGCCATGGGCGCGCTTGTGCGCGCGGTGCTCGCCCAGCAACCGGAGAGTGGCGCCGAGGTGGAGGTGATCGTGGTGGACGACGGCTCGCGCGACGACACCGGGGCCCGGGCCGCCGCCGCCGGGGCCCGGGTACTGCGCCTGGCGTCTGACCCCGGCGGCGGCAACCCGGCCGCGGCGCGCAACCGCGGCGCGGAGATCGCCACCGGCGATCCCCTGGTGTTCCTGGACGCCGACTGCCGGCCGGCCGAGGGGTGGCTGGCCGCGCTGCTGGCGGCGCACGACGCCGGTGCGGTGGCGGTGGGCGGCGCGCTGGAGCTGCCCGCGGGGCTCTCGGTGAGCGCGCGCTGCGACTACTACTGCGGGTGGTACCACGTGCACGCGCGGCGTCCGGCGGGGCCGGTGGTGAGCCATCCGCCGGGCAACCTGAGCGTGCGGCGCGCCGCGTTCCGGAGCACCGCGGGCTTCACCGAGCAGCAGCCCATCGCGTACGCCCACGAGGAGCTGGCGTGGCAGGCGGCGCTGCGGCGCGCGGGGCACCACATCCAGTTCGAGCCGCGGGCGGTGGTCTACCACCACAACCGCCCGGGCTTCGGCAACCTGCTGCGCCGCAACTACCGCTGGGCGTACAGCGCCATCGAGAGCAAGGCCACCACCGGGGCCGCGCGCTGGGCCGGGCTGTATCGCCATCCGCGGCTACTGGTGGCGGCCAGCGCGCCGCTGGGCGTGGCGCAGGCGTTCTACATCACCTGGTGCTGGGTGCGCGCGCGCAGCTGGGAGCCGGTGCTGCTGTTCCCCGCCATCCTGGCTGCGCGCTGCGCGTACGCGGCGGGCATGGCGGCCGGCGGCGTGCGCTGGATCCGCGGCGGCGCCGTGGACCGGCGGCCGCGATGGGAGTGAGCGTGCGCGCCGCGCTGCCCGCCGCGCAGCGGCCCACGACGTCCGCCGCCACCGCCACGTCCGGCGTGACGGTGGCCATCTGCACGCGCGACCGCCCGGCGCTGCTGCGGCGCGCGCTGCACTCGCTGGTGGCGCAGGCCGCGCCGCCGGACGAGATCCTCGTGGTGGACAACGGCTCGCCAGCCGGCGTGGTGCGCGCCGTGGTGGCGGAGTTCGCGGGGGTACGCTACGTGACGGAGCCGGTGCCGGGGCTGGACTTCGCGCGCAACCGTGCGCTGCGCGCCGCCACGCACGACGTGGTGGCCTTCCTGGACGACGACGCCATCGCCGACCGCGGCTGGGTGCGCGCCATGCGCGCACTGTTCGCCGAGCATCCGGGGGCCGCAGCGGGCACCGGCCGCATCGCGCCGCTGGCGCTGGAGACGGAGGCGCAGCGGCTGTTCGAGGCGAACGGGGGGCTGTTTGCCGACCATGAGACCCGCGTGCGGCTGCCCGCGGACGCGGCCCGACGGCTGCGCGGGCGCCGCGTGCCGCTCATCGCGTGGGCGGTGAGCGTGGGCAGCGGCGCCAACCTGGCCGTGCGCCGGAGCGCGGCGCTCGCCGTGGGCGGCTTCGACGAGGCGCTGGACCTGGGCGCGGTGCTCCCCGGCGGCGGCGACAACGACATGGTGTGGCGGCTGCTGCAGGCGGGGCACGAGGTGGTGTACGAGCCGTGGGCCATCGTGCGGCACGAGCACCGGCGCGAGCACGATGCCGCCATGAAGCAGATCGTGGGGCACCAGCGTGCGCTCATCGCACTGCTCACCAAGGCGGTGGTCCACACCCGCGGCGCGGGACGCGTGCCGGTGATCGGCTTCCTGCTCTGGCGGCTGGCCAAGCCGGGCGTGCGCCTGGCGCGCCGTGCCGTGGGCCGCGATCCGCTGCCCGCGCCCGTGCTGCTCCGCATGTGGCTGGCCTGCGCCGGTGCGCTCGTGGCCTACCCGCACGCCCGGCGCGTGGCGGGGCAGCGGCGGCGCGCGGCCGCCGGGATCACCGCCCTCATATGAGCGCGCCCATGCGCGTGGTGGACGTGGAGCTCTCGGCGCCGCGCCCGCCCGCCCACGATGCGCCGGCTGGCGATGCGCGCGAGACCGTGCGCGCGCTCGTACGGCTGCACGGGGTGCCGCTGGGCGCGCTGGAGCTGCCGGCGAGCGACGTGGCGCAGCCGGCCCGGCTCGCGCACGTGGCCGCCACACGGCTGGGCCACACGCTGCTCCGCCACCTGCTCGGCGACGTGCTGGCGGGCCCGTCGCCGGCCGCGGCGCTGGGGCCGGCGACCGCGGCCGGGCTGGCCGCCGCCGCGCACCCGCGGTTCGCGGGGCCCTGGCCGCTGGTGACCGTGGCGGTGTGCACGCGCGAGCGCCCGCACGACCTGGCCCGCTGCCTGGGCGCGCTGGAGCGACTGGACTACCCGGCGCTGGAGCTGCTGGTGGTGGACAACGCGCCGGTCACCGACGCCACGCGGCGGGTGGTGGAGGCGCGCGGCGCGCGCGTGCGCTACGCGTGCGAGCCGCGCCCTGGCCTCTCGCACGCGCGCAACCTCGCGATCGCCACGGCGCGCGGCACGCTGCTCGCCTTCACCGACGACGACGTGGTGGCCGACGCCGGATGGCTGCGCGCCGCGGTGCCGCTGTTCGCGGCGCAGCCGGACGTGCAGGCGGTGACGGGGCTCGTGGTGCCGCTGGAGCTGGAGACCGAAGCCCAGCGGCTGTTCGAGCGCTATCGCGGCTTCGGACATGGCTACGAGCGCCGCTGGTACCGCGGCCGGCCGGGCCGCGTGGCGGCGGAGCACGGCAACACCGGAAAGTTCGGCGCCGGCGCCAACATGATCTTCCGCCGCGACGTGTTCGCGCGCATCGGCGGCTTCGACCCCATGCTGGGCGCGGGCACCTCCACGGCCGGCGGCGACGATCTGGAGATGTTCTTTCGCGTGCTGGCGGAAGGCCACACGCTGGCATACGAGCCGGCGGCGATGGTGCGACACGCGCACCGGCGCACCCACGCCGAGCTGCGGGAGCAGATCACCGGGTGGGGCAGCGGACGCGCGGCCTACGTGCGCCGCGCCCGGGCCGCGTACCCGCGCGAGCGGCTGGGCTTCGCGCGGCGGGAGGCGTGGTGGCTGGCCACGTGGATCGGCGCGCGCCTGGCGCGAACGCTGGTGGCGCCCGGCGGCGCACCGCGCGCGTTGATCCTCGCCGAGCTGCGGGGCAGCTTGCGAAGCGGCTTGCCGGGCGGCGGGGCGCCGGGCGGCGACGCCGCAGCGGCCCCGTCGGTGCCCGACAGCCACCGCGCTGTGGCGAACGTCCCGACTTCACGGAGCATGGCCGAGTATCGCACGGAGCTGGAAAACGCGCTCGCGCCGCTGGATGGCGCGGAGCGACACGCGCACCTCAGGGTGACGGTGACGATGGGCGGGCGCCGCGTGGGCGCCGTGCGCATCGCCAACGAGGGCGCGCCGGTGGGCCCCACGCGGCTGGCGGACGCCATCGTGGCGGGCCTGGGCGATCGGCTGCTGGCGGGTGCGGCGGAGGGGCGGGCCGACGAGCTGGCGCGGGCCGTCCTGGCGCGGCTCGGCGCGGGCGCCACGGCGGCCGCGCATGGCGGAATCGCCACGGCGGCCACGTGGGGGGCCCATGTCTAGCGCCGGCGCGACCGTGCGGGCGTCGTCGGCGCGCGGCTACCGGCTGCCGGACCTGTGGCGCTATCGCGGCATGATGTGGAGCCTGGTGGTGCGCGACCTCAAGGTGAAGTACCAGCGGTCGCTGTTCGGCTTCCTGTGGACGCTGCTCAACCCGCTGCTCACGGTGGGGCTGCTGGTGGTGGTGTTCCAGCACATCGTGCGCATCCCGGTGCCGGACTACTGGGCGTTCCTCATCAGCGGCTACTTCGTCTGGAACTTCCTCACGCAGTCGCTGAGCAGCGGCGCGTACATCATCGCGTCGCACGGCGCGCTGCGTCGGAGCGTCGCGTTCCCCAGCGAGGTGCTCGTGATCTCGGCGGTGGTCTCGCGGCTGGTGGAGTTCATGCTGGAGATGTCGCTCGCCCTGCTCGCGATCACCGTCTTCCATCACCACGGCGCGCCGGCCAGCCTGCTGCTGCTGCCCGTGCTCGTCGTCATCCAGCTCGTGATGACCGTGGGGCTGCTCATGCCCATCGCGGCCGCGTCCGTGTTCTACACGGACGTGCAGCACGCGCTGCCCATCGCGCTGCTGTCGCTCTTCTACATCTCGCCCGTGTTCTACCCGGCCACCATGGTGCCCGAGGCCGTGCGCCAGCTCTACTTCGTCAACCCGGTAGCCGGGCTGATGACGCTCTTCCACACGGTGCTGTACGAGGGGCGCGTGCCCTCGTTCCCGCTGCTCGCCGGCACGGCCGCGGCGGCGTGTGCTCTCTTCGTCGTCGGTTATGTCATCTTCAAGCGCTACTCTCCAACTTTCGCCGAGCTCGTATGAGGCGCCCGAGACGCCGGCGGTGCTCTGCCGCGGCGTCGAGAAGCGCTTTCACCACTACGAGCACCGCACCACGTCGCTGCGCGAGCTGTTCATCCGCGTCGCGCGCCGGCGGCCCATCACCGTGCGCCGCGCGGTGTTCACGCTGCGCGACTTCGACCTGCGCGTGGAGCGCGGCGAGGGCGTGGCGCTCATCGGCGACAACGGGTGCGGCAAGAGCACGGCGCTGCGGCTCATCGCCGGCGTGTACCGCCCCACGGCGGGACTCGTGGAGACCAACGGGCGGCTGGCCGCCGTCATCGAGCTGGGGGTGGGCTTTCACCCCGAGCTCACCGGCGTGGAGAACGTGGGCCTCTACGGCGCGGTGATGGGGCTCTCGCGCCGCGAGGTGGCGGCCAGGCGCGAGGAGGTGGAGGACTTCGCCGAGCTGGGCGACTTCATGCGCGAGCCGGTGAAGTTCTACTCCTCGGGCATGCAGGCGCGCCTGGCCTTCGCCGTGGCCGTGGTGTGCGCCAGCCCCGAGATCCTGCTGCTGGACGAGGTGCTCGCGGTGGGCGATGCGGGCTTCCAGCACAAGTGCCGCGAGCGGCTCCGGCTGCTGCACGAGCAGGGCGTCACCATCATCACCGTCTCGCACGACCTGGACAGCCTGGGCGACATCTGCCGGCGCGCGGTGTGGCTGGAGCATGGCGCCATGCGCATGGACGGTGACCTGGCGACGGTGGTGGACGCGTACCGGGCGGCGTCCGCATGACGGCCCCGCTGAAGATCGTGAACGTGGATCTGGCCGCGGGTCCGCGCGCGGTGGGCGGGCTGCACGGCTACGACGCGGCGGTCGTGGTGCTGCGCTGGGAACGCCGCGTGCTCGGCCGCGTGCGGGTGCCGGTGCGCGACGGCGAGATCGCGGTGGACGTGCTGTGGGGCGCGGCGGTGAACGAGACGCCGCACGGGCTGGCGGCCGCGGCGCTGGACGCCTGGCTGCCGCCCGCTCCCCGGCCGGTGCTCGAGCCCGCCCCACCGCCCGCCACGTGCAGTGTGGTGATCTGCACGCGCGATCGCGCGCAGGACCTGCGCGCATGCCTGGCATCGCTCGGCGCCGACGGGAGCGCGCGACGCGAGATCATCGTGGTGGACAACGCGCCGAGCGACGACAGCACGGCGCGCGTGGCGCGCGACTTTCCGGTGACGTACGTCGTGGAGCCGCGCGCGGGGCTCAACTGGGCGCGCGCCGCGGGCGCCCGCGCGGCCACCGGTGAGCTGGTGCTCTACACCGACGACGACGTGGTGATGGAGCCGGGGTGGGTGGACGCGATGCGGGCGCCGTTCACCGAGCCGTCGGTGGCCGCGGTCACCGGGCTGGTGCTGCCGCTGGAGCTGGAGACCGAGGCGCAGCAGCTGTTCGAGCTGCGCTACGGCGGCTTCGCGCGCGGCTTCGTGCGGCGCGAGTTCACCGCCGCCACGCTGCGGCCGCTGGCCGCCGGGCAGGTGGGGGCTGGCGCGTCCATGGCGTTCCGCCGCTCGCTGCTGCTGGCCTACCGGCTGTTCGACGTGGAGCTGGACGTGGGCACCGCGGCGCGGTCGGGCGGGGACACCTATGCCATGTACCGGCTGCTCGCCGCGGGGCATCGCGTGGTCTACACGCCGGAAGCCGTGAGCTGGCACCGCCACCGCCGCACGATGGAGGAGCTGCGCGCGCAGCTCCACGGCTATGGCGTGGGCACCTACGTGGTGTTCCTGCGCTGCCTGCTGCAGCACGGCGAGTGGGGCGCGGTGGAGGCGGGCACGTACTGGTTACGCAAGTACCACCTGAAGCAGGTATGGCGGGCGCTGCGCGGCAAGCGCGACGCGCTCCCGCTGGAGCTGGCCTGGGCGGAGCTGCGTGGCTGCCTGGCCGCGCCGGCGGCGTATCGCGCGACCCGCCGGCGGGAACGCGCGCTCCATCGTGCCGTCGGCCGCGCGCCGGAGCGTGCGCTCCCACAGCCGGCCAGCGTGGACGCATGACGCCCAGGGTCAGCGTGGTGATCCCCTCGCACCGGCGACGCGCGCCGCTCGTGCGCACGCTGCGCGCGCTGGCCACGCAGACGCTCCCGCCCGCGGACTACGAGGTGATCGTGGTGCTCGACGGCGCGCAGGACGACTCGGCGGCCGAGGTGGCGCGGTTGGAGCTGCCGTTCGCGCTGCGCGTGGAGACGCAGCCGCCGCTGGGCGCGGCCGCGGCGCGCAACCGCGGCGCGGCCGCCGCGCGCGCTCCGTTGCTGCTCTTCCTGGACGACGACATGGAGGCGGCGCCGCAGCTCCTGGCCGCGCATCTCCACGCGCAGTCCACGCGGCCCGGCGTGGTGCTCGGCTACTTCGACACGCCGACGGAGGAGGACGAGGGGCTGCTGGCGCTGGACGCGCGGCTGTGGTGGGCGGGTGAGCTGGCGGAGCGCGCGCGGCCGGCGCACCGCTTCACGTTCCGCGACCTGTGGACGGGCAACGTCTCCATCTCGCGCGAGCACTTCGAGGGGGCCGGCGGCTTCGACGAGCAGTTCGGCCAGGGCACGGCGGGCGAGGACTGGGAGCTGGGCGTGCGGCTGCACGCGCGCCACGTGCCGTTCAGCTTCGCGCGCGCCGCGGCCTCGGTGCACCACGACCGTCCCACGCTGGCGCGGTCGCGCGGCCGGCTGTTCGCGAGCGGCCGCGGGCACGCGCTGATGGTGCGCGCCAATCCCGCGCTCTTCCGGGCGTTCTCCTTCTCGAGCCCACCGCGCCGGGCCATCTACCAGCCGGTATGGCACCTGATCTGGTGGCGGCCGGCGCTCGCCATGCGCCTTGCCCGGCCGCTCTGGAGTCTGCTGCGTCCGCTGGAGGCGCTCAAGCTACGCAGCGCGTGGCGCCGGCTGCACTGGCTGCTGCTGGACGGCGCGTACTGGTGCGGGGTGAGCACCGAGCTGGGCGACGTGGATGTGTGGCACGAGCTCGCGTCCACCGTGCCGGTGGGCCCGCCGGCGTCGCGGGAGGCGGAGATCGACGTGGCCGCCGAGCTCGATGCCGGCCTCGCGCGCCTGGATGCCCGGCTCGCGCGCGAGCCGGCCGACGCGGCGCGCGTGCGCTACGGTAGCACCCCGATCGGTCGCATCGCCCCGCTGGCGGGCGCCGA
>DATANT010000295.1:0-2352 GCA_036266115.1 Gemmatimonadaceae bacterium | reverse complement strand
CCCGATGCCGGCGCGCCGGCGCCTCACATGCGAGAAGGCATCCCACTCGGTTTCGTCGCGCGTCAGTCTGGGAGGCGCGCGACTTGATGTTCTGTCGGATGTGCGTCAGTCCGCGAACTAACCACCAGGGCGTATGGAGATTCGCAATCTCGGTGAGTCCGATGCAGCCGAGTACCAGGCGCTTCGGCTCCGCGCATTGCGCGAGGCACCGGAGGCGTTCGGCAGCACGTACGCCGAGGAAGTCGATCGCCCTCTGGACGTCATCGCGGCGCAGCTCGCTGGGCGCGGTCCCGGAGGCGGGTTCGTGCTGGGCGTGGCCCACCTGCGCGGCGGGGCGCTCATGGGCGTCGCCGGCTGCTATCGGGAAGCGGGGTTCAAGCGGCGCCATGCGGGAGTCGTGTGGGGCATGTTCGTCGCGCCCGAGGCGCGCGGCGCAGGGGCCGGTGGCGCGCTCCTCGACGCGCTCCTCGCACAGGCGCGCGACTGGCCGGCGCTCGAGCAACTGACGCTCTCGGTGGTGCCGGAGAACACGGTCGCGCGCGCCCTCTACGTCTCGCGCGGTTTCCGATCGTTCGGGCTCGCCCCCCGCGCCTTGCGGGATGAGGCGCGCTATTACGATCTCGAGTACCTCTGGTTCCCGCTCGACGCGGGCTGATGTCGCGCTGCAGCAGACGAGGGGGTCAAGGATGGCGGCGGCTGCACCGCCGCGTTCTATTTGATGCGTTCGTCTGCTGAGCTCGAGCGTCAGCCCGTGAACAGCTCTCGATGCGAGGTATGCCGCCAGATCGCCCATTGCTCGCGTGCGTCGTCATCGCTGCGCTCTTCACAGCCGTGACGCTGCTCGGCACCTGGTCCACTGACGCGCAGGGGGTGCGGGCCGTCGGCGTCTTCGTCTCGGTGGTGGTCCTCGCGGGTGCGGCGGTGCTCGTCTGGCGGCGCTCGCGGCCGCCCGTCGCGCGAGACCGCGTCGAGCAGGATGCCGAACGGATCACGCATGCCGGGTTCGACGGCCACATGGCGTCGGTGGTGTGGGAGGAGCTGGAGGGGGTGGACGTGCTCACGACGTCTTCGGGGCCCTGGGATGAGGACGTGTTCCTGGTGCTCCTGGGGCCCGAGCAGGCGCCGGCCTGCGTGATACCGCAGGGGAGCGCCGGCTTCCAACCGCTCATCGAGCGCGTGCTTGCCTTACCGGGCTTCGATCACCAGGAATTCGTTCGGGCGATGGCGAGTGCGTCCGAGCGCCGTTCCGTATGCTGGCGCCGAGCCAGCCGACCGGCTGCCTGACCTGGCGTTGCGGCTCACGAGCGAAGCCACTTCCTTCCACTCAATCATGCGCGCTCGCACTGCCGCGAACACCTACGTCGCCCTGAGCGCCGTCGTCATCGGCTTCCAGCTCGCGCTGGCCGCGGGGGCGCCCTGGGGGGCGCTGACGATGGGCGGCGCGTTCCCCGGACAGCTCCCGCCGCCAATGCGCGCCGCGGCCGTTGGCTCGGCCGTGCTGATGCTCGCCTTCGCCGCGGTGGTCGCCGCACGCGCCGGCCTCGCGCTGCCGCGCTGGCGACAGGCCTCGCGGCGGCTGATCTGGGTCGTCGTCGCCTACGCGCTGGTGGGCGTGGTGCTGCACGTCGTGACGCCCAGCGCCCGGGAGCGCATGCTCTGGCTGCCGGTCGTGCTCATGCTCGCAGGGTGTGCACTGGTGGTCGCGCGCAGTCCGGCACGCGCGGAGTGAGTGGCCTGCGCGGCGATGCGGCTGGGGATCACCGGCCCGCCGCTGATCTCGGGCGTCAGTCGGCATCCAACGACACCCCGATGCGCATACAGATCCGCGAGGAGCCGCTGTCCTCGCTGGCCGACCACGCCCGCATCCCGTGGTGCAAGCGGCTCGCAATGCACGCGGGTGCCGGCTGACGAGGTGCTGCAGCCGAGGACGACACCTCCCGCGCGGCATGCCCGTAGGGTCGGGCATCCCCGATTGCCGAACTCCCCACGGGAGTCGCACCATGCACGATGTATCCACCTTCCGGCTCTACCTGTTGAGAGCCACGTACCTGCTCATCGTCGTGGGTCTCGGGTTCCAGATCTGGTCCAGGATACTCCATCCCCCGAATGACCTGGAGCACATGCGCGGCGTCGTCTGGAGCCTACTGGGCGCGGTCTCGCTGCTGGCGGTGGTGGGGCTTCGCTACCCGCTCAGGATGCTGCCGCTGCTCCTGTTCGAGCTGGTGTGGAAGTCCATCTGGCTCCTGGCGATCGGGCTTCCGCTCTGGGCAGGCGGTCGGCTCGACGTGGCAACCCGTGATACCTGGAACTCCTGTCTCATGGGTCTCGTGCTGTTCCCGCTCGTCATCCCGT
>DATANT010000294.1:0-4127 GCA_036266115.1 Gemmatimonadaceae bacterium | reverse complement strand
CACGGCGATGGGGTTTCGGCGCGCGGGCGGGGCTGCCGGGGTGGAGGCTGCCTGGAAGGTGGTCGTCCGGCGGGAGGACGGCCGGATGGGATGCCGGCCACCTTGTTCTCTCGCCGGAGCCCCGCTCGAAGCCGGGGCCAGCCAAGGTTGTCATCCCGCAGGAGCGCGGCCGAGAGGGAGGCCAATCGAGGGTGTCATCCCGCAGGAGCACGGCCGAAGGCCGCGCGAGTGTCGGGATCGCTCTCCCTCGCGGCCGTTTGACCCCGCACAGCTGGCAGCGACGGCGCATCACGGGACGGGACGGCGATCCCGACACTCGCGTCTTCGACGCTCCTGCGGGATGACAAGGAAGATCCTGCGGGATGACAAGGAATATCCCGCGGGCCGACCCGGACGGCCCTCACCCCCGCCCGCGGATCAGGCCACCGCACCCCCGTCAGCGCCGCTCCTCGTTCGGACGCTCCTCGCTCCTCGCCGGCGGCACGGGCGCCACGCCGCCCCTCTTCGCCCCGCGCTGTGGGCCCCACTTCGCCTCGTTGTACGACCGCAGCCGCCAGATCCGCTCCCGGAACCGCTGCTCCTCCAACCGGCCCTCGGCATCCACCGCGCCCGCCACGTACAGCATGAGGGCGATCGCCACCGCGCCGGTCACGGTCACCCAGTTGCCCGTCACCTCGGGCGTCCACCCGGGACGGTCCGCGTCCAGCCGGCGCACGAGCTGGGGAAAGCGGCGCTGCACGAGCACGGTGCCGATGAGCAGCACCGCGCCCACCGTGGCCAGCATCACCGGAAAGCTCACCACGTCGCGGAACACGTCCGCCGCCAGGAAGCCCACGTACCAGGCCACGTTCACCGCGCCCGCGGCCAGCCAGCTCCGGCGGCGGAGCTGCAGCGCGGTCGCGATCTGCAGCAGCGCCACCACCGGCAGCCAGTGTCGACCCACCTCCAGCTGGCTCCACACCTCCACGAGCCCGAGCTGCAGCACCACGAGCCCCACCACGTAGAACCAGCGCGCGAAGTCCTCGGCCCCCTCCCCCTCCCCCTCCTCCTCCCCACCCGCGTCGGGCGACGCGCGCTCGCGGCGGCGATCCAGCGCGTAGCCGATGGCGAGGATCACGGTGCCGCTCACGAGGTTCGCCCACTCGGTCATGAACCGATCGTGCTCGCTCTCCACGAACAGCGCCTGCGTCAGATGCAGGCCGGCGCAGCCGAGCGCGATGGCGATGGGCAGCGCCAGCAGCCCGAAGCGCACCCGGCGCAGGGCGACGAGCGCGGCGAGGATCACGGTGAGGTCCACGGCCAGCCACCCGCTGGCGTTCCACGGTCCGGCGGGCGTCCAGTTGCCGCCCCAACCCGGCGTGCTCACGGGCCACAGGTCCAGCAGCGAGAGCAGCGCCCAGGCGGTCACCGGCGTCATGCCCACCACGAGCAGCGTGGCCAGCCCGCTGGCGGTCCGGAACCCCTCGCGAGAGAGCAGCCGCGCGGCCAGGGCGAACAGCGCCGCGTACACCACCGCCACCACCAGCGTCCCGCCAGCCCCCAACGCCCTCCACCGCTCGGCCAGGAACCACGCGAACGCGGCCAGCACCACGAACGCCCCGATGCCGTAGGCCACCGAGACCCAGTTGAGCCCGCGAGCGGCCTCCGGCCCCGTGGATCGCGGGCGCACCGGCGTGCCCTCGGCCGCCATGGCCTGCAACGCCGCGCGCTGGTCCGCCGAGATGATCCCTCGGCGCTCGGCCTCGTCCAGCTGGTGGGGGGTGAGCGAAGGCATGGGTGCAAGATGGCACCGGCCGGCACGCTCTGCCACGTACCGGGACCGGCACCCGGGCCCCGGAGACCGGCCCGATGGCGGGCCCCGGGCACGTGGCCTGCCGCACCGCCCCGCGGCCATCACCAGGAGATGAGGATGCCCAGGGATCCGGAGCACCAGCCACGTACCGAGCAGAACGCCCGCGACGAGTACGACGAGGACCTCGCGCGGAGCAACCGCGGCGAGTCCACGCTCGACGAGCCCCGTCCGCCGTTGGCGGCGGACGAGAACCCGTGGTACGACCACACCCAGGACAACCGGTCCGCCGGCCAGCAGAGGGACCGGAAGGGGCAGGCGGAGAGCCCCGTGGAGCAGACGCTCAACCAGCCCGAGAAGAAGCGGGAGGGCCACCACTGAGCCGC
The DNA here is from genome assembly GCA_036266115.1 of Gemmatimonadaceae bacterium. Taxonomy (GTDB): domain Bacteria; phylum Gemmatimonadota; class Gemmatimonadetes; order Gemmatimonadales; family Gemmatimonadaceae; genus DATANT01. The sequence goes on along the minus strand of DATANT010000294.1, from coordinate 1,952 downwards.
CGGGCAACAGGGCGGTGGATCTTACATTCACCGTACGTTCGGCCCTTCACAACGCACTTTTGCCGCATATCATTCTCCGTATCACGTCATACGGAGAACCATGGACGCCATCGACCGGGGCATTCTCGAGATCCTGCAGGCGGACGCCCGCACCCCCAACGCGGAGATCGCCCGCCGCATCGGCATGGCCCCGTCGGCCACCCTGGAGCGCATCCGCAAGCTCGAGGAGCGCGGCATCATCGGCGGCTACACCACCGTGCTCCGCCCGGACGCGCTGGGCTTCGGCCTGCTGGCGTTCGTCTTCGTGCGGTCCGACGATGGCGAGGCTGCCGGCTCCACCGAGGAGGCCCTCGCGCGCATCCCCGAGGTGCAGGAAGTCCACCACGTCGCCGGCGAGGACTGCTTCCTGGTCAAGGTGCGCACCGAGAGCACCACGGCGCTCGGCCACCTGCTGCGTGACACCATCAGCCGCATCCCCACCATCCGCGCCACGCGCACCACCATCGTGCTGCAAACCGTGAAGGAGACGTCCGCGATCCCGCTGCCGACGGAGGCGCCCGCCGATGCCTGACCGCGCCACGGGCCGCCCCCCGCGCTCGCACGTGCTCGCCGCCTACGCGGCGGTCTACGTCATCTGGGGGTCCACCTACCTCGCCATCCACTTCGCCGTCCAGACGCTGCCGCCCTTCCTCATGGCGGGCGTGCGCTTCCTCGCGGCCGGCGCCATCCTGTACGCCTTCGTGCGGCTCCGCGGCGCGGCGCCGCGCCCCACCGCGGCCAACTGGCGCGCCGCGCTCGTGGTGGGCGGGCTGCTCCTCCTCGGTGGCAACGGCGGCGTGGTGTGGGCGCAGCAGCACGTGCCGTCCGGCATCGCCGCGCTGCTCGTGGCCACCGTCCCGCTCTGGATGGTGGTGATCGACTGGCTGCGCCCCGGCGGCAGGCGCCCCACGCTGCGCGTGGCCGCCGGCATCGCGCTCGGCCTGGTGGGGCTCGGGGTGCTCGTGGGTCCCGGCATGCTGCAGGGTGATGGCAACGTGAACCCGGCGGGGGCCATCGTGCTCGTGCTGGCCTCGCTCTCGTGGGCCGCCGGCTCGCTCTGGGCGCCGCGGGCGGCATTGCCCAGGGTGCCCGCCATGGCCACCGGCATGGAGATGCTGGGCGGCGGGCTGCTGCTGCTCGTGGTCGGGCTGGCGACCGGCGAGGCTGGCGCCGTGGATCTCGCGAGCGCCTCGCCCGTCTCGTTCGCCGCCCTGCTCTACCTCATCCTGTTCGGCTCGCTGGTGGGCTTCTCCGCGTACGTCTGGCTGCTCGCCCACGAGCCGCCGGCGCGGGCGGCCACCTATGCCTACGTGAACCCCGTGGTCGCCGTCTTCCTGGGCTGGCTGCTGGCTGGCGAGCGGCTCACCGGCGCGACGCTCCTCGCCGCCGCCATCATCATCGGGGCGGTGGTGCTCATCATCACCGGCCGCGCGACCGGCACCGGAGAGCCGCCGAGCCGTCCGGCGGCGCGGCCGGAGCCGGTGGGCACGCGGGCGCCAGCGCGGAAACATCGGATGCGGGCGAGCGGGTAAGGGTGGGGAGCGGCGCCCCACCAGCCCCCCGGCGCAGGCGACCGCGCCGGGGTGGGCACCCGCTCACACCCCCGCTTCGATCTCGGGGCTCGCGACAGGCCGCGGCGGCATGGCCTCGTCCTCACCTCGGCCGAGCACCGCCGCGATCAGGGCCGCGCTCTCCGCGTGCGGGAACGCCTCGTCCCACGCCATCGCCGCGAGCAGCCGTGCCTGGAGCGGGCCGAGGAGCGCCTCCCGCACGTGCACGGCGCGCAATCGCTCGGCGCCCGCCAGCGGGGCGATGCGACCGATCGGGGTGCTGCCGTAGCGCACGCGCGCCGCGTCGGCCGGCTCGCGCGCGAGCCGGGTATCCAGGCGCGCGAGACCGGCATCGAGCTCGGT
>DATANT010000293.1:0-3053 GCA_036266115.1 Gemmatimonadaceae bacterium | reverse complement strand
CCTGGTCGGCGCGCACGATCCAGCGCTGGGTGGCGATGTCGAAGCGGGCGAGCACGTTGCCCAGCCAGTACGGGCGGTTCTCGTTCAGCCAGGCGCGCTCGTACAGGTCCCGCGTGAGGGTGTACTCGTCGCGCAGGTCCTGGAAGCGGCCGTTGATCCCGGAGAGGTCCGCCAGATCGCGGATGTTCGCCGCGCGACGGCTCGCGTCGCCCTGTGCGGCGTAGGCGCGCTCGAACGCCCGCACGGCCTCGTCGGCGAACTGGAAGTTCATCCCGATCAGCGCGATGCGGCGCGCGCCGAGCTCCATGGCGTCCAGCGCCTCGGGCTCGCGGAGCGTGCTGTCGGCGGCCCGCGCCTGCGCGATGAGCGTGATGGCCGCCTCCGCGTTCAGCCGCAGCTCGCGGGCGGCGGGCAGCACCACGCCAGACATCGTGCGGCCGTCGGGGCTCCACGGATCCATCCAGAAGAGCCGCGTGCTGGCTTCGCCGGCGCCCACCCGCTGCAGCACCTGGTGCGCCGCCATGAGCTTCCGCTGCGCCTCGTCGATCTTCCCCGTCGTGTCGCCGTGGAACACGCGCCCGTAGCTCGCCTGGTAGCGCTCGATGCTGCTCTGGCCGGGCTGCCACGCCGCCGCCGCGCCGAAGAGCACCGCGTACCACGTCTGCGCGAACAGTGCGTCGCCGTCGTCGTCCCAGCTCGTGTTCATCTGCCCGGTTGCGCCCAGCCGCTGCGCGTCGCGCGTGAACTGCTGGATGTTGGGCAGCGCGAGCGCGAAGTTGGGGTACACGCGGTTCCAGTTGTTCACGCCGGTGGCCACCCACGTCTCGATGCCCGCCTCGGTGAACGGCGTGATGTAGCGCGCGAAGCCGTCGCTGCGCGGGTTGTACTGCCACGCCACCGCGATCATGTCCTTTGGCAGCGTGGACACGAGCTCGGGGTGGTTCATGGCGACGTCGCCCCAGAACAGGAAGCGCCGGCCGGGCATGATGGGGCGGAGCGTGGCTTCCACCTGCTTGAGATAGCCCAGGTACACCGGGCCGATCCCTTCCTTCGCCACGCGGTCGGCGGTCTGCCCGCGTCCCAGCTCGAACGTCTCGTCCGCGCCGATGTGCACGAGCGGGCTCGGGAACAGCTCCGCGATCTCGGTGAACCAGTCCTTCACCAGCGGCAGCGTCCCCGCCTGGCCCGGCGCGAGCACGTGCCCGTGCGGCGTCTCGGCCAGCGGCGCGTAGGTCTCCAGCTTGAGCACGTGGTGCAGGTGGCCGAACGTCTGCTGCTCGGGCACGATCTCCACGTGGTGGCGCGCCGCGTAGGCCACCAGCTCGCGCACGTCGTCGGCCGTCATCGCGCCACCGGGTGGCGCGATGAGCGGGTGCTTCCGGTACGCCAGCGTGTGCTCGAAGTACGGCGAGTAGACGTTGATCTTGTACGCGGCGAAGATGCGGATCTGCTTCTTCTGGAACTCGAGTGTGGGCAGCGGGCCGCGCGAGACGTCGTCGTGCAGCCCACGGTAGCGCAGCGCCGGCCAGTCGCGGATCACCGCGCCGTGCAGCGTGGCCGCCCGGCCGCGTCCCTCCACCAGCTGCTTCACCGTCTGCGCGCCGTAGAACACCCCCGGCGCGGACGCGCCGATCACGTCCACCCGCCCCGCGTCGGCCACCAGCACGTAGCCCTCGGCCGCCATCGCGGAGTCGAACGCGATGCGGTGCCGGGCGAGCAGCGCGCGGCCCGTCGCCCCGTCGCGCCGCAGCAGCCGGATGTGCACCGCGCCCGCCGCCTCGCCTACCTTCACCCCGCGGCGCCGCAGCTCGTCCTCCAGCTCCGCGGCCGCGAACCGATCCGCCTCATCGCCGCCCGGTGCCTCCACCGTCACGCCATCCGCGAGCGAGATGGCCGGCCGGTGCGCCAGCTCGCGCGGGTAGGGCACCAGTGTGAGCGTCGGCCCGCCGCTCGGGGCGACGGCGGGCTGCTGGGCCGTGACCGGGGCGGCGAGCAGGAGGGCGAGCAGGACGACGAGAGAAGGCCGGCGCATGAGTCTCCGGGGCATGAGAGGTGAGGCAGGCGTGCCGGGCCGAAGTGTATCGATCGGGCATGGGTCGAGGTAGTCGACGCGGCGCCCCGCCTCTCCCGCTCGCGCCGCCCCGCTATCTTGCCGCATGCCCGATATCCACACGATTCTCGCCCACCTCGAAGCCGACATGGCGCCGGACGCCGGTCGGCTCTTCCAGCAGCTGGCCACGGAGTACCTGGCCGGCACTCGCACCGGCGAGGGACCGGTGTCCACCTCGCTCACCGCCAGCCAGATCGCCGAGCGCTTCGACGAGCCGCTCCCGCGCGGCCAGCGGCCGCTGGCCGAGGTGGCGGAGCGCGTGGCGCGCGATGTGGTGAGCGACGCCAACCACCTCTGGCACCCGATGTACGTGGGCCACCAGGTGTCGGCGCCGCTGCCGGCGGCGGTGTGGACGGACGTCGTGACGTCCGCCATCAACCAGTCGCTGGCAGTGTGGGAGATGTCGCCCACCCTCACCGTGCTCGAGACGCAGGTGATTCGCTGGATGTGCGACCTGGCCGGCCTGGGCCCGGCGGCCGGCGGCACGTTCACCTCGGGCGGCACCGAGGCGACGTTCACGGCGCTGCTCGCGGCGCGCGCCGCGGCGCTGCCCGACGCGTGGGAGCACGGCGTGGGCGCCAATCCACCGGTGGTGGTGTGCGGCGAGCACGCACACTACGCCATCACGCGAGCGGTGGCCGAGCTGGGGCTGGGGATGCGCGCGGTGGTGGTGGTGCCGTCCGAGCGGCACGGCATGAGCGTGCCCGCGCTGCGCCGCACGCTGGACGAGCTCGCGGCGAGTGGGCGCGCGGTGATGGCCGTGGTGGCCACCGCCGGCTCCACCGCCACCGGCACCTTCGACGACCTGCACGCCATCGCCGACGAGTGCGACCGGCACGGCAGCTGGCTGCACGTGGACGGCGCGCACGGCGCCTCGGCGCTGCTCTCCGGCGAGCACCGGCACCGGCTGCGCGGCGTGGAGCGCGCGCGGTCGCTGGCGTGG
>DATANT010000292.1:0-1716 GCA_036266115.1 Gemmatimonadaceae bacterium | reverse complement strand
GAACGCGTGAGCCGCGGCGGCGCGTGGGACGGCCCACTGGTGGAGGAGCTGCTGCCGCTCCCCGACCCGCTGGCGTGCTGCGAGCGGCTGGCGCGGCTCCCGTACCGCCTCCTGCTCGACAGCGCGGCGGCGCCCTCACGCCTGGGCCGCTACTCGTTCCTCGCGGCCGATCCGCCCATGCTGGTGTGGAGCAAGGGCACGCACACCGAGCGCATCACGCTGGCAAGCGGCTCGCGCGAGCGCCTCTCCATGGATGCGCTGAGCGCCGTCCGCGACGTGCTCGCGCGGCACGCGACGCCTCCCATCCCCGGCCTCCCGCCCTTCCAGGGCGGTGCCGCGGGCTACCTCGGCTACGACTGGGGCGCGGTGCTCGAGCGGCTACCGGCGCCGCGTCACGACGACCTCGCGATCCCGGACGTGATGCTCGGCATCTACGACTGGGTGGTGGCCTGGGACCACGAGGCGGGGCGCGCCTGGATCATCTCCACCGGACTGCCGCACACCGGCGCCGTGGGACGCCGGCGGGCCGCGGAGCGGCTGGCGTTCGTGCGGCGCGCGCTCGCGACCCCGGCGTCGGCCGACGATGAGGACGCGCGCGTCTCGTTCCCGGCGCTGCCCCCCCAGCCAGGGTCGCGCGCCCCCAGCTACCCCGTGCCCGGCGTGGAGCTCGCGGAGGAGCTGGAGCTGCGCTCCTCGTTCACGCACGCCGGGTACCTGGACGCCGTCCGCCGGGCGCGCGAGTACATCGTGGCGGGCGACATCTTCCAGGTGAACGTCTCGCAGCGGCTCGAGGCGCCGCTCGCCGAGCCGCCGTGGCGGCTGTACCGCCGCCTGCGGCGGCTGAACCCCGCGCCGTTCGCGGCGTACCTCGACTTCCACGGCGTCACCATCGCGAGCGCGTCGCCCGAGCGCTTCGTCAAGGTGAGCGACGAGCGTCTGGTGGAGACGCGTCCCATCAAGGGCACGCGCCCCCGTGGCGTGGGGCCGGAGCACGACGCCGCACTCGGACTGGCGCTGTATGAGAGCGTGAAGGATCGCGCCGAGAATCTGATGATCGTGGATCTGCTGCGGAACGACCTCTCCCGGGTGTGCCAGGCGGGCAGCGTGCGCGTCTCCGAGCTGTTCGCGCTGGAGCGGTACGCCACCGTCCATCATCTGGTGTCCGCGGTGGTCGGCGAGCTGGCGCCGGAGGCCGACGCCGTGGATCTGCTGCAGGCCGCCTTTCCCGGCGGCTCCATCACCGGCGCGCCCAAGGTGCGGGCCATGGAGATCATCGCCGAACTGGAGCCGTCGCGCCGCGGCGTGTACTGCGGCGCCATCGGATACCTGAGCGTCACCGGCGCGATGGACACCAGCATCGTCATCCGCACCATCCTCGCGCTCCGCGACCGCGCGTACTTCTCGGTGGGCGGCGGCATCGTCTTCGACTCGGACCCCGAGGAGGAGTACCGCGAGACGCTGGACAAGGGACGGGCCCTGATCGCCGCGCTGGCCGGTGGCCGGCGTACCGCTGGAGGAGTGGCCGGATGATCCTGCTCATCGACAACTACGACTCCTTCGTGCACAACCTCGCGCGCTACGTGCGCGAGCTGGGCGGCACGCCGGTCGTGCGCCGGAACGATGCGCTCACGCTGGAGGAGATCGCGCGGCTCGCGCCCACCCACATCCTCATCTCGCCCGGGCCCTGCTCGCCGGCACAGGCCGGCATCTCCACCA
>DATANT010000291.1:0-2044 GCA_036266115.1 Gemmatimonadaceae bacterium | reverse complement strand
CGCGCCCCTGCTCGCGTGCGGCGGCGGGGGTGGCGGTGGTCCGTCCGGACCGCCCGGCCCCGACACCAACGTCGCCAGCGTCACCGCCACCGCGCCGTCCGCCACGCTGGCGGCCGGCCCCACCCTGCAGCTCTCCGCCTCCGCGCGCAACGCGGCTGGTGGCGTGGTGAGTGGCAAGTCGTTCACGTGGGCCACTTCGGACGCCGGCATCGCGACCGTGAGTGGCACGGGGCTCGTCACCGGCGTCGCCGCGGGCGCCGTCACCCTCAGCGCCACCGAGCCAGGGTCTGGCCGCGCGGGCTCCGTGAGTGTGACCGTCACGCCTCCGCCGGTGCCCGTCGCCACCGTCGCTATCGGCGCGTTCTCCGAGAGCGTGCTGCAGGGCTCCACCACGCAGCTCGCCGCCACGCTCCAGGACGCCGACGGCGCCACGCTCACCGGGCGCGCCGTCGCCTGGACGAGCTCCGACAACGCCGTCGCCACCGTATCCGCGAGTGGCGTCCTCACCGCGGTCGCCGTGGGCGGACCCGTGACCATCACGGCCACCGCGGAAGGCAAGAGCGCGACCGCGCAGGTGAGCGTGACGCCGCGAACGGCCGCGCGCGTCGGCCTGCAGCCGGATTTCGTGGCCGTGAACGTGGCCGCCGATCGCACGATCGCCGCGCTGGCATTCGACGCGTCCGACGTGGCCATCCCGAACCCGGTCGTCACGTGGACCACCGCTGCGGCGGCCACCGCCGCCGTGAGCGAGGCCGGGATGGTGCATGGCGTGGCCGCCGGTGTCACCACGCTCACCGCGCGCGTGAACGATGCGACCGCATCCGCGGCCGTCGCCGTGCTCGGCGCGAGCGACCTGCTGTCCACGGCGCTCGTGGGTGGCGCGTACACCGCGGACGTGACGCCCGGCCAGACCATCACCGTGCCGATAGTGCTCGACCTCTCCCGGGCGAGCGCCACCGGCGATCTCGGCGCCGCGCAGCTCGAGCTCACCTACGACGCGAGCGTGCTCACGTACGTCTCCGCGCAGGCGAATGCCACCGGCTCCTCCACCGTCCACTCGCCGAGCGCGGGCAGTGTCAGATTCAGCCTCGCCCACACCGCGGCGCAGGGGCAGGGATCCGTCACCCTGGTGACCGTGACGTTCACCGTCGCCGCCGGCGCCACCGTGGGCGACGTACGCACCTTCGGGCTCGCCTACGCCGGCCCGCCGGCCAGCACGACCTTCGAGAGCTACTCCACTCCCATTGTCGTGGGCGGCCGCATCCGCGTGGTCGCGCCGTAAGCCACCGATGTCATCGATCCTCCACACTCGCCACCACCCACCATCATGATCCCGACGATGATCCGCCGCGCCCGTCGCGCGGCAATCGCCTCCACGCCGCTGGCCTTCAGCGCGCTCCTCCTTGCCTGCGCCGACTCCGAGGGCGGGGCGGGGCCGCTCGGCCCCGATCTCACCGTGCCCGGCATCCATCCCGTGGTTGTGGTGGCCAGTCAGACCGCCAGTGCCGCGACGCTGGAGCTGCACCTCAAGCGGGTCGACGTGAGCGACCGGATCGCGAGTGTCCAGGGCGAGATCAGCTACGATGCGGCCAGCATGCGCCTCACCGGCGCCTCGATCCCGTCGGGGATCACCGGCGCCTGGAACGAGGTGCGCCCGGGTGTCGTGCGCTTCACCGGCGTGGCGGTGGAGGGCATCGAGGGTGGCGCGGTGCTCGAGCTGCGCTTCGCGGCCACCGCGCCGGTGCGCGAGGGCGCCGTGTCGCTCCGGATCGAGGAGATGGTGGCGGCGGAAGGGTTCACGGACCTGCGACCCTCGCTGCAGCTCGAGGGCACGCGTCCGGCGCTGTCACGCGTGCGGCCGTAGACCGGGCCGGAGCCGCGCGCTCGGCAATCACCGGGCGCGGATGCACGACGGGCGATCACCAGTCGGTGATCGCCCGTCGTGTCATGCGTACGATGTCGCCGGCCGTCCTACGGCCTGTCCTTGAACATCTCGTTCAGGTACGTGTGCTTCGACGACAGCGGCACGGGCCGCCCGCCCACG
>DATANT010000290.1:0-5246 GCA_036266115.1 Gemmatimonadaceae bacterium | reverse complement strand
CGACGCCCGGAACTCGCGGCGGCGGTGGATCAGGTAGACCTTGTTGACGAAGCGCGTGAGGTACTCCGCCTCCTCGAGCGCCGCGTCCCCGCCGCCGACCACGGCGATCGTCTGCTGGACGAAGAAGTTGGCGTCACAGATGGCGCAGTACGACACGCCCTTGCCCGCGTACTCCAGCTCGCCCGGCACGCCCAGCTTCACCGGCGTGCCGCCGGCGGTGACGATGACCACCGGCGACCGGTAGATCGAGCCATCCTCCACCTCGGTCTCGAAGCTGCCATCGGGCATCTTGCGCACGCTGGTGGTCGTCACGCCCTCGCGGAACTCGGCGCCGAACTGCTTGGCATGCGCGGCGAACTTCTCGGCCAGCTCCCAGCCCAGGATCTTCGGGAAGCCGATGACGTCGTCCAGGTACTCGGTGTTGAGCAGCTCGCCCCCGGGCACGCCACGCTCGAGCACCACCGTCTTGAGCAGCGCGCGCCCGGTGTAGAGGGCGGCGGTCATGCCGGCTGGGCCAGCGCCGACGATCACGACGTCATAATCATGCGTACGGGACACGGGAACGCTCAGTGTAGGGATTCTCGAGTGCGGCGCGACCTTCAATCATACCCGCAAGGCAAAGGCCCGCGGTAGCGCCCCGTGGCGCCCAAGCTCGCCCGACGCCGCCGAATCGCCCGGCGCATCAGCGCCGCACGTGCCGACCGCCGTCCACGATGATGGTCTCGCCGGTGACGTAATCGGCCTCCAACAGGTAGAGCACCGCCCCCACCACGTCGTCGGGCGAGCCGAAGCGGCCCAGGGGCGTGGTGCGCCGCAGGTGCTCGCTCTGCTCCACCGGCCACCCCTCCGGCAGCAGGGCCACGCCCGGGGCGATCGCGTTCACCCGAACGGCGGGAGCCAGCGCGTGGGCGAGCGCGCGCGTGGCCTGCACCACGCCCGCCTTGGAGATACCGTGCGGCACGAAGCCGGTCCACGTCTCGAACGCGGCGAGATCCGCGAGATTGACGATGGCGCCGCCGTTCGCGCGCATGTGCGGCGCGGCGGCGCGCGACGCGAAGAACGGAGCGCGCAGGTTGAGCGCCATGATCCGGTCCCAGTCGGCCACGGAGACCTCGGCCACCGGCGTGCGCAGCATGATGGCGGCGGAGTTGACGAGCACGTCGAGGGCGCCGAACGATGCGGCCACCTCGGCCACCAGCCGATCCGGTGCCTCCCCCTGGGTGAGATCGGCGGTGAAGACGCGGGCCTCGCCCCCATGCGCCTCGATCTGGCGCCGCGTCTCGTCGGCCCCGTCGGTGGAGCGGTGCGCGTGCACCGCCACCCGCATGCCCCGGGCGCCGAGCGCCACCGCGATCGCCTGGCCGATGCGCCGGCCGGAGCCGGTGACGAGAGCGACACGGCCCGCGAGCTCCATGGCGCTAGGCCGCGCCTCGCCGGGCCGCCACGCGCTCGTCCTGCTCCGCCAGCCACTCGGCGGGCACCTGCATCGCGCCCAGCACGCGCGGCCCATCGGTGGTGCCGTGCCAGTCCGACCCCCCGGACCGCAGGAGGCCCAGCGCGGCGGCGAGCGCCGCGTAGCGCTCGATCTCCTCGGGCGGATGGCTGGGATGGAGCACCTCGAGCCCGTCCAGCCCCTGCTGCACCAGGCGCTCCACGCGCTCGCGGGTGCCATCGCGGCCGGGGTGCGCGAACACGGCCACCCCGCCCGCCTCGTGGATCACGGCGAACGCCTCGGCCGGCGAGGGGAGCTCCTTGGCCACGTACGCCGGCCGGCCGAGCCCGAGGTAGCGGTCGAACGCCTCGCGCTGGTCCCGCACGGCGCCGGCGGCGATGAGGGCGCGCGCGATGTGCGGACGCCCCACCGCTCCGCCGCCGGCCAGCGCCAGCACCTGCGCCTGAGTCACGCCGATCCCCAGGGCGGTGAGCGCGGCCACGATGCGCTCGGAGCGCCGCACGCGCATGGCCTGGAACTCCACCAACTGCGCGGCGAACGCCGGACTCGGGCGCACGTGCAGCCCCAGGATGTGAATCTCGCGCCCGTCGTCGAGCGCGCTCAGCTCCGCGCCCGCCACCACGCGCAGCCCTAGGCGCTCACCCTCCGCCTGAGCCTCCGCCACGCCGGCGATGGTATCGTGATCGGTGAGCGCGAGCGCGGCCAGTCCGGCGGCATGCGCCGCGCGCACCACGGCGGCCGGCGGCAGCGCGCCGTCGGATGCCGTGGAGTGCGAGTGTAGGTCCACCGTGCCGCCGTTCGGCCGCGCGGCCGGCGCGACGGTCATGCGGTGTAGCCGGCTTCGGGGGACCGCACGCCGGGCTGCGACTGCGCGAACAGGCGCTGCAGGTCCGCATCGGTGAGCTCGGCCAGCGACTGCTCGCGCGCGCGCGCGCCGAGCGGCGAGTAGCGCGTCACGCGCACCTCGCGCTCGTCGCCCACGCCGTGCACGAAGAGCAGCCCGAACTCGTCCCGGTCATACGAGGTGACGAAGCCGGACGGAAAGACCTTCCACGACTTGCCGTCGATGGTGATGGAGCGGGTGGGCATGTCAACTCAGGCTACGAAGGCGAGGCACGGGTCAGAGCACGCTGTCGGGGAACGACTCGAGACGGCTCTTGACGAACGCGAGGAACTCGTCGGCCACCGCGCCGTCGATGAGGCGGTGATCGAAGGAGAGCGAGAAGTACGCGCAGGTGCGGATGGCGATGGTGTCCTCGCCATCGGCGCCGGTGATCACCTTGGGCCGCTTCTCGATGGCGCCCAGGCCCAGGATGGCCACCTGCGGCTGGTTGATGATCGGCGTGCCCATGAGGGAGCCGAACACCCCGGGGTTGGTGATCGTGAAGGTGCCGTTCTGCACTTCCTGCGGCTGCAGCTTCTTGGTGCGCGCGCGATTGGCCAGGTCGTTGAGGGCGCGGGTGATGCCGGTCATCGAGAGGTCGTCGGCGTTCCTGATCACCGGCACCAGCAGCCCCCAGTCCACGGCCACCGCCACGGCGATGTTCACCTGCTTGCGCAGGATCACGTTGGTACCCGCCACCGACGCGTTGAGCGTGGGGAACTTCTTGAGCCCGTCCACCACGGCCGAGATGATGAACGGCATGAAGGTGAGCTTCTCGCCGGTGGCGCGCTGGAACTCGGCGCGCTTGGCGGCACGGATGCGCGCCACGCGGGTGAGGTCCACCTCGAAGAACGAGGTGACGTGCGCCGAGGTGCGGCGCGACGCCGTCATGTGCTCACTGATGAGGGTGCGCACCTTGGACATCGGCTCCACCACGTCGCCGGGCCAGGGCTCGGGGAGCGGACCGTGCGAGACGGCGGCTCCGCCGGGCGCGTGCATGGACGGGGCGGCGCTCACGGGTGCGGCGACCGCGGGCTGGCTGGCCGCGCCGGACTCCAGGAAATCGAGCAGGTCCTTGCGGGTGACGCGGCCGGCGATGCCCGACCCGGCCACCCGGCCCAGCTCCACGCCGTGCTCGGCGGCCATCTTGCGGACGAGCGGCGACGACTTGGTGCGGACGCGCTCCTCGAAGGAGTTGCCGTCGCCGGTAGGCGTGGCGCTGGTGGCGGATGCGGCGACCGGGTGCGGCGCGGCGACGGCGGCGGCCCTATCCTGCTGTTGGGGGGGGACCCCCGTGCCCGTCGCGGCCGCCGGCGCCGGCGCGCTGGCCGCCGGCGCGATCGACGCCCCCTTCTCGGTCTCGATGCGCGCCACGAGCGCCTGCACCGGCACCGTCTCGCCCTCCTGCACCACGATCTCGGCCAGCACGCCGGACGACGGCGCCGGGATCTCGGCGTCCACCTTGTCGGTGGAGATCTCGAAGATCGGCTCGTCGCGCTTCACCTCGTCGCCCACCTTCTTCAGCCAGCGCGAGAGCGTGCCTTCGGCAATCGACTCGCCCATCTGCGGCATTACCACGTCTATGCGTGCCACCGATCAACCTCGGTCAGAGGGTTCCGCGTCCGCGCCAGAACGCCGCAGACGCCACAGAACCGCCAGGGGTAAGAGTACGGCTCCAAGATAGAGCCCACTGAACACGTACGGCTCCCAGTCGCACGGCACCGGCATGTCCGTGCAGGCCGGGATCTTCCGGAAGAACGCGACGATCTTGAGCACCATCGCCCCGATCATCGCCCCGCCGGCGGCGCCCGCCACCATCGTGAAGCAGCCGACGGCGGTGAGCTGGCAGCCCCGGGCGAGTGCTGGCTGATCCGGTTGCTGATCCGCCATGGCTCAGTACGCCGCCAGCCGCTTCACCGCGCGCACGATGTCGTTCGTCTGCGGCAGCACGTAGTCCTCCAGCGGCGGCGCGTACGGCAGTGGCACGTCGGCCGCCGTCACGCGCAGCACCGGCGCATCCAGCCATTCGAACGCCGTCTCGTTGATGCGGGCCGTGATCTCGCCGGCGATGCCCCCGGTGCGCGTGTCCTCGTGCAGCACGAGCACCCGGTTCGTCTTCTTCACCGTCGCCACGATCGCCTCGTCGTCCATGGGCAGCAGCGTGCGCAGGTCGATCACCTCCACCGAGATGCCCTCCTCCGCCAGCTGCTCGGCGGCTTCCAGCGCCTTCCACACGGTGGCCGCGTAGGTGATGATCGAGACGTCCGTGCCCTCGCGCGCCACCCGGGCCTTGCCGATCGGCACCACGTGGTCCCCCGCCGGCATCTCTTCCTTGATGCGCCGGTAGAGATACTTGTGCTCGAAGAAGAGCACGCAGTCCTCGTCGCGGATGGCCGCCTTCATGAGGCCCTTGGCATCGCTGGCCGTGGCCGGGTAGACGATCTTGAGCCCCGGCGTGTGCAGGAACGCCGCTTCCGGGTTCTGCGAGTGGAACGGACCGCCGCGCACGTAGCCGCCGGAGGGCCCGCGCACCACCATGGGGCACGGCAGGAACGCGCGATAGCGCGCCGTGGCCACGTAGTTCGTGAGCATGTCGTAGGCGCACGAGATGAAGTCGATGAACTGCATCTCGCACACCGGGCGCAGCCCCATGTGCGCCGCCCCGGCGGCCGCGCCAACGATGGCCGCCTCGGCGATCGGCGTGTCGATCACCCGGCTCTCGCCGAAGCGCTCGAGCAGCCCTTCGGTCACCTTGAACGCCCCGCCGAACGCGCCGATGTCCTCGCCAAGGCAGAAGACGTTCGCGTCGCGCTCCATCTCCTCCACGAGCGCCTCGCGGATGGCTTCCAGATACGTGATCTCCGCCATCAGCGCTTGTCTCCGTCGAAGGTACCCCAGCCGGCCGCGCGC
>DATANT010000289.1:0-15296 GCA_036266115.1 Gemmatimonadaceae bacterium | reverse complement strand
GCCCCTGAGAGCGGGGCATCGCCCGTCGCGGCCACGGCGGCAGAGTCCGCCGCCATCGAGGCGTGGAAGCGCGACGAGTGGACGACGCACCACCGTGACGAACGTGGGGAGGTGGAGACCCGGGGCTCCACCTCCCCACGTTCGTTCGGGCGTTCAGATGCTCAGGCGTTGCCTTCGCGCCGCCGCGTCTCCCAGCCCTTCTTGGCAGCCGCGCTGCGCGTGGACTGACTCTGGCTGGAGCCGCTCTTCTGGCCACCACGCCGCGCGGGACCCTGGTCCTCGCTCCGCCCGCGCCCGGACCCCGACTTCTTACCGCCGCCGGACGTGGCGTTCACGGTGGCCCAGGCTCTGCGCTCCGCCTCGGGCTCGCGCACCCCGCGCCCTTCATAGCCTTCCTCGATGTGACGAGCCTGACGCTTCTGCTTGTCCGTGTAGGATGATTTGTCTCCTCTCGGCATGCGTCCCTCCGGTGATGACGCCCTGGCCGGGTCACCCGCCCGGCACGCGAGTACTACGCTGGCGGCATCACCCATGCCGCCCGGTGCCGCAAGCTGCGAATGGGCGCCACTATCGGCCCACCCATCGCACACCATCGTCCGGAACGCCACGCGGGGCCGCGTGATCTCCCGTCCCGGCGCGGCGGATAGCACGCTTTCTGCCTCCATCGCTCCGTGATCGGTGACGGCACGCGCGATGTGCTCGTCGCGCCGCGCGTCCCTCGCAGCAGCCAGGTCGAAGATGTCCAGTTCGCAGCACCCCCGCCCCGCCCACGACGTCGGCACGCTCGCCCGGGGCGTGCACGCGCCGGGGGAGTCCACGGAATCGGGCGGCGCGCCGGCGCGCCGCATCCAGTGCGCGCCGCCACGCGAGCCGCGCGACTTCGCCCACGCGCCCCGCGGCGGCCGGCCCCGCCGCTCCTCGGCGGCGTCGCCGCACGCCACCCGGCCGCTGGACGACGCGGCCGACTGATCGCGGGGCGGCCGGGCGCACCACGCGCCCGTGCTCGCGGGCGGCAGCGGTACGCGGTGGTCAGCCTCGCCGCTGGTCGCGGGACCGCGGCGCGCCGCGCGGCGACCGCGTCGGCGGCGCCTCCTCGCCCTTCACGCTGGGCGTCTCCTGCTCCTGCGCGCGCGCCTGCACGAGGATCTCCAGCTCGCGCTCGCGCAGGTTGAACTCGTAGCCGGGCCCCACGAGCCCCACGCGCAGGTAGCTGAGCGTGAGCCCGGCACCGGTGCGCTTGGCCTCGTCGGCGTTGTCGAAGCGCACGCCGCGCCCGTCCACGAACGTCACCCCGCCGGAGCCGTGCACCACGCCCAGGTGGCCGCGCACCACCAGCGCGGTGTCCTCGTCGATGCCCAGGCCCATGAGCTCGGGGTTGCCGGAGATGGCCACGAACAGCCGCTGCAGCCGCCGGCGTTCGGCGAAGTGCGTGTCGATCACGGCCCGGAACCCCAGCAGCCCGAAGCCCGGCCCCAGATACATGTCCACCAGCGCGCCCGCCCCATCCGTCTCACCGCCGGCCAGGATGGTCTCGGTGAGCGCGGCCGCGCCGGCGCTGGTGCCGGCCACCACCGCGCCCGCCGCGTACGCGTCGCGAATGGCGGCGCCCACGCGCGAGCCACCCAGCGTGGCCATCAGGTGCACCTGGTCGCCGCCGCCCAGGAAGATCCCGCGCGCCTCCCGCACCAGGTCCGCGATCCGCGAGTCCTGCGCGCGGTCGCGGCGGTCCACGATGGGGATCTCCACGTTGTGCACCCCGGCCTGCGCGAAGTCGCGAGTCCACGCGTGCGCGCTCCGCAGCGCGTTGTGGCTGGCGGTGGTGAACGCCACCACGCGTCCGCCGTCGCGCCCGTCGCACAGATCCAGGAAGGCGCCGAGCGCGGCGCCGTGCGGCTGCACCGCGCCGCCCATGAGCACCAGCGCGCCGGCCCGCTCGTCGCCGCGCCGGCGCGTGGCCGGCGCGGGCGCCGGCGACTCCGCGGCGGCGCGCTTACGGGGCGGCGACATCCGCTCCGGCTCGCGAGGACTCGGGGTCGCGCAGCATCACCGCGGCCAGCGCCGCGGCCAGCTGCGCCGCGTCCGGTACGCCGGCGCGCGGCGGGCCCAGGTCGCGCGGCCGGCCGGCGCGCCGCTCCACCCGGATGCGCCCGCCCTCCACCCACGCCCGCGCGTGCGGGGCATCGTGCGCGGGGTCGGCCCGCGGGCGGCCATCGCCGGCGGCCGAGAACACCGCCAACTGGCAGCCGCGTTCGCGCGCGTACGCCAGCACCTCGCGCGCCTCCGCCGGCGCCACCACCACGCCGCCTTCGGCGCCATCGACGACCACGCTCATCAGGCGCGCCGCGCGTTCCGGGGCGCGATACCGCGCCGGCACCCCCACCGGCGCCACGTCCAGCACGATCGCCACCTCGGAATGGCGGTAGGGCAGCCCCTGCTGCAGCAGGTACGCCGGGGTGAGATCCACCACCAGCGCGCCCTCGCCGGCGGCATCGCCGGCCTGGCCGGCGGGCGACGGGCCCACGCCGCGGCGCGCCAGCTCCCGCCGTGTCGCGGCTCGCCCCGAGCCCCCGGTGATCGCGCACGACACCCGCTGCGTCAGCGCGGGCACGTCGGGCGTGGCCGCCAGCGCGCGGAGCTCCGCCAGCACGTGCTCCACGCCGCCCAGCGTGCCGGCGAACGCGTGCTGCACCGTGTCCAGCGCGGCGGCCACGGCGCGCGCGCCCACCAGCTCGTGCCAGTGCTCCACCACCAGCGTGTACTCGCCCGGCGCGTCGCCGCCGCGCGCGCGCCCGTAGCCCACGTCGTGGCCGATGGCCACCTGCAGCTCCAGCGCCACGTGCTCGGCGATGTGCGGCGCGTAGGTGCCGCGGCGCAGCCGCTCCACGAAGCCGCCGCACGTGCCCAGGCTGCACCGGTGCTGCGCGAGCCCGGGCAGCGCGGCCAGCAGCTGTTCCTCCAGCCCCGGCACGTCGGCCGACGAGATCTCGTCGTACCGGCCCACCACGAGATCCATGCGCGTCACCGGCCGCCGCGACCAGTAGTTGGCGCCGCGCAGCGCGCTCAGGCGCATGAGGCGGATCTCGGTCGCCGGATCTGGCGCGGCGCGGCGGCGGCGGCTCGGGCGAACCACGGCGCTCACGCGGCGCTCGGGGCGGGGGCCGGCGCGGGCACGTCGGTGGGCCGCAGCTGGCGCAGGATGGCGCGCACGTCCTCGGCCAGCACGAACGCCAGGTCGCCGTCCGCCAGCAGCGCCACGGCGCGGGCCACCGCCGCCGACTCGCTGGGCACGTGCTCGATGGTCTCCGGCGGCTGTCCGCCGGCCAGCAGCCCCTCGGCGATCAGCCGCGCCGTCTCGCCGGGCGCGCGTCCGCGCCGGTCCTCGTCCTCCTTGATCACCACGAAGTCCAGCC
The DNA here is from genome assembly GCA_036266115.1 of Gemmatimonadaceae bacterium. Lineage (GTDB taxonomy): Bacteria > Gemmatimonadota > Gemmatimonadetes > Gemmatimonadales > Gemmatimonadaceae > DATANT01. The sequence goes on along the minus strand of DATANT010000289.1, from coordinate 11,886 downwards.
CCGCGCTCAGCCGCCCCACCGCGCGGATGTCCTCGTCGCGCCGGTCGCCCGGCACCGCCAGCACGCCGATGCGGCGCTTGGCCGGGAGCCGGCGGACGACGTCCACCAGCCCGCGCACCGCGGCCGCGTTGTGGGCGTAGTCCACGAGCACGCGCCCGCGCCCCACGCGCAGCAGGTTGAGCCGCCCCGGCGTGAGCGACGCCGACGGGAAGAACGTGAGCAGCCCGGCGCGGATGTCGTCGTAGCGAATGCCTCGCACGTACGCCGTGGCGATGGCCGCCAGCACGTTCTCGAACTGGAAGAGCGCCGAGCCCTCCAGCGTGAGCGGCACCTCGTGCACCTGGGCGATGGGAATGCGCAGCCGGCCGCGGCGCACCACGAACGTGCCGTCCTCGATGCCGGCGCCGATGCCGTTGTTGGCCAGGTGCTCGTCGAACGCCGGATTGCTGCCCGGCGGCTGCGTGGAGAACAGCACCAGGTCGCCGATGGTGCGCTCGCGCATGGCGAGCACCAGCGCGTCGTCCGCGTTCAGCACCGCGTGTCCCTCGCGCTTCACCGCGCCGGCCAGCACGCTCTTCACGTCGGCCAGCTGCTGCAGGCTGTGGATGCCGGCCAGCCCGATGTGGTCCTCGCTCACGTTGAGCACCACCGCCACGTCGCACTCGTCGAAGCCCAGCCCGGCGCGCAGGATGCCGCCGCGCGCCGTCTCGAGCACCGCCACGTCCACGGTGCGGTTGGAGAGCACGATGTTGGCCGCGAACGGCCCCGTCATGTCACCCTCCATCACCAGCCGGTTCTGCAGGTACACGCCGTCGGTGGTGGTGAAGCCCACGGTGAGCCCGGTGTGGCGGAACAGGTGCGCGATGAGCCGCGTGGTGGTGGTCTTCCCGTTGGTGCCGGTGACGGCGATCACCGGGATGGTGAAGTCGGACCCCGGCGGATAGAGCATGTCCAGGATGGGCGCGGCCACGTTGCGCGGCGTGCCCTCGGCCGGGTGCGTGTGCATGCGGATGCCCGGCCCCGCGTTCACCTCGATGATCACCGCGCCGTTCTCGCGGAACGGCACCGAGATGCTGGGCGTGAGCACGTCCAGGCCGGCGATGTCCAGCCCGATCGCGCCGGCCGCCATCTCGCACGCCGTGCGGTTGTCGGGGTGCATCTCGTCGGTGCGGTCGATGGAGGTGCCGCCGGTGGAGAGGTTGGCCGTGGCGCGCAGGTCCACGCGCTCGCCGGCAGCGGGCACGGTGTCCAGCGTGCGCGCATGCTGCGCCAGGAACTCCTCGGTGTGGGCGTCCGCGGGCAGGCGCGTGAGGATGTTGGCGTGGCCCACGCCGCGGCGCGGGTCCCGGTTGGCCACCTCGATGAGCGCGCGGATGCTGCGCGTGCCGTCACCCACCACGTGCGCCGCCACCCGCTCGGCGCACGCCACCACGCGCCCGTTCACCACCAGCACGCGATGGTCGCGCCCCGAGGCGAAGCGCTCCACCACCACGTCGCGGCCGTGCTCGCGCGCCACCGCCCACGCCGCGCGCAGCGCGGCGGCGTCCGCCAGCTCGCCCGAGATACCGCGCCCGTGGCTCGCGCTCAGCGGCTTGATGAGCACCGGGTAGCCCAGCGCGTCCGCGGCCTCCAGCGCGGCCTCCAGCGAGCTGGCCACGGTGCCCGGCGGCACCGGCAGCCCGATGCTTTCCAGCACGCGCTTGGTGTCGTCCTTGTCCTGCGCGATCTCCATGGCGATGCCGCTCGTGAGATCGCTGATGGTGGCCTGGATGCGCCGCAGGTTGCGCCCCAGCCCCAGCCGCACGAGCGAGCCCGAGTTGAGCCGCCGCACCGGGATGCCGCGCCGCCGCGCCTCCTCCACGATCGCCGCGGTGCTGGGCCCCAGCCGGACGGCCCGCGAGAGCTCCACGAGCGCCTCCACCATGGCGGCCACGTCCACGGGCTCGTCCACCAGGCAGTGCCGCACCAGCGTCACCGCGTCGCGCATGCTCTGCAGCCCCACCTCCTCCTCCACGTACTCCACGATCACCCACCACGCCCGGGGCTCACCCGCCGGACGCACGCGGCCGAAGCGCACGTCGTCGCCCACCAGCGCCTGCAGCTCGATGGCGACGTGCTCCAGGATGTGCGGGATCTCCGTGCCCTCGCGCACGCGCTCCACGAAGCCGCCCGCCGCGCCGCGGCTGCACGGGTGCTCGCGCAGGGTGGGGAGCGCGGCCAGCAGCCGCTCGGTGAACCCGGGCACGTCCCGCGACGACACGCCGTCCAGCGAGCCGAGCGCGAGATCGCAGGCGATCACCGGCGCGTCGCGCCAGTAGTTGGCGCCGCGCAGGGCGCGCAGGCGCGTGATCTCCAGGTGCGCCGCGTCGAACGACGGCGCCACGATGGCGGTGGAGCCGGGGTGCTGCATCAAGGACGGGGAGTGAGCCCCGGGGAGCGTCAGCGTGAGGGCGCACTCGGCGCGCGCGTGTCGAACGCCTGTGCAGGCAAGAGGTGTTCCCGCTGGCGGCCTCGACACCCGCTCACCGGGTCTGGCGAGCGACGCGGCCGCCGGCTGCCGGCCACTCGGCCCGCCGCGCCATCCCACGCTATCTCGCGCTCGCCAGCCGCTCGCCGATCTCCAGCATCTGCGCCGTGTGCCGCCGCTCGTGGTACGCCACGAACAGCACCCACTGGTACAGGTCCATGTCGCCAAGCGCCGGATGCGTCTGCCGGATCTCGCCCAGCGCGAGGCCGTCGGCGCCGAGCACCGCGGCGCGGAGCGCGGTGCGCGAGTCCAGCAGCGCGTCCAGCGCCTGCGCGGCCGTCATCTCGCCGCGCGGCTCCACCGGGGCCGGCGCCACGCGCCGCCTGGCCCGGTCGGACAGCTGCGCCGCGTCCAGCATGGCGAGCACGCTCGACGTCTCGGTCTCGGGCCCCAGCCCCGCGGCCCGCGCCTCGACCACTCGCTGCTCGAGCAGCCGGGCGATGCCCTTCTCCACGCGGTGCAGATGCTCCAGCAGCTCGGCCACCGACCACGCGCCCTCGGCCGGGCGCTCGTCGCGGCGGTCCGCCGGCACGCGCTCCACGGCCGCGAGCAGCGCCTCGCGCTCGGCGTCCAGCGACGTCACCAGCTCGGTGATCCTCGGGTGCATCGGGTTCTCCAGGGTAGGGTGGGGGTGGGTCATGCGGCCAGCACCGCGCGCATGCGCTCCGCGATGCGCTCCACCGTGGGCAGCACCGCGTTCAGCAGCACCGGATGATAGGGCATGGGCACGTCCTCCACCGCCAGCCGCTCCACCGGCGCGTCCAGCCACCAGAACCCCTCGCGCGCCACCACCGCCGCGATCTCGGCGCCGAAGCCGGCGGTGAGCGTGTCCTCGTGCACGATGAGGCAGCGCCCCGTCTTCCGCACCGAGTCGAGCACCGCCTGGCGGTCCCACGGCGCGATGGTGCGCAGGTCCAGCAGCTCCACGCCGTCGCCCACCTGCGCCGCCGCCTCCACGCACCGGTGCACCATCGCGCCCCACGTCACCACGGTGAGCGCGTCGCCCTCGCGCAGCCGCTCGGCGCGGCCGAAGGGGAGCACGTAGTCGTCGCCCGGGTAGCGCGCGCTGCCGTCGCTGGTCATGAGCAGGCTGCGATGCTCGAAGAAGATGGTGGGGTTCTGGCTGCGCATGGCGGCGCGCAGCAGCCCCACGGCGTCGGCCGCGTTGCTGGGCATGGCCACCTGCCAGCCCAGCGCGTGCGCCCACTGCACCTCGGCGCTCAGCGAATGCCACGGGTCGCCCACGTCCTTGCCAAAGCCGCCGGGCATGCGCACCACGATGGGCGCCGCGAACTGGTTGCGCGTGCGCCAGCGCATGGTGCCGCAGTTGTTGAGCTGCTCGTGCGCCGGGTCCGCGTACTTGCGGAACTGGATCTCCGCCACCGGCATCAGGCCGGCGATGGCCATGCCCACGGCGCGGCCGATGATCCCCTCCTCGGAGAGGCTCGTGTCGAACACCCGCGCGGCGCCGAAGCGCTTCTGCAGCCCCTCGGTCACCAGGTGCACGCCGCCCTTCACGCCCACGTCCTCGCCGAACACCACCACGCGCGGGTTCACCTCCAGCTCGTGCGCCAGCGTGCGCCGCACGGCCTCCGCGAACCGCACCATGTCGCCGTCGCTCTCCGGCGCGTCGGTGCTGCCCAGCGCGGCGACGTCGGCCACGGGCAGGCCCCCCAACGGCTCGGCGTCGCCGGGGGCCGCGGGCTCGGCGTACACGTAGCGGTGCACCGTGTCGGCCTCGGGCGCCGGCCGCGCGCGCGCCCCCTCCAGCGCCTCGGCCACGTCCCGCTCCACCTCCGCCTCCAGCTCCGCCCACTCCGTCTCGCTCAGCACCAGCGGCACCAGGTAGCGGCGCAGCTTGGGGAGCGGGTCGCGCTCCATGTCGGCCGCGATCTCCTGCTCCGTGCGGTAGCCCTTCTGGTTGTCGGGGCCCGAGTGGCTGCACAGGCGGGGCACCGTGAGGCGCACCAGCGCCGGGCCCTCGCCGCCGCGCACGTGCGCCGCGGCCGCGGTGAGCAGCGTGGCCGCCTCGCCCGGCTCGGTGCCGTCGCCGTCCTGCACGAACAGGTTGCCGAACGACGCCAGGTTGCGGGCGATGTTGCCGCCCGGCGTCTGCATGTCGCTCCGCACCGAGATCCCCAGCCCGTTGTCTTCCACGTAGAAGAGCATGGGCAGCCGGAGCGTGGTGGCCATGGTGAGCGCCGACCAGAAGCCGTTGGTGGCCACCGACGCCTCGCCGCCCAGCGCCACCGCCATGCACCCGCTCCAGCGCGCGTCGTGCCGTACGTCGCGATGGTAGGTGATGGCCTGCGCCCACCCCGCCGCCGGCGTGTACTGCGAGCCCACGTCGCCGGCCATCGGCAGCACCACGGCGCCGTGGGCGCTCGGCAGGTTGCACACCACCCCGATGTCGCGCCCGCCGCTGAAGCCGCCCACGCGGCCCAGCGGGCTGGCCAGCGCGTCCTCCAGATCCAGCCCCAGCGTGAGCAGCAGCGGCCGCGAGCGATAGTACGCGCCCGCCGCGTCGCGCGGCCGGTCCATCAGGCTGCCGAGCAGGATCTGCCCCAGCTCGTGGCCGCGCGCCGAGAACTGGTAGAGCACCTGGTGCTCGCGCGGGGTGGCGCGGTTGCGGTTGGTCGCCTCCTCCAGATCGTCCATCCGACGCGAGACGAGCAGCTGGTACGCCACGCGCCGCCAGTCGAAGCCGGGGTGCGGCGTGGTGGAGCGCGCGGAGCGCTGGCGCGAGCTCTCGCGAGCCGGCGCGGAGGCGGCGGGAGACGAAGGCCGAGCTGCCATACCGAAGCGGTGTGCGGGGACGTAACGTGGGAGCGCCGCGCGGAGCGGCCGCCCCGAGTGGGTAGCTTCCAGTCGGGCACGGCCGCCGGTCCGGTGGCCGCGCCCCCGCAAGATACCTCGAAATCACCTCCAGGATGCCACCCTCACCCGAGGCCCCGATGTCGCACGAGTTCATCGTCCGCGAGACGAGCCAGGGCGTCGCCGTGCTCACGCTCAACCGCCCGGACGTCCTCAACAGCTTCAACAGCCGCATGGCCAGGGAGCTGCGGGAGGCGCTGGACGCCTGCGCCGCCGACGACACCGTCCGCGCGGTGCTGCTCACCGGCGCCGGCCGCGGCTTCTGCGGCGGCCAGGACCTGGCCGACGTGGACTTCCCCGAGGACGGCTCCGCCCCCGACCTGGGCGCCATCGTGCACGACAGCTACAACCCGCTCATCCGCCGCCTGCGCACCATCGAGAAGCCCGTGGTGTGCGCGGTGAACGGCGTGGCCGCCGGCGCCGGCGCCAACCTGGCCCTCGCCTGCGACATCGTGATCGCGGCCGAGACGGCGAGCTTCGTCCAGGCGTTCGTGAAGGTGGGGCTCATCCCCGACAGCGGCGGCACCTTCATGCTCCCCCGCCTGGTGGGGCTGGCGCGCGCCACGGCCATGATGATGCTGGGCGAGAAGGTGACCGGCGATCAGGCGGTGGCCATGGGGCTCATCCACCAGACCTGCCCGCCTCAGGTGCTGTTCGACACCGCGTTTCGCATGGCCACCCAGCTGGCCGCCATGCCCACCCGGGCGTTGGGCCTCATGAAGCGCGCCCTCAACGCGTCGCTCACCAACGACCTGCATGACCAGCTGGACGTGGAGGAGGCGCTGCAGCGCGAGGCCGGCCGCTCCGCCGACCACGCCGAGGGGGTGCAGGCGTTCCTGGAGAAGCGGAAGCCGTGCTTCACGGGGGGGTGAGGGGAGTCCGCAGCCAGGCGCGGCGGCCCGCGCGGCCGGCGCGGCACTCGTAGATTGTGAGCCGAACGCGGCGGCGGGCGCCCGGGCGCCCGCCACCATCGCCCCATCGCACGCCGGTGCATCGAGAGGTCTCCTCGCGCATGCCTGATCCCGCTACCGCTCCCCTCCCCCTCCCCTCCACCACGCCGGTCGCCGTGATGGGCGCCGGCGCCATGGGCACGGGCATCGCGCAGGTGGCGCTGCTGCGCGGGCACCCGGTGGCGCTGCTGGACGCGCGCCCCGAGGCGCTCGACCGCGCCCGCCCGGCGCTCGAGCGCGCGCTCGGCCGCGCCGTGGAGAAGGGGCGGCTCACGGATGACGCGCGGCGGGACGCGCTCGCGCGCCTCACGCTGGCGTCCGCCGATCAGCCGCACGCGCTGGGCGACGCCGGGCTCGTGATCGAGGCCGTGGTGGAGGATCTGGAGGTGAAGCGGGCGCTCTTCCGCGAGCTGGAGGCGGCGGTGGGCGACGCGTGCGTGCTGGCCACCAACACGTCGTCGCTCTCCGTGGGGGCCATCGCCGCGGCGTGCCGGCGGCCGGAGCGCGTGGTGGGCATCCACTTCTTCAACCCCGCGCCGGTGATGCCGCTCGTGGAGATCGTGCCCGGCGTGGCCACCAGCGCGCACGTCGCGGCCACCGCGCGCGCCACCGTGGACGCGTGGGGCAAGACGACGGTGGCGGCGTCCGACACCCCGGGGTTCATCGTCAACCGCATCGCGCGCCCGTTCTACGGCGAGGCCATCCGGCTGGTGGAGGAGGGCATCGCCGACGCACCCACGGTGGACTGGGCGCTCCACGAGCTGGCCGGCTTTCGCATGGGGCCGTTCGAGCTCATGGACTTCATCGGCAACGACGTGAACTACGCCGTCACGCGCTCGGTGTGGGAGGGGTTCTTCCACGATCCGCGCTACACGCCCTCGTTCACCCAGCGCCGGCTGGTGGAGGCGGGCTGGCTGGGGCTCAAGACGGAGCGCGGCCACTACGACTATCGCGACGGCGCCCCACGCCCCGCGCCCACCCGGGACCCGCTGCTCGGCCAGGCGATCGTGGACCGCGTGCTCGCCATGCTCGTGAACGAAGCCGTGGACGCGGTGTATCTGCGGGTCGCCTCGCCGGCGGACGTGGAGCTCGCGATGACGCGGGGCGTCAACTACCCGCGCGGGCTGCTCGCCTGGGGCAACGCGCTGGGGCTGGACACCGTGCTCGCCCGCCTGGACGCGCTGCACGCGGAGTACCTGGAGAGCCGGTACCGCGCGAGCCCGCTGCTGCGGCGCATGGTGCGCGAGGGACGGAGCTTCGAGCTGTGAGCGGCGCCGACCAGCAGCTCGCGCGGCGCGCCGTGGCCAGCATGCTCGCCGCCGACGCGTTCAGCCACTGGCTGGGCGTCCACGTCACCAGCATCCGGCCGAGCGAGGTGACGGCGCGCATGACCGTGCGCGCGGAGATGACCAACGGGTTCGGCGTGTGCCACGGCGGCGTGACCTTCGCGCTGGCCGACAGCGCGCTGGCCTTCGCCAGCAACACCCACGGGCAGGTGACCATGAGCGTGGAGAACAGCATCAGCTATCCCGCGCCGGTGCACGCCGGCGACGTGCTCACGGCGCACGCCGTGGAGGAGACCGCCACCCGGCGGCTCGCGTTCTACCGGGTGCGCGTCACCAACCAGCACGACGCCGTGGTGGCGCTGTTCCGCGGCACCGTGTACCGCACGGACCGGCCGCTGGACCTCACGGCGGAGCCCGCGTGATCTACGCCTTCGACGACTTCGTCCCCGTGGTCCACGAGAGCGCCTTCGTGCATCCGCAGGCCGCGGTCACCGGCAACGTGATCATCGGCCGCGACGTGTACGTGGGGCCCGGCGCCGCCATCCGCGGCGACTGGGGCGGCGTGGTGATCGAGGACGGCTGCAACGTGCAGGAGAACTGCACCGTGCACATGTTCCCCGGCGTCACGGTGGTGCTCGAGGAGAGCGCGCACATCGGCCACGGGGCCATCATCCACGGGGCGCGCATCGGCCGCAACGCGCTGGTCGGTATGAACGCGGTGGTGATGGACAACGCCGTGGTGGGCGCCGGCTGCGTGGTGGGCGCGCTCTGCTTCGTGCCCGCGGACATGGTGATTCCCGACCGCAAGGTGGTGGTGGGCAACCCGGCGAAGATCGTGAAGGACGTGAGCGACGAGATGCTCGCCTGGAAGACCAGCGGCACGGGGCTCTACCAGCAGCTCCCCGGGCGCATGCGCGAGGGGTGGCGGCCGGTCGAGCCCCTGCGCGAGGTGCCCGAGGGGCGCCGCGCGCAGCACGCGATGTATCGTACATGGAACGAGACGCGGGGCGAGGAGGGGTGAGCGGGTGTCGTCGAGACAGCCCTGGTTTGTCATCCCGCGCGGAGCGGCGGCTATCCTGTCATCGCGAGCGAGCGGCCCCTGTGTTGTCATCCCGAGCGGAGCGGCCCGCAGGGCCGCGCAGTCGAGGGATCTACTGTCCGTGGTGACGGAGCCGGCCACGACCCCGGTGACGCTAGATCCCTCGACTCGCTGCGCTCGCTCGGGATGACAACGAGAGGGGGCTGCGCTCGCTCGGGATGACAGGCAAGAGGCGGCGCTCGCTCGGCCGACGATATCGCAGTAATGCTCGGGACGATGCTGGGTACTAGCTCCACGCTCCGCGCCCGTTCCACCAGTCGAACAGGACCCCACACGCCATGACCACTGACACCACCACGCTCCGCCTCACCAACTACGTCCTCGGCGAGTGGGCCGAGGGCGCGGGTGACGGCACGCTGCTCCGCCACGCCGTCACCGGTGAGCCGGTGGCGGTCGCCAGCACCAGCGGCCTGGATTTCAAGGGGATGACCGAGTACGCGCGGGCCGTGGGCGGGCCGGCGCTGCGGCGCATGACGTTCCACGAGCGCGCGCGCATGCTCAAGGCCGTCGCGCAGCACCTCATGGCGCACAAGGAGGAGCTGTACCGCGTCTCCGCCGCCACCGGTGCCACCAAGATGGACTCGTGGATCGACATCGACGGCGGCATCGGCACCTTCTTCGTCTACGCCAGCAAGGGCCGCCGCGAGTTCCCGGACGAGACCTTCTACGTGGACGGGCCCGCCGAGGCCATCTCCAAGGGCGGGTCGTTCGTGGGGCGGCACGTGTGCGTGCCGCTCGAGGGCGTCGCGGTGCACATCAACGCGTTCAACTTCCCGGTGTGGGGCATGCTCGAGAAGCTCGCCCCCACCTGGCTCGCCGGCGTGCCCGCCATCGTGAAGCCGGCCACCGTGACGTCGTTCCTCACGCACCGCGCCGTGCAGCTCATGCTGGAGTCCGGGCTCCTGCCGCCGGGCGCGCTGCAGCTGCTCTGCGGCAGCGCCGGCGACCTGCTCGACCACCTGGGTGGCCAGGACGCCGTCGCGTTCACCGGCTCGGCCACCACCGGCCGCATGCTCAAGACGTCGCCGGCCATCGTGGAGCACAGCGTCCGCTTCAACATGGAAGCGGACTCGCTCAACTACTCCATGCTCGGCCCCGAGTCCGCGCCCGGCAGCGAGGAGTTCGACCTCTTCGTGAAGGAGGTGGCGCGCGAGATGACCGTGAAGGCCGGGCAGAAGTGCACCGCCATCCGCCGCACCTTCGTGCCCGAGGGGATGGTGGACGACGTGGTGAAGGCGCTCTCGGCCCGGCTCCGCTCCATCCCGCTCGGCGATCCGAGCGTGGACGGCGTGCGCATGGGCCCCCTGGCCGGCCGCGCGCAGGTGGGCGAGGTGCGCAAGGCGCTCGAGAAGCTCCGCGCCGACACCGAGCAGGTGTACGGTGACACGGACGACTTCCCCGTGCTCGGCGCCGACCGCGAGCGGGGCGCGTTCTTCCCGAGCACGCTGCTCTACACCGACCGGCCGTTCGAGCGCACCGCCGCGCACGACGTGGAGGCGTTCGGCCCGGTGAACACCGTGATGCCGTACCGCAGCGTGGACGAGGCCATCGAGCTCGCCCGGCTGGGCCGCGGCTCGCTCGTGGGCTCGCTGTTCACCAGCGACGACCGCGTGGCGCGCCAGGTGGCGCTCGGCACCGCCGCGTATCACGGGCGGCTCGTGCTGCTCAACCGGCACAGCGCGAAGGAGAGCACCGGTCACGGCTCGCCGCTGCCGCATCTCGTGCACGGTGGTCCCGGACGCGCCGGCGGCGGCGAGGAGATGGGCGGCGTGCGCGGCGTGCTGCACTACATGCAGCGCACCGCCATCCAGGGCTCGCCCAGCACCGTGGCCGCCGTCACCCGCGAGTGGATGCCCGGCGCCGAGCAGTTCCACGACCGGGTGCACCCGTTCCGCAAGTCGTTCGACGAGCTGCGCGTGGGCGAGACGCTCGTGACGCACCGCCGCACCGTCACCGAGGCCGACATCGTGAACTTCGCCGGCATCAGCGGCGACTTCTTCTACGCGCACATGGACGACATCGCCGCCCGCGACTCGTTCTTCGAGCGGCGCGTGGCGCACGGCTACTTCGTGCTCTCGGCCGCGGCCGGCCTGTTCGTGGATCCCGCGCCCGGCCCCGTGCTGGCCAACTACGGCCTGGACAACCTGCGCTTCGTGAAGCCCGTGTACGTGGGCGACACCATCCAGGCGCGCCTCACCTGCAAGCAGAAGACGGCGAAGGAGGATCGCGAGGGGCAGGTGCCGCAGGGCGTGGTGGCGTGGGACGTGGAGGTCACCAACCAGGACGCCGAGCCCGTGGCGGTGTACACCATCCTCACGCTGGTGCGGCGGGACAGCTGACGGGCACGCCGATCCGCATGCAACGAGCGGGGGCCATCGCGACGCGATGGCCCCCGCTGCGCGCTCTCCACGCTCGCCCGCCGGTCGTCAGGCCGCCACGCGCCGCACCCACTGCGCGAGGCAGGCGAACACGCCGATGGGGAAGAGCACGTGGATGCCGGGCACGTTGAAGAACATCCATCCCACGAACCACACCACGAGCAGGATCACCCCGAGCGTCCCGAGCAGGCCGAACGAGTGTCGCATGGTTCCTCCACGGCTGTGCGTGCCGCAGTGTAGGAACGGGGCGCGAGCGGGTGCAAGCGGGGTCGGCGGTTGGGAGGAGGTGGGCCGTGCGCGTGGCTCAGGCTCGTCACCCGGCTCTGGTGTCGGCGAGGGCGCAAGACGGGCCGGCATCGTCAGCGGCGGCCAGTCACGAATCGAGGACGCCAGCGACTACCACAGTCGCAACCCCGGCGCGTATAACCCATCGTAACCCATCAGCCGGGAACGATCTGTGACCCATCATCCCGGCCGCTCGCCTCGCATTGCGCGGTCATGCCACAGCCAGGCGTCACCCCCGATCATTCGGCGAGAGCGCGGCCGACAGCCGCCACTCTCGCCCAGGGCGCTACGAGCCGGGCGCGCGGTAATGGACCTGGCCAGCCTTGCGCAGAGCATCCAGCGTCTCATCGACGGTCAGGAGGACCGTCGTCTCGAACGAGCTGAGTGCGCCCCCTGCACTGATCCCCAGCGCGACCGCCGCCATGGACACGTTGTCGGGCGCCTCCCACAGCGTGTAACCGTCGCTCGTGCCGAAGGCGTACCAGAA
>DATANT010000288.1:0-3623 GCA_036266115.1 Gemmatimonadaceae bacterium | reverse complement strand
GAGGGCGACTGGGGGCACTACGGTTTTGGCGGCATCCTCCGGGCGGCCGGCGTGAGCTTCTTCGCCTACATCGGCTTCGACGCCGTGTCCACGACGGCGCAGGAAGCCCGGAACCCGCAGCGCGACATGCCGATCGGCATCCTCGGCTCGCTCGTCGTCTGCATCATCCTCTACGTCCTGGTCTCCGGGATCCTCACGGGGCTCGTGCCGTACAGCGCGCTGAACGTGGCCGAGCCGATCGCGGTGGGCATCGAGGCCACGGGCTACACCTCGCTGCAGTCCCTGATCAAGGTCGGCGCGATCGCGGGCCTGAGCTCCGTGATGCTGGTGCTGCTGCTGGCCCAACCGCGCATCTTCTACACGATGTCCCGGGACGGCCTGCTGCCGCCGCTGTTCGGCCGGCTGCATCCGCGCTTCCACACCCCGCACGTGAGCACGATCCTCACCGGCGTGGTGTGTGCGACCGTTGCCGGCGCGCTGCCCATCGCCCTGCTCGGCGAGCTCGTCGCCATCGGCACCCTGCTGGCCTTCGTGATCGTCTGCGGCGGCGTGTGGTACCTGCGCGTGAAGGAGCCCGACCGCCCGCGCCCGTTCCGCACGCCGCTGGTCCCGCTCGTGCCCATCCTGGGCGTCCTCATCTGCTTCGCGATGATGGCGGGGCTGCCGGGCGACACCTGGCTCCGACTCGTCGTGTGGCTCGCCATCGGGCTCGCGATCTACTTCCTCTACGGCCGGCACCACAGCGTGGCGGCTCGCAAAGCGGCGGCCGCGGCCTCCCGCGCGGCATGATGCAACGGAGCGCGTCCGGATCGATTCCGGGGCGCCCCCTTGTCGCTCGTCCCGGCGTCCCCAGCGTCATCCACAGCCACATCGGCACCCTAGAGACCAGACGATGACTACCGTGATCACCCCGGTCGGCGCCCCCGGGGTGCCCGAGCAGCCAGCCGCATCCAGCCGCGACTCGTCGCGAGGGCCTGTCGCCTTCCTCGCGGTGCTACTCCTCATCCTCGGCGTTGGAGGCAGCGCGCTCGCCTGGGGTGAGCTGCCGGCCGACGAGTGGCGCCCACTCGCCTTCGTGCTCGGCGCGAGCGCGCTGACGCTGGCGGCCGCGGGTGCGCTGGGCCGCAGCCTCCTGCGCGGGAGCATGGGCTCCCCCGCCATGCGCGTCGTCTACGACGCCATCCGCGAGGGGGCCGAGGCGTTCATGCGCCGGCAGTACCGTACCATCGCCCTCCTGGCCGCGGTCACCGCGGTGCTCGTCTACGTGCTCTACGCCTTCGTGCGGGCCACGTCCGCCGAGGATCCCACGCCGGCCGGGCAGTTGGCGCTGGCCACCGCGCTGGCCTTCACGTTCGGCGCGTCGTGCTCGGGGCTGGCCGGCGTGGTGGGCATGTGGGTCGCCATCCGCAGCAACGTGCGCGTGGCGACGGCGGCGCGCATCTCCACCGCGGCGGCGCTCCGGACGGCGCTGCGCGGCGGGGCCGTGGCCGGTCTCGTGGTGCCCGCCATGTCGCTCGCCGGCGTGGCCTCGCTCTTCGCGCTCCTGCGCGCCCTGGGCGTGGCCGCCGAGGCGGCACCGCTGCTCGTCATCGGCTACGGTTTCGGCGCCTCATTCGTCGCCCTGTTCGCGCAACTCGGCGGCGGCATCTACACCAAGGCGGCCGACGTCGGGGCGGACCTCGTGGGCAAGGTGGAGGCGGGGATCCCGGAGGACGACCCGCGCAACCCGGCCGTGGTGGCCGATCTCGTGGGCGACAACGTGGGCGACTGCGCCGGCCGCGGCGCCGACCTGTTCGAGTCCATCGCCGCCGAGAACATCGGCGCCATGATCCTCGGCATCGCGCTGTTCGGCGTCTTCGGCGCGCACGGGATGCTCTTTCCCCTCGTGGCCGCCGGCGGCGGCCTCCTCGCCTCGGTGATCGGCGTGCTGAGCGTGCGCATGCGCGAGGAGGAGGATCCCATGGCCGCGCTCGATCGCGGCTTCTACGTGACGGCGGTGTTGGCCCTGGTGGCGCTCCTCACGTGCTGCTGGGCGTTGCTGCAGACGCCGTCAGCGCCGGATGCGTGGCTCTGGTTCTTCGGCTGCGCGGTGGTGGGCGTGGCGACGTCGCTCGGCTTCGTGCTCGTGACGCAGTACTACACCGAGCATCGCTACAACCCCGTGCGCCACATCGCCGATCAATCCGTCACCGGCGCGGCCACCAACGTCATCGCGGGGCTGGCCGTGGGCCTCGAATCCACCGCGCTGCCGGTGGTGATGATCTCGGCGGCACTGCTCGCCTCGTACGCGCTGGGCGAGCAGACCGGCCTGCCGTCGGCGGGGCTGTACGGCACGGCGGTGGCGACCATCGGCATGCTCTCCACGGCCGGCTACATCCTGGCCATGGACAACTTCGGGCCCATCACCGACAACGCCGGCGGCATCGTGGAGATGAGCGGCGAGCCGCACGCGGTGCGCGAGCGCACGGACCGCCTGGACGCCGCGGGCAACACCACCAAGGCGCTCACCAAGGGCTACGCCCTCGGCTCGGCGGGGCTCGCCGCGTTCCTGCTCTTCTCGGCGTATCTGGACGCCGTGCGCTCCTACGGTGCGACGCTGACCGGGGTCGACATCGCCAAGCCGGCCGTGTTCGTGGGTGGGCTGCTCGGCGCGGCCCTCGTCTTCCTCTTCGCCTCGACGGCCATTCGCGCGGTGGGCAATGCCGCGAGCTACGTCATCGACGAGGTGCGGCGGCAGTTCCGCGAGCGGCCCGGCATCCTGGCCGGCACCGAGCGGCCCGACTATGCGCGCTGCGTGGACATCGTCACGCGCGGCGCGCTGCGACAGATGGTGCTGCCAGGCGCCGTGGCGGTGGCCATCCCCATCGTGTTCGCCCTCCTCTGCCGCACGGTCGCGGTGGGCGCCGAGGTGGTGGCGGCGTTCCTCATGGTCGGCACCATCGCCGGCATCCTGCTCGCCACGCTGCTCAACAACGGCGGCGGCGCCTGGGACAACGCCAAGAAATACGTGGAGCTCGGGGCGCACGGCGGCAAGGGCTCCGAGGCGCACCTGGCCACGGTGATCGGCGACACCATCGGGGACCCGTTCAAGGACACCGCGGGCCCATCGATCCACGTGCTCATCAAGCTGCTCGCCACCATCATGCTCGTGATGGCGCCCTTCCTGGTGTGATCCGCGGAGGGCGTGGCGCCCGTGGCGCCACGCCCTCCGCTCACGCTCATCGCTTCAGCCAGGCCGGGTTCCGCTTCTCCGCGCCGCCGAAGGTGCGCTGCCGCAGGTGCGTGCCGTCGGCGCGCACGGTGTAGATCTGGTCGGTGGTGCCCGCCGCCTCGATGTCGTACGCCGAGGAGAACGCGATGAGCTGGCCGTCTGGCGACCAGGCTGGCGTCCGCTGCACGCCGTCCGGATCCGTGGCCATGAGCGCCCGCTCGCCGGCGCCCGCCGCCTGAACCAGCCACAGCTCGCCGTTCGCGGCACCGCCGGTACGCACGAAGGCGATCGTCTGTCCGTCCGGCGACCACGCCGGCTCGTCGTCCAGCGCTTCGACACCGGCGGTCACCGGCCGCACGTCGGTGCCGTCCGCGCGCATGGAGTGGATGCCTCCGACGATGAACGCGCCCGA
>DATANT010000287.1:0-2298 GCA_036266115.1 Gemmatimonadaceae bacterium | reverse complement strand
CGCGCGCTGCAGCGGCTGCTCGACCAGCGGCCCGTGGAGCCGGACCAGCTGGGCGATCAGATGACGCTGTTCTGAGAGCACGGCGCCCACCGGCGCAGCGCGCCGCCCCGCCGGGCCCGAGCCGCCGCCCCGCCGCTTATTTTCCAGCATGCGCCGCTATCTGTTCTTCTACGCCCTGGCCGGCCTCATGGCCCTCGCCTGCATCCGCCTGGGCTTCTGGCAGCTCGGCCGCCTGAGCGAGCGTCGGCAGGCGAATGCGCTCGTGGAGGCGCGTCTGCAACAGCCGGCGGTGAGGTTCGGCGAGCTGCCAAGCGACACCGCGCAGTCGCGCTATCGCCGGGTGACGCTCGAGGGCACGTACGACCTGGACTACGAGTTCCTGGTCATCGGCCGCTCGCACGGCGGCTCGCCGGGCGTGTACTTCCTCACGCCGCTCCGGGTGGCGGGCACCGACACCGCCGTGCTCGTGAATCGTGGATGGGTGTACGCGCCGGATGCGATGACGGTGGACCAGTCGCGCTGGCGCGAGCCTGGTCCGGTTCGCGTCACCGGCTTCGTGCAGACGTTCCACCCCGACGGGCCCGGCTCGAGCACCGTGCCGGATCGCCCGCGCAGCGTGCGCCGCACGGATCCGGCCGCGATGGCCGCGCAGCTGCCTTATCCGATCGCCGGCGCGTACGTCGTGGCCACGGCGCAGTCCGGCGACTCGGCGGTTCGCGCGGCGCGCGGCGACGTGCTGCCGGTGCGGCTCGAACCGCCGCCGCTCGACGAGGGCAGCCACCTGAGCTATGCGTTCCAGTGGTTCTCGTTCGCCGCCATCGCGATCGCCGGCGCGGCCGTGGTCTACCGGAACAATCGCGCGCAGTCGCGCGCCGCGCCCCGGCACGAGGTGGCGTCGGCGCGTTGAGTACGCCAGCACGCCGGCGCGGTGGAAGTTGTGAAATCGTGAAGTTGTGAAGTCGTGAAGTTGTGAGGGGCGTGTTGCCATCTGGTGTTGCAATGCGCCCTCGTTTGCGCGCATTGCACGGGTAGTGCAAGAAAACGCGCACGATCGCAACTCTGGCCGGTTGTCCTCGTTTCCAAGTGGAAGGTGCGGTGGCCGCTTCGCGCCGTGCCGGCTCCCGAACGAGGAGGACCCATGCGTGCCCGCATCGCTCTCGTTGCTGCGCTCGGCCTGCTGTCTGCCTGCTCCTCTGCACCGGCTGCAAACTCCCGTCCGGAACCGCTCCGCCTGAGCGGCGATGCGACCACGCTCACCTGGTACGACCTGCAGCACCAGTCCGAGTTGGCGAGCGCGTATACCGCGATCTCGCAGCTCCGGCCCTCGTTCCTCACCCGGCGGCCGCGGTTCGGCAGTATCGGCGAGCCATCGCGGCTCGCCGTCTATCTGAACGGAGCGTACTCGGGCGACGTCGAGATCCTGGAGTCCATTCGCGTGCGCGACGTGGAATCGATGCAGTTCGTGCGCGGCAGCGAGGCGGCGGCGCGGTATGGCACCTTCAGCGATACGGACGGCGTCCTGCTCGTCACGCTGCGACGGCGGTGACCTGGCTCAGCTCGGAGGCACGGCGTCCGGCGCCGGCAGCAGCCCGAGCTGTCGCCTGAGGGTGCGCGCGTCCCAGTAGACCCGAGTGCGCCGTATCCGCTGTCCGTCGAAGCGCGCCACGGTGCATCCGTGGAGGCGAATGCGCCGGTGCGTCGGCGGCGTATCGTCCAGCGGGCCGGTGTGCGTGCCGGTGGCCATCCACTCCACGGTCACGACGTCGTCGGAGACGAAGGTGTCCTCGAGCCGGAAGTGCAGGTCGGGAAACGCGCGGAGAAAGCGGGCGGCGTAGCGACGCATGCCCTCGGGGCCACGGACCGGCTCGGGCAGCGCATCGCTCTCCAGCACGAAGTCGTCCGCCAGGTGGCGGCTCAGCAGCTCCAGATCGCTGCGATTCCAGCCAGCGAAGTACTCTTCGACTGCGGCGAGGTGGTCCCGGGCGAGCATGCGAGCGGCTCCGCGCAGGCGTTGCGCGGACGTTCGCCCCCGGGGCCGCGGATGTCAATCGAACCGATGGCTGGCGGCCGGCTCGAGTGGCACTGGTCGTCGCGGCGGATCCTGGCAAGGCGAGCACTCCGCGCACCCGGCCAGGATGGCCGAGCCGCCAGGCCAGGGATGGCAGCGCATGGCCGCAGATGCCTAGCTGCGCGACGCGCTGTACCCCTCGTCGTTCACGGCATCCACGATCTCCTCCACGCTCGCCAGCGCCGGGTCGTACGTCACCTTCGCCGTGCCGATCGCGACGTCCTCCACCC
>DATANT010000286.1:0-2928 GCA_036266115.1 Gemmatimonadaceae bacterium | reverse complement strand
CGCCGGCGAGCGTCAGCGCGCGGCGGTGGTGGACGCGGCGGTGGGTCGTCATGCTCGGCATCGAGGTAACGGGTGGTATGGGTCGCAGGGGAAGCGGCCAGGAACCCGAGATGGCTGTAGGAAGCTCATCCCGGACGACCCCGGGAACAGCCCCGAGATGAACGGGAGTGGTTCGTGTTCCGCCCTCGACGTGCGCGGACGGCCGGAGGCGGGTGCCGGGTGTGGCGGACATGTGACATACTGTTGCGTTCGCCAGCCGATCCAGTGGCTGACGCCGAGGTGAGGTGAGGGGCTGAGGAGTCAGGCAAGTGAAGAAGCCACAGAGGCTTACCGTGCGCCTCCATGGTAGAGTTCGCTGTGGCATTCGCCTTGTATGGCAGGAGAGCATGCTCGCGGGCTGCACCCGTGGCCGAAGGTGGGGCCACGCACGTGCCGTCCGCCATCGGCGTCCCCAGCACCCTCCCTTCGAGGCTCCACGCATGCGCGTTGTACAGCAGATCTGCACCGGGTTCTTGTTCGCCGCCGCCGCCGCCACGCTCGCCCAGCCGGCGATGGCCCAGACCAGCCAGGTGCTGAGCCGCGGCGACCTCGCCGCGCCCATCCAGTTCGACTGGAGCAGCATCGGCACGGCGTTTAGCGTGCACTCGTCGCCGTTCAACGTCGCACTCGGCGCCGACCTGACGATGACGGTGAGCACCGCGAACGGCTCGGCGATGGAGCGCCGCGACCAGGGCCAGGGTTGGGCCGGCAACTTCACCCACGGCGAGGCGCTGCTCTGGACGAACTACCGCACCGGGCCGCTGACCTTCGCCTTCAGTCAGGCGATCAGCGGTTTCGGCTCCAACATCTCGCAGAACGAGTACGGCTCGTTCATCGGCACCATCCGCACCTTCGATGCGGGCCACAATCTGCTCGGCAGCTTCACGGTGAACGGCGTGTCGAATGGTAACGCCGATGGCACCGCCAGCTTCCTCGGCGCGCAGTCGACGTCGGGCATCCGCTACGTCGAGCTGGATGTGACGACCCACGACTTCGCCATCAACGCGCTGTCCATCAGCGTGGGCGACGTGAGCACCGTGCCCGAGCCGGCGTCGGTGGTGCTGCTCGCCACGGGTCTCGCCGCGATCGGCCTCGTGGGCGCGCGGCGCCGGCGCCGCGCGTAATTGCCGATGGTCGGCGCCTGTGCGGCAGCGCGCGGGCCGAACGACGCCCCCCTCGTGTACCGACGAGGGGGGCGTCGTGCATTCGCATGGGTCGGCGCTCGGTGGGCCGCCGCCGCGGCCGCCGCTACTGCATGCGCGCCGGCTCGAAGCCGTCGCACCCGCTGATGGGCGTCACCCGCAGGTGAAGAGAGGCATGGCGGGGATGCCCACAGTCATCCACCAGCGTCTCGGGCGCCTCGTGCTTCATGCGGATCTGGGTGAGCTGCGCGCTGGTGCCGTGGTCCTCGCCGAAGTGGGTGCACAACCCGCACTGGCCATCCTGAACCTGTAGCATGATCGATCTCCTGGTGTGGGCCTGCTGGCTCCTCATGCAACAACCGGGCACCTGAGCGCCGCGATCCCCTGGTCGGGGTCGCCGGCACGCCGGTGCGGTCATCCGCGGTGGCGAGACGAGTCGCGGCCCGGCTCGCGCCCGACGGGCCGCCGGGCTAACCTTGCACGCGTGAGCACCCTCGAGATCGTCGCCGCCCTGCTCGGGCTCGTGAGCGTCTGGCTCAACACCCGGGAGAACGTGTGGGGGTGGCCGGTCGGCGCCGTCATGGTGGCGCTCTACATCGTCGTGTTCGCGCGGGTGCAGCTCTACGCGGACGCCGGGTTGCAGGCGGTGTTCTTCGTGCTGCAGTTCTACGGCTGGTACGAGTGGCTGCACGGTGGACGCGCCCGTACGCGCCTGCTGGTGACGCGCACGCCTCCGCAGTTGCTCCTGGCGCTGCTGGCCACGGGAGCGGCGGGCACCCTGCTCCTGGGCACCCTGCTGGGCCGCCACACCGATCAGGCGTTGCCGTTCTGGGACTCCGGCATCGCCGCGTTCAGCCTGGTGGCGCAGTGGATGATGGCGAGGAAGCTGCTGGAGAGTTGGACGTTGTGGTTCGCGATCGACGTGGTGGCCGTGGGCGTGTACTGGAGCAAGGCGCTGCATCCCACGGCCGCGCTCTACGCGGTGTTCCTGGCGCTGTGCGTGGTTGGCTGGCGGGATTGGTCGCGCTCCATGCGCGTGCACGGCGCGCCGGACGCAATGGGGGAGCACGTCGCGCCGGTGGACGCGGGCAGCACCGCCTCGTGAGCCGGCCCTGACGCGGCACGCATCCTCCTCTCCCGCGCGTGCGTGCGCCGCGCCGATCGCGCGCATCGTGATCGCCGGGCCGGAGTCCACCGGAAAGACGACGCTCGCCGCGGATCTCGCTCGCCACTACGGCACGGTGTGGGTACCCGAGTTCCTGCGCGACTGGGTGGACGCGCACGGCCTGCCGCGATCGGCCGCCGAGCTCGATGTCATCGTGCATGGGCAGCTGGCGCTCGAGGCCAGGCTGGCGCCGGGTGCGCACGGCGTGCTGTTCTGCGACACCGACGCGCGCCAGACGGCGATGTACAGCCGGCTCTACTTCGGCGAGGTGTCGCCCGCGGTGGCTCGGGCGGCGGCCGAGAGCCACGCCGCGATCTACCTGGTGCTGGACGCCGACGTGCCGTGGGTGGCTGATGCGCAGCGCGACATGGCGCACCGCCGCGAGGAGATCCGGGACCGATGCCTGGCCGAGCTGGCGGCGGCCGGCGAGCCGCACCTGCTGGTGCGCGGCACGTGGGTCGAGCGACAGGCGGCCGCCGTGGCGGCCGTGGACGCGCTGCTGCCATAGCGTGGCTCATAACGTGGGGCGGCGTGCGCCATGCGTCGCCGCCCGTCGCGCGCGCCGTGCTGGTGCGACGAGCC
>DATANT010000285.1:0-2222 GCA_036266115.1 Gemmatimonadaceae bacterium | reverse complement strand
GCACGCCCAGCGACGTGAGCACGTCGGCGATCAGCCGCCGGTGACACCGCCACCAGAGTACCTCCGCGCACATGATGGCGGTGCGCAGCCCACCCGCGACCACGAGCAGCTCGAACAGCCCGCCCGCGAACTCCTCGCTCGCCACGTGGTCGGCGTAGCCGCGGAAGGCCGGGTGCCGCCATCCCAGGTTGAGCGAGTGTGCGTCCGGCTGCCGGCGTCCGCCGAGCGCGGGGATGCCGGTGTACGCGATGCCGTGCGTGGCGAGGGCATCCGCGAGCGCGTCCGCCCCGAACTGCGGCAGGCGGCGCGAGCCGGGAAAGCGGCGGACGTCGGCGACGGCCTCGATGCGATACGCGTCCAGCACCGCGAGGAACTCCTCGATGGTTCGGGTGGAGTGGCCCACCGTCCAGATGGTGCGCGAGCTCCCCGCGCCGCTTGCGGTGTCGTCCATGGGAGCGCTCGCCGCCGGCGCCGTCAGACGACGGCGCCGAACAGCGCACCGACGGTGGCGGTGGCCGCCATGGCGATGGCCCCCCAGAACGTGACGCGCGTGGCGCCCCGGGCGATGGATGCCCCGCCCGCGCGCGCGGCCAGGCCGCCCAGGATGGCGAGCAGCACGAGGGTGGATCCCACGACCACCGGCAGCAGGGCGCCGCGCGACGTGGCCACCACGACCAGCACCGGGAGCGCCGCGCCCACGGCGAAGCTCGCCGCGGAGGCGCCGGCCGCCTGCAGCGGGCGCGCGCTCGCGGCCTCGGAGAGGCCCAGCTCGTCGCGCGCGTGCGCTCCCAGCGCATCGTGTACCATGAGCTGCATCGCCACCTGCTCCGCGAGCGCCGGCGTGAGCCCGCGCGACTCGTAGATGGCCGCGAGCTCCGCGCGCTCCGCCGGCAGGTCCTCGCGCAGCTCGCGTCGCTCCATCGCCAGGCTGGCGCGCTCGGTGTCGGCCTGCGAGCTCACCGACACGTACTCGCCGGCCGCCATCGACATGGCGCCGGCCACCATGCCGGCGACGGCGGAGGTGACGATGGTCGTGTGCGTCGCCGCCGTCGCCGCGACACCCACCACGAGGCTCGAGGTGGAGATGAGGCCGTCGTTCGCACCGAGGACGGCGGCCCGGAGCCAGCCGACGCGATCCGTTCGATGAGTCTCGCGATGCCGCATGTGCCCTCCGGCGAAGGTTCGGGGGCTGGCGAGCAGGGGCTGGCGAGCCGCCCGATGGCCTGGTCGTTCGCCAGCGCTGCCGGCGCGTGCCTACCCCGCCACGGCGACGAGGTTGATGTACTCCACCCAGAGCGCGGTCAGCCGGTCCAGCCGCTCCCGCATGGCGGCCGCGGACGCCGGCGCGAGCTCGGTGAACGGATCGCTCGCCAGCCGCCGCTTCATCTCGGCCGACGCGCGCGCGGTATCCATCTGCATGGGGCCATCGATCGCGCCCTGGAAGTCGAGCGTCTGGAGCACCCCGTTGACGGCCTTGCGCACCTGCTCGTAGCGCTCCGGCGACAGGCCGGCGCTCACCGCGCCGCCGGGGATGGTCTGCTCCTCCTGCTGCGCGCGCCAGGCCTCGTTGCGCTCCTCGGGCGTGCGGCCGGTGCTCGCTCGCTGCCTGGCCTCGCGGACGAGCTGGATCTCCCGCGCGAAGCCGCGCTCGTAGGCATCCAGCTCGGCCGCGGTGAAGGCGGCTGGGGCCGCCGGCGTCGCCGAGGCGGCCGCCACCTCGCTTCCGGCGGCGGCCGGCGGCGCGGCGGAGCCGTCGGCGCCCTGCTCCGCGTCTCCGGCGCAGGCGCCGGCGATCAGCGCGATGGCGACGAGGAGCGCGGAGAAGTGTCGTGTGCGGGTACGGTGCGGCGGCATGCTGGCGTTCTCCGTTCGGGGTTCATGGCGGGTGCTGGCGAAACGAGGGCTACACGGAGCAGGGGTCGAACGGCCGCGAGGGAGGGCGATCCTGATACTCGCCCTTCCGTGTCATCCCGCAGGAGCGAGCCGTCCGCAGGACGGCGAGCGAGTGTCGGGATCGTCTTCACGTCTCGTGATGCGCGGCCGCCGTGCCTGCCTGCCACCGTGGACGGGGACCAGGGGTCGACCCGCCGCGAGGGACGGCGATCCCGACACTCGCTCGCTGCGCTCGCTCCTGCGGGATGACAAGGTAGACTGGCCTCCGCTTCGGCCGCGCTCCTGCGGGACGACAACCTGGACCGACATCGCCGGCGCGTTCGCCCCCC
>DATANT010000284.1:0-5417 GCA_036266115.1 Gemmatimonadaceae bacterium | reverse complement strand
CGCATGCCCAACCGCCTGGCGGTGGTGGGGCACTACGAGGGCGTGCGCGGGCTGGGCGACATGGGCGAGATGCACGTGGAGCGGGATGGCTTCTGCGGCATGGCACACGTGGGACGCGGCCTCACCAATCTCTCGGTGGTGGTGCCGGCGCGGCGCGCCGGCGAGATCGCGGGCGACGCGCCGGGCTTCCTGGACCGCTGGGTGGCCGCGCATCCGCAGCTCGCGCACCGGTTCGCCGATGCGCGGCGCACGGGGCCGGTGCTCGCCACCGGCCCCTTCGCGCAGCACGCGCGCCGCGCCTGGGCGCCGGGCGCGGCGCTGGTGGGCGACGCGGCCGACTACTTCGACCCGTTCACCGGCGAGGGCATCTACTCGGCGTTGCTGGGCGGCGAGCTGCTGGCGCCGCATGCCTGCGCGGCGCTGGACGAACTCGCCCGCCGGCGGCCCGCCGCCGCCGACCGGGCGCTCGCCCGCTACCACCGCGCGCGGCGCCGCGAGTTCGCCGGCCGCTGGATCGTGGAGCGCATGATCGCCGCCACCATCGCGTGGCCGCCGCTCATCAACCGGGCCGCGCGCGTGCTGGCCCGGCGCCGCGACATGGCCGACCTGCTGGTGGGCGTCACCGGCGACTTCGTGCCGGCCAGCGCGGTGCTGCGGCCCGGCTTCCTGTACACGCTGTTTCTCGGACGCGTCGCGTGACGCGGCGCGCCAACTTCCGTTCCACGTTCCCATGTCCATGACGCTCGACCCCGATGCCTTTCGCGCCGTCCTGGGCCGCTTCGCCAGCGGCGTCACCGTGATCACCGCGTGCGATGGCGAGGCTCGCGACCACGGGATGACGGTGAGCGCGTTCTGCTCGCTCAGCCTGGAGCCGCCGTTGGTGCTGTCCTGCATCGCGAAGGACGCCCGGATGCACGACCTGCTGCTGGGTACCGAGCACTACGCGGTGAACATCCTGGCCGCCAATCAGGAGGCGCTCTCGCGGCGGTTCTCGGGCACGGACCCCAACCGGTTCGGCGGCGTGGGCTTCACGCGCGGGCAGCACGGCCCGGCGCTGCTGGACGACGCGCTCGCGCACCTGGAGTGCCGCCTGTGGGCACACCACGACGGCGGCGATCACACCATCATCGTGGGCGAGGTGGAGGCGGCGGTGGTCCGCGCCGAGCGCCCGCTGCTCTACTATCGCGGCGGTTACGCACAGATCGAACGGTGACTCCTCCCGCCGCGCGGTCGCCGCTCGAGCTGCTCACGCCGCGCCGCCGCCGCGGCGAGGAGATCCTGGACGGGTCGCACTGCGCCCCGGCCGTGCGCGTGCGCTCCCTGCGCGACGTGGCCCGCTCCAATGCCCTGTTCGGCGGCCGCCGCCCGGTGCTCCGCGAGGTCGCGCACGTCTTGCCGGAGCTCGGTCCCGCCGGCATCCTGCTCGACGTGGGCACCGGGCTTGCCGATATCCCGGCCGGCGCGGCACGGCTGGCGCGCCGGCGCGGGGTCGCCCTTCGCACCATCGGCCTGGACAAGGCCCCGGAGCTCGTGCGTGCGAGTCGGGAGCGCGCATGGGCCGTGGTGTGCGCGAGCGTCTTCCAGCTTCCCTTCGATGACCGGAGCGTGGACATCGTGACCTGCTCGCAGCTGCTGCACCACTTTGCCGGCCCCGACCTGCCCCGGGCCATCGCCGAGCTGCACCGCGTGGCGCGACACCGCGTGATCGTGAGCGACCTGCGGCGCAGCTGGCTGGCCGCCGGCGGGTTCTGGCTGGCCTCGTGGCTGCTGCGCTTCCACCCGGTCACCCGGCACGACGGCACCCTGAGCGTGCTGCGAGGATTCACGGCGCGCGAGCTGGACGCACTGGTGCGCGACGCCACCGGCCGCGCACCCGAGGTGCGTCGCTGGGCGGGGTGGCGGCTCACGGCGAGCTGGAGCCCGGCATGAGCACCACCCGCCCCCTCGCCACGCGCGCGCCCGCTCCGGGGCCACCCGGCGCGCCGTACGCGCTGGGCCCCATGCCGCTCGGGCGCGCGATGACCACCCTGGATGAGCGGCTCGTGCGCGCGCCCGTGAGCGACATCTTCGCCCTGGCCGCTCGGGTGGACGAGTGGCCGGCGCACCTCGCGCACTACCGCTACGTGCGATGGCGCAGCCGCACCACCGACGGCGGCGGGCTGGTGGAGATGTCCGCCAACCGCCCCTTCGGGCTGGCCAACTGGCCCACCTGGTGGCTCTCGGAGATGAGCGTGAGCGAGCGCGACCCCTCCGTCCGCTTCCGCCACGTGGGCGGGATCACCACGGGGATGGACGTGGAGTGGAGCTTCGCGCCCGTGACCGGCGGCACGCACGTGCGCATCCTGCACGCGTGGGATGGGCCGCGCTGGCCGCTCGTCGGCGTGGCCGCGGCCGCGCTCGTCATCGGGCCGGTGTTCGTGCACGGCATCGCCAGCCGCACGCTCGAGGGGCTGGCCACGGTGGCCGAGCGGCTCGCGTCGGCATGATCGACTCACCCATTCGCCGGAGCAGCATGTCGTCGCCCCCCCGCCGCCGTGTCGTGATCACCGGCATCGGCGCCATCACCCCTATCGGCATCGGCCGCGACGGCCTGTGGGCGGGGCTCCGCGCCCAGCGCTCGGCGGTGCGCAGCCTCACGCGCTTCGACCCGTCCATCTTCCGCAGCCACAACGCGGCGGAGGTGAACGACTTCGTGGCCACCGACCACCTGGACGCGCGGCGCGCCAAGCGACTCGACCGGTTCGGCCAGTTCTCGGTGGTCGCGGCGCGCATGGCGCTGCAGGACGCCGAGCTGGATCCGGAGCGGGAGGATCGCGAGCGCATCGGCGCCATCATGGGCACCGCGCTGGGTGGCGTGGGCTACGCCGAGGAGCAGCTCGCGGTGTTCCTCAGAGACGGGCTGCGGGCGGTGGACGCGACCCTCGCCCTCGCCGTGTTCGGCGGCGCGTCCAGCTGCAACATCGCCATCGAGCTCGGGATCTACGGTCCCAACTCCACCAACGCCATGAGCTGCGCCTCGGGCACCATCGCCATCGGCGACGCGTTCCGCCAGGTGCGCGATGGCTACGCGGACGTGATGGTGTGCGGCGGCGCCGAGGCGCCGCTGGCGCCGCTCTGCTTCGGCGCGTTCGCGCTCATTCGCGCGATGAGCACGCGCAACGACGAGCCGGAGCGCGCCTCGCGCCCCTTCGACCGGGAGCGCGACGGGTTCGTGATGGGCGAGGGCAGCGTGGTGCTCGTGATCGAGGAGCGCGACCGCGCGATCGCGCGCGGCGCGCCGGTGTACGCCGAGGTGCTGGGCTACGGCACCACCAACGACGGCTTCCACATGACCGCGCCGCGGCCCGACGGCGCGCAGGCCGCACGCTGCATGCGCCTCGCGCTGGCGGATGCCGCCGTGGCGCCGCACGAGGTGGACTACGTCAACGCGCACGGCAGCTCCACTCCGCTCAACGACTCCACCGAGACGCTCGCCATCAAGCAGGTGCTGGGCGACCATGCCCACCGCATCCCGGTGAGCGGCACCAAGGGCTACTACGGCCACGCGCTGGGCGCGTCGGGCGCGTTCGAGGCCGCCATCTGCGCGCTCGCCATCCATCGCGAGTGGCTGCCGCCCACGGTGAACCTGCACTCGGCGGACGACGCGTGCGATCTGGATTACATCCCCGGCTGCGGGCGCGTGGCCAGGGTGCACCGGGTGCTCAGCAACTCGTTCGGGTTCGGGGGCATCAACGCGTCGCTGGTGCTGGGACGGGCGGAGTAGGCGGGCGGCCGCGGCGGCGAGCCGCATCGGCCCCATCGGCTCGCCGCGCGCATCTTGTCCCTCGGTGCCGGCCTCGGCAGCTTATCCCCGCGTCCCTTCCCTCCCCTGGAGACCGGCCCATGCGCCACATGCTTCGTCACTTTCTGGCCGAGTTCATCGGCACCTTCGCCCTCGTCTTCGTGGGCGGGGCCTCCATCATGATGATGGGTTTCGCCGGGGCTCCCCCCAGCGTGAGAGTGCTGACCGTCGCGCTGGCGCACGGGATCATCCTGGCGGTGTTCGTCTCGTCGCTCATGCGCGTGTCGGGGCACTTCAACCCCGCGGTGTCCATGGGCTTCTTCGTCGTGGGGCGGCTGGAAGGCCGCATGCTCGGCATCTACCTGGCGGGGCAGATCCTGGGCAGCATCCTGGCCGTGGTCGCGCTCCAGCTCACCGTGCCCGAGGCGCTGTTCGCGGCCACGCGCGGCGGCGGGCAGAGCATCTCGCTCGACGTCACCGCCGGCCAGGCGTTCGCGCTCGAGGCCATCGCGACCTTCCTGCTCGTCTTCGTCGTCTTCGGCACCGCGGTGGATGACAAGGGGCCGCATGTGGGTGGCTTCGCCATCGGGCTCACGTATGCGGTGGGCATTCTGGCCATCGGCCCGCTCACCGGCGGCAGCATGAACCCGGCGCGGTCGTTCGGCCCCGCCGTCGTCACGAGCATCTACGAGGGACAGGCCATCTACTGGCTGGCGCCCGTGCTTGGCGGCGTGCTGGCCGCGGTGCTCTACGAGTACCTTTTCATCCGCACCAATACGGAGCCGGTGGACCACGGGGCGCTTGCCGACCGGCCCTGACACCTGCGCGGCCGGATTGCGGTAGTGCCCACATGACCACGAACTCCGACCTCGAGCTGGCCCGCGAGCGCACGGTGCAGGCGCTGTGCAGCCACTTCGCGCACGACCACCTGTCGCTGGAGGAGGTGGACCGCCGGCTGGGCGCGGCGCAGACCGCCGCGTCGGCCGCGCAACTGCACGCCCTCCTGGCCGACCTGCCCGCCGTGCGGCCGGCACCGGGGCCACGCACCGACGAGCTCGCGCTCTATTTCACCGCCGACCCCGGCGAGGCGCCGCGGGAGCAGCGCATGCTCGCGCTGCTGGGCCAGACCCGGCGCACTGGGGTCTGGACCCCGCCGCGCCGGCAGGAGGTGCGCGCCATCCTGGGCGAAGCGGTGCTCGACTACCGCGAGGCCCGCATCCAGCCCGGCGTGACCGAGGTGAACGTGCTCGCGTTCATGGGCAACGTGGAGGTCATCGTGCCCCCGGGCGTGGCCGTCGAGTGCGTCGGCGGCGCCATCATGGGGCAGTTCGGCGAGATGAGCGTGGAGCCCGGCTACGCCGCGCCATACGCCGACGCCCCCGTCATCCGCATCACCGGCAGCGCGACGTTCGGCAACGTGGAGGTACACGTGCGCCGGCCCGGTGAGAGCGGCCTGCAGGCGCTCAAGCGGCGGTGGAAGCGGGAGCTGTTCGGGGAGTACTGAGAAGCGGCGCGACCGCGGGCGGGCGAGAGCGCGGGCATCGTGTGGGGCGAGCGGCACGGAGGGCGGAGCCTGCGCTGTCATCCGGCGGGGCGGAACCTTCTCTGTTATCCCGCAGAAGCGCGCGGCACGGAG
>DATANT010000283.1:0-11781 GCA_036266115.1 Gemmatimonadaceae bacterium | reverse complement strand
CTGACCGCCAAGGGCATCAGCACGCCCACGCACGACTGGATCTCCATCAAGGGCTACGTCTTCGAGACGTTCTTCCGCCCGCTCGGCGATCCCGCCATGGCCTCGCTGTGCTACGCCATCGTGTGGACCTTGGGATTCTTCCTGCTGGCGTACGTGATGTACCGCCGGAACTGGATCGTGAAGGTGTAGCGTGGCCCGGTAGCGCCTCCGTGGCTACCGGATGCCCAGCACGCGGATGAGCGTCACGCTGAGCGCCAGGAGCACCAGGAGCGACGCCGTGACCGTGAGCACCACGGGTCGCCCCACGCGGCGCAGCGCGCGGACGTCCACGCCCAGGCCCAGCGCCGCCATGGCGGCGATGGTGAGCCAGCTCGAGACGCTCTTGGTGACCGCCGCCGCCCCGGCCGGAATGGCGCCGAGCGATCGCAGCGCCGCGAGCAGCAGGAAGCCGACGATGAACCACGGCACCATGCGGCCCAGCGCGAGCCTGGGCCCGGGCGTGGTGCGGCGAAAGCGCAGGGCGAAGAACAGCACCACCGGTCCGAGCATCAGCACGCGCACCAGCTTCACGAGCGTCCCCACCTCCCCGCTCAACTCGCTCACCGGAAAGGTGGCCGCCAGCACCTGCGGCACGGCATAGACGGTGAGCCCGGCGAGCACCCCGTACTGGTAGAGGCTCAGATCCAGCGGCTGGAGCAGCAGCGGCAGCCCGAGCACCACGGCCACGCCGAGGATGGCGGTGAAGGCGATGGACGATGCCACGTGCTCGCGGTCGGCGCCGATCACGGGCGCCACCGCGGCGATGGCCGAGTTGCCGCAGATCGCGTTGCCGCAGGCCACGAGAACCGCCAGCTTGGCGGGCAGCCCGGCCACGCGTCCGATCACCAGGCTCGCCATGAGACCGAGAACCACCACGAGCACGATGCCCACGGCGAGCGCCGGGCCGGCGCGCACCAGCAGCGGCAGGTCCACCGACGCGCCCAGTAGCAGCACGGCCACCTCGAGCACCTGCTTGGCGGTGAACTGTACGCCAGCCTCGGTGCGGACGGGCGGCATCCAGACCGTTCGCAGCACCATGCCGAGAAGAATGGCGAGAACGAGCGCCTCGACGACCTGGTGTCCGAGCAGTCGCTGCTCCGCGCGCGCGCCCGCCCAGGCCACGATGCCGATCGCGCTGGCGAGCGCGACACCGGGCGCCAGCCGGGCGACCCGCATGGGCCAGCCGTCGCGTTCCTGGAGCACGGGTGCGGGGGCGACTGGCGGGTGCGGTGTGATGGTCCGTGGCATGGGGAGCAGCGTGAAGGCAGTGCGGCGATATTCATGGCGGGCGCGCCGGCGCGATCGGTGGTCGACGCCACCGTCGCGACCTCCGCGTGGTGACGCCGCGTCGTCGCTCGCTCGGCGCGTGACCTACAATTCTACACTCCTCCCATTGAGCGTATGACGACACTCGATCCGACGACGGAGCCCTCGCTCGGCGGCGCGCCCGTGCGCGGTGTGCTGCTGGACGTGGACGGCACGCTGCTCGACAGCAACGACGCGCACGCCGAGGCCTGGGTGCGGGCACTGCGCGACTCCGGGCGTGACACCGCGTTCGCGCATGCGCGCCGGCTCATCGGCATGGGCGGCGACAAGGTGCTTCCGGAGCTCACGGGCCTCGAGGAGGAGTCGGCGGAAGGGAAGCGCATCGAGAAGCGCCGCAAGGAGATCTTCCAGCGTGAGCTGCTGCCCACGCTCCGTCCGTTCCGCGAGACGCGCGCGCTGGTGGAGCGCATGCGCGTGGACGGCCTCACGCTGGTGGTGGCCAGCTCGTCGGACCGCGAGACGCTGGACGGGCTGCTGGAGCGGGCCGGCGTGAGCGACCTGATGGACGCGGTGACGTCATCGAGCGACGTGGATGCGTCCAAGCCCGATCCCGACGTGGTGCACGCCGCCATCCGGAAGAGCGGCCACCCCGCGGCCGCGCTCGTGATGGTCGGCGATACGCCGTACGACGTCGCGGCCGCGAAACAGGCTGGGGTGACGCTGATCGCGCTGCGCTCCGGCGGCTGGCACGACGGCGACCTGGCTGGCGCCGCGGAGATCTACGACGACCCCGCGGATCTGCTGGCTTCGTACGACCGCTCGATGCTCGGCCGTGCGAGGGCGGGGCGCTGATCGCGAAGCCCGTCCGTCACGGCCACCTCAACCACTCAGTCGCCGTACGCCACGAGCGGCTCGGGCGCGTACTCATGCGACGAGGGCGAGGGGAGCGCGGCCACGTTCACGTCGATCGGCAGGCGCACGCCGTTCCACGTCTGGGCCACGTCCAGCGCGCCCTGCCACACGGCGGCGAAGTCGTGACCCACGTCGCGCGGCAGCTTCCCGGGCGTGAAGCCACGCTCGCTGGCTATCCAGAACGGCGGCTCCGCGAGCACGCCGGCGTCGTCGAATACCTCGCGCACATCACGGTAGACCACCTGGGCATTGCGCGTGTGCACGTAGTATCCAGGGCGGTAGCGGCCGTCCGCGAGCACGCGCTCCGTCCATGCGCGGTAGTACTCGCGCATGCGCGGCGGCGTGAGGTCCATGTGCTCGATGTCCAGGAAGATCACCGTGCCCGGCGCGAATCCCTCTGCCTTGGTGCGCGCGATCGCGTCGTCTGCCTCGGCGGCGCCGCGCGACGCGCCGAGCAGGGAGCGGTGGCAGCTGAGCGTTCCGTCGCGGCGGGCGCGAGCCACCGCGGCGCGCGACGGCCCTCGGGCGCCGCTCCACGCCTGCTGGCCCACGTAGATCACGGCCACGCCCCAACCCATGTCCGCGAGCCGCTCGCGCGTGCCCGACCACGACTCGTCCCGGTGACAGGGCGCGGGCAGGTAGTAGCCCACCCATTCGTAGGGCGTGCCGGCCTGGGTGCGCCAGGCGCGCATCGCGCGGTCACCCGGATAGGAGTGCGTGTCGAAGCCGAGGTGCCGCCCGGTGGCAACCGCCGTGGCCGCCGTGGCCATCTGCGCCGGCAGCTCGGCCATGGCCTGGGGTGCACCAACGAGCGCCGCCGCGGCTTCGCGGAGCGGCAGGCGCGCGATGCGCGGCGCCGCGTAGATGGCGGACACGGCCGCGAGTGCGCCGACGACGGTGCGGCGGCGCCTAGTCATGGATCTGGATGGTGCCCTCCCTGCGATGCGGACTGCCGCATACACTCGTCACGGCCGCGCCGTTCCGCACGTGGCGCGTGGGCGTGCAGTCGCCAGCGGGCACGGCGGGCGCGGGTCACGCGCAGCGGACTGTGGTGGCCGGACGACAGGCCGCGCGCCGTGCCGCATCGGTGGTCGTCCGTGGATTGTTCGTAACATGCGATGGAACAGCGACTTGACCGCCGTCAGCGGCGTGGTGCACGGCTCTTGCCCTGAGCCGGGGCAGGGTAAGAGCCGGGGGCGAGGGTGCCGCCGGGTCGGGAATCGCGGCGTAGTGCACTCGCAGAGGTCATGATGATCCAGATGCCATCCAGCATTTTCGGACCGAAGGGCGGCGTGCTGCGTCGGATGCTCACCGCGGCGGCCGTCGTGGGCGCGGCGGCGTGGGTGCTCGCGTGCGGTCGGGGCGTGGACGAGCGCGAGGCGGCCGGCGCTCGCGCGGTCACGGACCCGCAGGCGGCGCTGTTCGCGGAGATCGATACCACACTGGGGCTGGCCATCGCGCAGGGGCAGCTGGCCGCGCTGCACGCCAACGACGTGGGGCTGCGCGCCTTTGCCGTGCAGAGCGTGGCGCGCTACACCGAGCTGCGCGGCCGGGTGCGGGAGATCGCGAGCCGCGCGGGCGTGCCGCCGGTGCCGGCCGCGCTCGGCGACTCGCTGACTGCCCGCGCGACCGCGCTCGCTGCGCTGCGCGCGAAGAAGGGACTGCGCTTCGACCGCGCCTACGTGCAGGAGGCGCTCACGGTGCATCACGTATTGCTGCAGGATCTCGATGCGGCCGCGCGCGTGGTGCAGGACCGCGAGCTGCGCCTGGCCCTGCGGAGCGCCGGCGCGGCCTGACGCCCAGGCGCGGCGCCGAGGACGGCCGCACGGCGCGCGACGATGCGCGCGTCCCACCACCGGCGTGACGCCGGTGGCGTCACGCCTCCGGCTTGCTGAGCTCCGCGCGCACGATGGCCGTGGTGAACTCGCGGGTCAGCCGGTTGTGCAGCCAGGCCAGCTTCCTGATGGGAACGGCCTCGATCCGCACGGCCTCCAGCGGGCTCACGTCCACCGCCTGGACGAATCGCCTGATCGACATGAGGCTCGGGCCGCCACCCGTCTCCCGATAGCTCATCGTGTGGTCGGTGGCTCGCGTGGAGTTGCGCCACCGACAGAGCGTCGCCTCGTCGAACACCAGATGCGCCCAGTTGAAGGGGCTGAACACATGGCCGCCGAGCGGGTGGTACCAGGTGGGGCCGAACGCGGTGAGCACCCGCCCGCCGGGCGGGAGGAGTGCGGCCATGTGCTCGAGCACCTGGCCCGGATTCCAGAAGTGCTCGAACGAGTCCAGCGAGATGATGAAGTCGATCGGCGGCACCGTGCTCGGGTCGTCGGTGATCGTGATGCGGTCCGCCACCGACGAGCGAGCGACGTTCTCCCGCGCGCCCCTCAACGCCCACGGGTTGATGTCGAGGCCGAAAACGTGTCTCGCTCCGCGCTCGGCGAGCTCGATGACTTCCGTACCCATGCCGCACCCGAAGTCGAGCACGGTCTTCCCCTCGAGCTTCTCGAAGATCCCGGCACCCAGCAGGGTCTCGATCTTGCTCCGGTTCCTATACGCGGAGCCATCCATGCGGCTGGCGGTGGTGTTGCGCGTGGGGTACGCGCGGCGGAGCCACCGATAGGCGAGCTCGCCGCCAATGGGCCCGGTCCAGGCGGCGTGACGATGTACGACGCGGAACATCGGCAATCACTCCGGAGCCCATGCTCATGGGCGAGCGCCGCCGATCGTGGCGCACTCGCCCGCAACCTGCAGGCTCCCCATGACGCTCTCTCGCGGCCGTGCATCCTCCG
Organism: Gemmatimonadaceae bacterium; assembly: GCA_036266115.1. Taxonomy (GTDB): domain Bacteria; phylum Gemmatimonadota; class Gemmatimonadetes; order Gemmatimonadales; family Gemmatimonadaceae; genus DATANT01. The sequence goes on along the minus strand of DATANT010000283.1, from coordinate 6,772 downwards.
CGCCGGCGACCGCCTCCAGCGGCAGGAACAGGATGGCACTCGCCGTCCAACGCGGCGAGCGCGCGCCTCGTGAGACTTTGCGCGAGGCTGCCACCGCGATAACTTGATTATCGTCAGGCTTGCTTGATGGGGTGTAGCTGAGTGGCAAAGCGTCCGACTGTTAATCGGAAGATCGGTGGTTCGAATCCACCCGCCCCAGTCCATCGACATGCTCGGCCGCGGGCGGAGTGCTGCCTTGCCAGCGCTCCGCCCGCTCCAGTTGCGGCGCCCGAGGTCACGCTCCACTCCGCATCCGGGCCCCGGGCGCCGTGCAGCACCGGAACATCTCCTCGTGCGCGGGAGCGCTCGGTATGTATCGTGTGATCCTCGTGCCGCTGGACGGCTCCTCGTTCAGCGAGCACGCGTTGCATACGGCGGTCTCGCTCGCCCGGCGCGGCGGCGCCGCGCTGCGTCTCGTGCTCGTCTATCCGCGGCTGGTGCGGCCGCTGGCGACGCCCGGTGCGGTGCCGTACGACACCCAGTTCGACACCGATCAGCTGAACGACCGCGCCCGGTACATGGACGCCGTGGTGGCGCGGGTGGCGGCTGAGGGCGTGCCGGTGAGCGGCACGGTGGTGGACGATCCCGACGTCGCGAAGGCGATCTCTGCCGAGGCCAGGCGGAGTGAGGCCGACCTCATCGTGCTCACCACGCACGGCCGCGGCGGCGTGAGCCGCGCCTGGATGGGGAGCACCGCCGACGAGCTGGTTCGCGGCTCCACGCATCCGCTCCTGCTCATCCGTCCCGCCTCGGACGTGACGCCGGACGCGATGGCCGCGCAGTTCGCCCACGTGCTGATCCCGCTCGACGGCTCCGAGCTGGCCGAGCAGGTGCTGCCGCCGGCGCTGGACTTCGTTGCCCTCACCGGTGCGCGCATCACGCTGCTGCGCGTGGTGAAGACGCCGGAGACGCTGATGCCGGCCGAGGAGACGTTCTGGACGGCCAGCGAGCGCGAGTTCCTGGAGCGGGAGCGGCTCGTGGCGCAGCAATATCTGGACGAGGTGGCCGCTCGGCTGGCCGCTGGCGACAGCCCGCTCGCCGCGCCCGTGGAGACCGTCGTCACGCTCGCGCCCGAGCCGGCCCGCGCGATCCTGTCGTGGACGGGCGCGCATGGCGCGGACGCGGTGGCCATCTGCACCAACGCGCGCGGTGGGCTGGAGCGCATGCTGGTGGGCAGCGTGACGGACAAGATCGTGCGCGGCGCGACGGTGCCCACGCTGGTGGTGCGCCCCACGGCGTGAGCGGGCGGCGGACGGCGCGCGTGAGTCGTCGCGCCGAGACCCGCCCGCCAGTCCGTCGTCATCCCGGCTGGGCGGGTTCCGCGCGGTCGGCGGGCGAGGCCTGGTCCGCCGGCGCCTTGGCCGCATACGCATCCATCACGCGCGCCGAGTACACGAGCGTCGCCCCCGCGTTCACGGCGATCGCCACGCCGAGCGCCTCGGTGATCTCGTCCCGCGTGGCGCCGTGCTTGAGCGCCGCGTCCGTGTGGATCGTGATGCAGCCGTCGCACTGCCGCGTGACGGCCACCGCGAGCGCGATCAGCTCACGGGTCTTCGCGCCGAGCAGGTCTTTCACGTCACCGGCGTCGCTCAGCTCGCGGTAGCCGCGCACCGTGCCCCGGCTGCTCCTGCCGATCTGGGCAATCGTGGCGAGCACCTGCTTCTGGTAGTCGTTCCAGTCCAGCATCATGGTGAGATCCCGTGCAGGGGTCGCGGCGGTTCGTATGCGCCGGCGGTGACGCGTCGGTGATGCGCACGGGGTGATGCGCGCGGGGGCCGAGCCAGCTCGTCGGCCCCGGCCCCCGCGCCGTACACTCAACCCGCGTGCCGAGCGGCTTCCGGCGATCGCACGCGCACCTGCGTTCCCCACGGGTCCCGCGTGGTGAACTGCGCCGCCGTGGCGGCGTCCGCGGCCCACTCCGTCGGGTGGCCGGCACGCTGGAGGCTGTCCGCCACGGCCGCCACGCTCGCCGTGTCGGGGAGCTCGATGGTCCATTCCAGCAGCCGCGCGTCGCCCTCCGTGGGCGGCGTGGCGCCACTGCCGGCCCACATGTTGGCGCCCACGTGATGGTGGTAGCCGCCGGCGCCCATGAAGAGCGCGCCCGGGTACTGCCACACCGTGCGGTCGAAGCCGAGCGCCTCGGAGAAGAAGGCGGAGGCGCGCGCGACGTCGCCCACGTGCAGGTGCACGTGGCCGATCACGGTGCCCGCCGGCATGCCTGCCCACCGCTCCTCGCCGGCCGCCTGCACCAGGCTGGCAACGTCCACCGGATCGGTGGCCATCATCAGCTCGCGGCCCACGCGGCGCCACGTGTGGCGCGGCCGGTCGATGTAGACCTCGATGCCCAGACCGTCCGGATCCTGCAGGTAGAACGCCTCGCTCACGAGGTGGTCGCCGGCACCGGCGCGGGCGCCGATCTCCGCGAGGTGCCGCACGAAGCGCCCGAGCGCCCCACGCTCCGGCAGCAGGATGGCGAAGTGGTAGAGGCCCAGCCGGCCGCGTGGCGTCATCGGACGCGCGCCGGCGCGCTCGTGCAGCTCCACGAGGGGCGTGTCGTCGCCGTGCGCGGCGAGCACCGCGTGCGCCGCGTCGCGCCGCACGGTGCGGAAGCCGAGCACGCGCTCGTAGAAGTCGAGCGAGCGCGCCAGGTCGGCCACCTGCAGGTGCACCGGCCCCAGGCGCGTTGCGTCCGGCAGCCGGTAGCCGCTCGGCGCCTCGCCGTAGCTGCCGGGCTCCGCCGGCTGGGCACCGGCGGCATCGCCGAAGATGTCGTGCGTTCTCGCTCCCATGGTATCCCTCCTGCCTGCCTCGAGCGGCCCTACTCCATGGCCGCCTTCGTTGTCGGTGCGCGCTTCACCCACTCGTCCAGCCACGCCGTCATCTCGTACAGGGTGTGGCCCACCGACTCGCGCGCCCGATAGCCGTGCGCCTCGGCGGGTAGCTGCACATAGCGCACCGTGCCGCCATTCCCCTTGAGGGCGGCGAACATCCGCTCGCTCTGCACCGGGAAGGTGCCGCTGTTGTCGTCCGCCATCCCGTGGATGAGCAGGATGGGCGCCTTGAGGCTGTCCGCGTAGTTGAAGGGCGACATGCGCTCGTACACCGGCCGCGCCTCCCAGTACGGACGCTCCTCGGCCTGGAAGCCGAAGGGGGTGAGCGTGCGGTTGTAGGCGCCGCTGCGCGCGATGCCCGCCCGGAAGAGGTTGGAGTGCGCGAGCAGGTTGGCGGTCATGAACGCGCCGTACGAGTGGCCGCCCACCGCGATGCGCTGGGGGTCGGCCACGCCGATGGACGTGACGTACTCCACCGCCGCCTTCGCGCTGGCGACCAGCTGCTCCACGTAGGTGTCGTTGGGCTCCTGGCTTCCCTCGCCCACGATGGGCATGGACGGGCCGTCCAGGATGCCATAGCCCTGGGTGAGCAGGAAGAGGTGCGACGAGCCCGAGGGACGCACGAAGCGGTACGACGAGCCGCTCACCTGCGCGGCCGCGGCCGCGCTCTTGAACTCCTCGGGGTACGCCCAGAAGAGGAACGGGAGCGGGCCCTGCGTGCTGTCGTAGCCCGCCGGCAGGTAGAGGCGCGCGGAGAGGTTCACGCCATCGGCCCGCCTGTACTGCACCAGGCGCTGCGTGACGCCGGCGAACTGCGGCGCCGGATCCTCGAAGCGCGTGAGCTGCGCGAGCTCCTTCCCGCCCACGGCGCGCCGCCAGTAGTTGGGCACCTCGGTCACCGACTCGCGCCGCGTGACCACGCGCCGGGCGGCCGGGTCCAGCACCGCCACCACCTCCTCGTAGTACGGGGCCTCGGAGCGCCAGAGGCGCGTCGTGCGGCCCGTGGCCAGATCCAGCCGGTCCAGGAACGGCTGGTCGCCCGTGGGCGACGCGCCGGCGCCGGTGAGATACGCGGAGCGGCCGTCGGCGCTCAGCAACGGTACCAGGGTGCCGGCGCTGCTCCACGTCATCACGAGGCGTCCGGGGTCGCCGTAGCGGTCCTCGGACGACCGATCCCAGAGCAGGCGCGCCGCGGCGGAGGGGTTGCGCGGGTCCACCGCCCAGGTGCGCGTGCGGCGGGTGGACCACCAGCGCTCGCTCACCAGCGCGAGATCGGGGCGCACCCACTGCACGTCGGCGGCGCGGTACTCCAGGCTGGCGAGCGTCGTGGCATCGCCGGAGAACGGCGCCGCGAGCATGTGCACCCGGTCGTGCCGGGCCACCTTGGCGGCCGGATCGCCGCCGTCCAGCGCCTGCCACCAGACCAGGGTGGCGGGCGCATCGGCGCGCCAGCGCACGCCGCGCGGTCCCGCATGCACCGCGTCGCGGGCGATCGGCACCTCCTCCAGTAGCCCCAGGTCGGCCACCTCCTTCACCACCACGCCCGACCGACTCCACACCGCGGTGCGCTGCGGAAAGCGGTTCATGGGCACCACGTACGAGTACGGCCGGTGCACGGTCTCCACCAGCAGGTACTGGCCGTCGGGCGAGGGGGCGGCGGACATGTGCACCCCAGGCGCGCCCACCGGCGTCACGGTGCCGCTCTCCACGTCCACGATGGCGACCTGGCTCGTGTAGTAGAAGTCGAACAGCCGGGCGTCGCCCTCGTCCCGCAGCAGATCCTGATAGGTGCGGTTGGGCGCCTCACGTCCACGCGACTCCTGAACGATGGGTCCGGTGGGTACCGAGTCGGGAGCCGGGGCTGCACCACGCCCGGCAGGGATCGTGCGGCAGACCAGGCGCGTGCCGTCCATCCAGTGGCAGGGCGCGCCGGCCGCCGCGTTCAGCCTGGTGGCGCTCACGGCCCGCGACTGGCCGGTGGAGACGTCGGCCACCCAGAGCGTGGTGCCGGTGTCCGCGGCTACCGTGAAGGCGATGCGGCGCGCGTCGGGCGCCCACTGCGGCGCGCCGATGCGCGCGTCCGGCGGGGTGGCGATGGGTCGCTCGGCGCTGCCGGTGACGCCGCGGAGCCGCAGCGCCTTCACGTAGTTCTCGCGGGACGGCGCGTTGGTGCGTGGATCCAGCCGGTCGCCCGCCAGATGCAGCTCCGGCGCCGCGACCTCGGCAATGGAGGGGAGCGCCCGGCGCTCCAGCAGCAGGAGCCACTGGCGGTCCGGGCTCACGCTCACCGCCGGCGTGGGCTCGGCATCCAAGATCTGCCGGATGGGAGCGGGCGGCTGCTGATAGCCACCCTGCGCGGGCAGGGTATCGGCAGCGGCGAGCGACAGCAGCGGCGCGAGCAGCAGGCCGCGCAGGGCACCTGAGCGCAGGCGCGGCGCGTGGCGAGTGGACATGGGCGGTGAGCTCCGTGGGAGTCGGGAGAGCGCGGACGGGGGCGGGGAGGCGCGGTCGAATGTCGCGTCTCTGGGACACCGGCGCCACCAGCTGTCGCCAGCGGGGGACGGTGCGGCGCGTAGCGGACGCGACGGCTACGATCATCCGCCGGACGGGGGCACGCGTGTGCATGCGCTACGCACCCCGGAGATCCGTCGTTGGCCGCAGTCCGAGCCGCGCGGCCGAGCTCTGATCTACAGCTCTGGTATATGGATTGCGACCAGCGCCTACGCCCCCGTGGTGCGCGGAACCTCACGCGTGGCACACGGCGGCCTGCCGCACGCACGTGCCGGCACCAGCTTCGACCCTCCGGAGGAGAGATGCGCTCCAGCATGTCAGACTGCTCGCGCCGCCACGACCGCGCCATCGGCGACGTGCTTCGGCGGGCGGCGCTGCTGCTCGGCGCCCTGGCCGCGCTGCCCGCCGCCGCCGACGCGCAGTATTTCGGCCGCAACAAGGTGCAGTACGACCTGTTCGACTTCCGTACCCTCGCGACGCGGCACTTCGACATCCTGTTCTATCCGGCGGAGTCGCTCGCCACTCACGACGTTGCACGCATGGCGGAGCGGTGGTACGCGCGCCACCACACTACCATGCACCACGAGTTCGACCGGCGCTCCATCATCCTCTACGCGGACCCCCCGGACTTCCAGCAGACCAACGTGGTGGAGGGGCTCATCAGCCAGGGCACGGGCGGTGTCACCGAAGGGCTGCGCGAGCGGGTGACGATGCCCTTCACCACCAACTACGCCGAGACGGATCACGTGCTGGGGCACGAGCTGGTGCACGTGTTCCAGTACGACATCGCCGCCACCACCACGCGCGGCGGGCTGCAGAACCTCGGCAACATCCCGCTCTGGATGATCGAGGGGATGGCCGAGTATCTCTCGGTGGGCCGGGAAGATCCCAACACGGCGATGTGGCTGCGCGACGCGCTCCGCCGCGACGACCTGCCCACCATCGATCAGCTCACCACCGACGTGCGCTTCTTCCCCTACCGCTTCGGCCAGGCGCTCTGGGCGTACGTGGGCGGACGCTGGACGGACGACGCCGTGGAGCAGGTGTATCGCGCCGCCCTGCGGCTGGGCTACGAGCGCGCCATCGTGGAGGTGCTCGGCGTCAGCTCCGACTCGCTGTCCAAGATGTGGCACGCGAGCATTCGGGCCGAGTACGGGCCGGCCATCGCGGGGCGCACGCCGCCGGATTCGGTGGGCCGGCGCGTGGTGGGTCAGGGCGCACGCGAGGGGGACCAGAACATCTCGCCCTCGGTGAGCCCGGACGGCCGCTACGTGGCCTTCTATTCCAGCGCCACCGATCTCGTGCCAGCGGATACCAACGGCGTCAAGGACGTGTTCGTGCGCGATATGCAAATGGGTACGACGCAGCGCGTGAGCGTGGGAGCCACCGGG
>DATANT010000282.1:0-3618 GCA_036266115.1 Gemmatimonadaceae bacterium | reverse complement strand
GGTGAATGCGCTACTGCGCAGCAGCGTGGCGTACGCCGGGCGTTGAGCCGGGCGGCAGCGGCTCGGTTGACGCGCCCTCATGCCGTTGTCATCTCGGGCGAGCGCAGCGAGTCGAGGGATCTAGGGTCCCCGGGGTCGTGGCCGGCCACCAGCACGATTCAGTAGATCCCTCGACTGCGCGGCCCTGCGGGCCGCTCCGCTCGGGATGACCATTCAGCTCACCGCTCCCGCCACGATCCGCTCCGTGTCGTTCGTCACCACCCCCGACACGCCGTCGTCCCACAGGCGTCTGGCGACCGACGGCTCGTCCACCGTCCACACGTGCACCGTGGCACCCAGGCGCCGCGCCGCGGCCACGAAGCGCGGCGTGGGCACGTACAGGCCGCGAAAGGTGAGCGGCACGGAGAGCAGGCAGTATTGGGGACGCGGCAGCCAGAGGCCCGCCCTGAGCCCGAAATAGAGCCGCGCGATGTCGCGCCGCGAGGCGCCAACCAGAAAGGGCGCCTGGCGAAACAGCGCCACCGCGCCGTGATCGGCGGCGGCCACCACGCTGCGCGCCTCGGCGGCGTGGGCACGGAGCAGCCGCGCCACCGCGTGCTGCACCCGGCGGGTCTTGAGCTCGATCAGCAGCGGGGTGTCCGGAAACTCCTCCAGCACCTCGGCCAGCGTGGGCACGCGGACGCCGCGTCCGCGCCAGGGGAAGGTGCGCCCGCCATCGGGAGTGAACGCGTGGCCGGCGTCCGCGCCGCGGATGGCGCGGAGCGGGAGATCGGCCACCGGGCCGGCCTGGTCGGTGGTGCGGCGCAGATCGGGATCGTGGATCACCACCGGCGTGCCGTCGCGCGCGGCGTGGACGTCGAGCTCCAGCGCCTGCGCGCCGTGCTGCAGCGCCAGCCGGAAGCTCTCCAGCGTGTTCTCGGGCGCGCGGGCAGCCGCGCCGCGGTGCCCGATCACGATCCGGCCCGCCGGATCGAGCAGCGTGTTCAGTGGTGACACGCTCGGGCTCCGCGCGCTGGCCCGCGGCGAATCAGCCGCCGCCCCTTCGCGTCGCGCGCCACCGGCCGGTCTGCGGCGCGGGAAACGCCGGGCTGGTGCTGGTGAAGGTGCCCTCGATCACATCGCCATCCAATGAGCCCACGAAGGTGGTGGTCACGGTGGCGCCCGTGTCGGGATCGCGGTACGGCTCCAGCGTGCCCGAGACGGCGCCGTTCTCCACGCGCACGAAGGTGATGGAGAGCGTCTGCGGCGCCTTGCTGCTGTCCGTCCCCGCGGCGTTGGAGTGGGGCTGCCCGGACGCCGGCATCAGCCCCTGGCTGGCGCCTCGGGGCACCATCAGCACGTCACCCCTGGCGTTGGCCTGCCCGGAGGCGAGCGTGAAGACGATGCTCCCACTGCGCCCGGTGGCGGGACTGCTGTACTCGCCCGCCCACTCGCCCACGAGCGCGGACAGGTCGTTGGAGCTGGCGAACACGGGCACGTCACCCTGCGTGGACCGGCAGCCCGTCACGGCTGCCCATGGCAGCAGCACGAGCGACGCGGTGATGAGATGGCGACGACGGATCATGTGGTCACCCCTACGGCAGACGGTTCGGTACGATCGAAGACGCGGCCCAGCCAGCGCACCATGAGCATGAGCTCCACCAACGCCGCCACGGAGCCGGCCACCACCGCGGGCACCCCGCTCCACATGCCGAGCGAGGGCGCGAGCGCCAGCACGAGCCCGGCGCCGGCGAGGGCCGGCAGGAGGAGCAGCACGAGAAGCACGAGGAAGCTCGCGAACATCGTCAGGTAGATCTGTCCCATGGCCTCCACGCCGGCGGGCCGCTCGCTGCCCAGGTTCACCCAGGCCGGGAAGAGCAGCGCCGCCGCGTTGTGGATGCTCGCGCTCAGCCCGTTCAGCGCCGGCAGGCCGAGCGCCGCCGCGGTGAACAGCGCCAGGCGATCGGTGCGCCCGAGGGTCACGTCCGGGTTGCCGAGCAGCGCGACGAAGGCGGTGACGAGGAGCGCGAACTGCAAAATAGTGAGCAGGAGTGCGGACGAGGCGATCTGCGCGGCCACCAGCCGGTTGGCGTCCACCGGATACGTCCGGAGGAGCTCCAGCTTGGTGAGATCGCGTCGCAGGTCGAAGCGCACCCAGAGCGGGCCGCCGATGACGAGCAGCCCTCCCCACGCCGCGAGCAGGCCGGCGGCGAACTCGGCCAGCTGGCCGGGGATCATCCACGCGCCCACGGCCAGAGCGGCCATGAAGGTGGTGAAGAGCACGGCCTGGCGCAGGAACCGGTCGCCGCGCGCCGCCGCGATGGCGTTCTTCCAGAGAAACGCGACCGCCGGCTCGCCGGTGGGCCGTAGCGGCACGCGCCAGCGGCGCGCGGGCGCCTGATCACCGCGCGCCGCCACGGTACCCGTGCGCCGCGCGGCGATGCGCTCGGCGCGCTGCTGCGAGGCCGCCACCGCCGACTCCTCGAACGCGTGGTCGGAGCGCAGCACCCACGCGACGTGCGCGAGCATGAGCAGCGCCGCGGGCCAGATGGCGTGCAGCCAGGCCGCCGGCGACGAGGCGAACAGCGGCGCGCTCACCAGGCGCGCTGGGGCCAGCGCGTTCGCGGCCGGCAGCGCGCGGAGCCCGGCGCCCAGCGCGGCGAGGAGATCGCCCGGCGTGCGCACGCCGGTGGTCGGCCATGCGTTCACGATGCCCATCACCAGCGCACCGGCCACGGCCAGCACCACCACGAGCGGCAGGACGCGTCGCCACCAGCCGGCGCGACCGTGCTCCGCGGCCGATTCGAGGGTGAGCGTCGCGCCCAGGCGGTGAAGCTGCAGCGTGGAGAGCATCACCCAGAGCGAGAGCGGCCGGAGCCAGACCATCTGCTCGGGGCCTTGCCCGCGGCCCAGGAGCAGCGTCCAGAGCACGATGTTGGCGAAAATGAGCAGCTGCGCGCGCAGCAGCTTGAACTGGATGAGCTCCCGCCGGGTGACCGGCGCGGTGAACAGGAACTGCACCTCGGCGGGCGAGAACGCCAGTGCGCCGCGGTCGCCGCCTACCAGCCACCAGTAGCCGGCGAGCAGGGTGAAGGAGGTGGCGGTGATGAGCGCGGCGGTCTGGTTGCCGGCCACGGAGAGGGTGAGGTCCGCGTCCTGCCCCTGGCGGAAGAACATGAGCCAGAAGTAGCCGGCGGCGAACAGGATGGCGAGCAGGTAGCGGGGGCTGCGCATGCGGCGCAGCTGCCGCGTCAGCCGATTGCGCGCCGAGTGGACCGTGAGGTAGACGAAGGCGGCGCGCAGCGAGGGGTGCGCCGGCGGCACCGGGCCGCCGGCCTCGGCCCTCACCTCGCCGCGCGTCTCAGCGGCCGGCACGCGCGTCCTCGCGCGCGGTGGGGTGGACGCCGTCGGGGATATCGGCGTCGTCGCCGGTGAGCGCCAGGAACATGTCCTCCAGGCCGAGGCCGGCGAGGTGCGGGCGATCGGCCACGATGTCGCCGATGGTGCCATAGGCCACGCGCCGCCCGCCCTTGAGCACGAGCACGCGCGTGCACAGCTCCTCTACCAGATGCAGCAGGTGCGAGCTCAGGATCACCGCGGCGCCGGCGTCGGCCCGGCCGCGGATGGTCTGCTTCATCC
>DATANT010000281.1:0-5339 GCA_036266115.1 Gemmatimonadaceae bacterium | reverse complement strand
GCCTTCCGCCCTTCTCTGGTTCTGCCGTTCTTCCGCAACTCTCCTGTCTCCTACCCCCTGCTCTCCCGGCTTCTGCCCCTGGTCGCTCCCGCGCTCAGAACTGCACCCGGTACACCAGGCTCACGTTACGGCCCGGATTGGGCGTGAACCACTTGATGCGGCTCGTGGCGTCGCGGTACTCCTCGTCCAGCGCGTTGTCCAGCCGCAGCGTCAGCGTGTGCGCCCGCGCGCCGGTGATGAGGCGGTACCCGGCGTCGAAGTTGAGCAGCGTGTAGGCGGCCGTCGGCACGTCCAGCGCGCCGTCGAGCGTGGGGTCCGGGTCGGTCACCCGCGTCTGCTCCATGCCGTGCCGCACGCTCGTGCCCAGGGAGAGACGGCCGTCGTCGAAGCGCACCGATCCGCCCACGTGTCCGGGCGGGAGAAACGGGAGCGGCCCGCCGTCACGAAAGTCGCCGCGCACCAGATCCGCCATGGCGCCCACCACCACGTTCGGCAGCACCTCGTACTCGCCCTGCGCCTCCATGCCGTAGAGCGTGGCGTCGTGCTGCAGGTAGTTCACCAGCGGCACGATCTCGCCATCCACGTCCCGGGTGCCCACGGCCCGTGGTGCGATGTAGCCGTCGATGCGGTTGTAGTAGCCGCCGAGCTGCGCGAAGCCGCGTCGCCCTTCGGCGCGCAGGGTGCCGTCCACGCCGTTGCTGTATTCCGCCGCGAGATCGGGGTTGCCCACGTCGAAGGTGCCCACGGCGGCGTGGAAGCCGTTGGCAAACAGCTCCTCCACGGTGGGTGCCCGGAAGGCGCGGGCGACGTTCACGCCCAGCGACACGGCGCCGCCCAGCGGCACGCTCACGCCCACCGAGCCGGAGAACGCGCCCAGGTCCACCGCTCGGCCCGGCCCGAAGCGGTCGGGCGCCTCCGCGTCGGCCCTGGATTCGATGCGGTACACGTCGTACCGGGCGCCGAGCTGCAGCGTGGCACGATGGTCGTCGTGCGCCGAGTCACCGCGCACGGCGCCGATGGGCAGCTCCTGGAAGAGGAAGAAGCCACCGTTGTTGCTGTTGGCGGCTGGCGTGAACGCCTCCTCGCCCTGCGCCTGATACTGCTTGAACAGGCCCTGCACCCCCATGGCACCGGAGAGCGCTCCCCACTGGGTCTTCGCGGTGAGGTTGGCCGTCTGCGTCTTGAGATCGAAGCTCGTGCCCACCGCGCCGTCGCGCTCGATCTCCTGGTGCTCGTACCATTGCGCGGTGCCGTCCAGGCGCAGGTACGGAAAGAGAGAAGATGCGGTGTTCAGGGAGCCCTTGAGCAGCACGTCGCTGCGCGCACCGTCCAGGCGGATGCCCGCCTCCTCGTCGCCTTCCGGCGCCGGGATGCCGTAGTTGAAGTCGTAGCGCCGGAATCCCACCCCGAAGGCGGCGTCCTGGCCCACGTAGCCGAGACTGGCCAGACCGTTCCAGTTGCGCGCGTTGGTGTTGCTCAGCGTGCCACCGCCACCGGTGCGCACGTCGTCGATGTCGCGATACGAGCCACGCACCGTGGCGGCCCAGTTCGCCCCCAGCGGCGCCGTGGCGCCCATGGACAGCACGCCGCCGGGGTTCACCGACTCGGCCTGCCCGCCGAAGTAGCCCTCCACGCGCGTGGGCACCGTGGTGGGGATGTCGCTCGAGATCACGTTCACCACGCCGCCGATGGCGTTGCTACCGTAAAGCAGCGAGCCGGGACCGCGCACGACCTCGATCCGCTGGGCATTGATGGGGTCCACGGTCACGCCGTGGTCGGCCGACGCCGACGACAGATCGCCGGCGCGCTCGCCGTCCTGGAGCACGAGGATGCGCTCCCCGGTGAGCCCACGGATCACCGGCATGGTGGCGGCGGGGCCGTCGTAGCGCATCTGCACGCCGGGCTCGTTGCTGAGCGTGGCCGCGAGACTGGAGCCCAGGTTGCGCGCCAGCTCCCGCCCCGAGAGCTCGGCGGCCGACTGGGTGAGCGCCAGCGGGTCGCTCCCCGTGGGCGAGGCCGTGACCACGATACCGCTGATCCGCACCACCGTGGGACGCATCGCGATGGTCACCCGCACCGGATCGCCGTCGGTCGGCACGGTGACCTCCGCCTCCGCACGCGCGTAGCCCACGAGGATCGCGTCCAGGTGGTAGCTGCCGGCCGGAAGCCCCCGGAGCACGAACCGGCCGCTGGCGTCACTCCTCGCCACGCGGTTGAGTCCGGCCACCACCACCTGGGCATTGGCCAGCGGGTTCCCTGCGGTGTCCTGCACGATGCCCAGGATCGGCGGGGGCGGCGGTACGGCGCCCGGCGTGCTCGCGAGGCGAGGAACGGCGGGGAATCCAGCGGCAGCCGCCGCGGAGGACATCAATACCAGCAGGCCGAGCGCGCCCAGTGCGGACGCGATCGGGCGCACGATTCGAACGAGCATGAAGACTCCTCTCCTGAGGATCGCGGGTACCCATGCGCACGCGCGGGTGCGCGGGCACGGAACGGGCGTGGGGCAGGCACGCCGCCGGTCGGCGGCGTCAGGAGAGGAGCGTGGGCGGCCCGCGAGGGCGAGTCGGGTGGAAGCTCGGCGCGCCAGCGGGCTCGGACGCCCGCACCGCCGGTGCGACCGCGGGGGGCACGTGAGCCAGGGCCCGTGGCTGCGCCGGCAGCAGGTCGTTCACCGACGAGAGCAGCTCGCAGAACGCGCAGTTGGCCGAATGCGCGGGCTGCACGTGCACCGCGATGGCGCCGGCCGGTGCGGCGTCCGACTGCAGCTCGGCATCGGCGGCCACGATCCGCCCGTCGAGCACCGCGCTCACCGGCAACGCCAGAAGCTGCGCGATGGCGAACGCGCAGATCAGCAGGCGGAAACGGAGGGAGCGTCGGTGCATGACGGCGTGAGCGCGGGACGGATGTGGAGCTGGGTGCGGCCATCGCGGCGAGTCGGTTCCCGATCTCTGCCGCGATGCCTTCTAGACTATCTTACGTACTTGGAGGTTCCAACGCTGAAGATATCACTGGCACGATCATCCTGCTCGCCGCTGCGCATGGCGGCGCTGTTCGCGCTCGCCGTGGGCGGGAGCGGATGCGCGCCGGAGCCGGGCACGTGCGCGGGCGCCGATTCGCCGCGCGCCGGCGGCCAGCGCGACACGGCCGACGACAGCGCCCGCGACAGCGATCGCGCGGCGCGCGACCGCGAGCGCATCCGGCAGGAACCTCGACGCCGGCCGACGCCGGACTCCGAACCGCCCGACTCCACGCCACCGCCCGACTCCACGCCGCCCGCGCCGGGCGCCGTGCCGCCGCGCCCGGTTGGATTGACCCGCTTTCCTGGCGCGGCTAACCTCCCCGGGCCGGCCCACGGCACACGCCCGGCCAGCTCGCCGCCCCGCTCTTTCCCAGCCGCATGAATCGGAACGACGCGCTCGACTACCATTCCAACGGCCGGCCCGGCAAGATCGCGGTCGTCGCCACCAAGCCGCTCACCAACCAGCGTGACCTGGCCCTGGCCTACTCGCCCGGCGTGGCCGAGCCGTGCCGCGAGATCGAGAAGGATCCCGAGGAGGCCTATCGGTACACGGCCAAGGGCAACCTGGTCGCCGTGGTCACCAACGGCACCGCCGTCCTGGGGCTGGGCAACATCGGCGCGCTGGCGTCCAAGCCGGTGATGGAGGGCAAGGCGAATCTCTTCAAGCAGTTCGCCGACCTGGACGTGTTCGACCTCGAGGTGGGCTCGCAGGAGACGCAGGATCTGATCCGCTTCTGCCAGCTGCTGGAGCCCACGGTGGGCGGGATCAACCTGGAGGACATCGCGGCGCCGCAGTGCTTCGAGGTGGAGGAGACGCTCCGCCGCACGATGCAGGTGCCGGTGTTCCACGACGACCAGCACGGCACGGCCATCATCTCCGGCGCCGCGCTGCTCAACGCGCTCGAGCTGGTGGACAAGGACATCGCCCAGGTGCGGGTGGTGTTCTCCGGCGCCGGCGCGGCGGCCATTGCCACCGCCGAGCACTACGTGCGCCTCGGCGTGCGGCGCGAGCACATCACGATGTGCGACCACGTGGGCGTGATCTACGAGGGGCGCACGCAGGACGTGGATCCCTACAAGATGCGCTTCGCGCGCCCCACGTCGCAGCGCACCATCGCCGAGGCGCTGGTGGACGCCGACGTCTTCGTCGGGCTCTCGGTGGGCGGGGCGGTGACGGGCGAGATGATCGCGAGCATGGCGCCCGATCCGGTCGTCTTCGCGCTGGCCAACCCCGTGCCGGAGATCATGCCGGACGTGGTGCGCGCGGTGCGCCCGGATGCCATCATCGCCACGGGCCGCAGCGACCAGCCCAACCAGGTCAACAACGTCCTCGGCTTCCCGTTCATCTTTCGCGGCGCGCTGGACGTGCGCGCCACCGAGATCAACGAGGAGATGAAGATGGCCGCCACGCGCGCGCTCGCCCTGCTGGCCAAGGAGGACGTGCCCGACTCGGTGACCGCCCTCTATGGCCTGCGCTCGGTGGAGTTCGGGCGCGAGTACATCATTCCCTTCCCGTTCGACCCGCGCGTGCTGCTCTGGGTGGCGCCGGCGGTCGCGTGGGCGGCGGTGGCGTCGGGCGTGGCGCGCGACTTCGTGGATCTGGACGAGTACCGCGATCGCCTCGAGGTGAGGCTGGGCAAGGCGCGCGGCATCGTGCGCGGGCTCATGAACCGCGCCAGCGCCGACCCGCGCCGGGTGGTGCTGCCGGAGGGCGAGGAGCTCAAGGTGATTCGCGCCGCGCAGATCCTCGTGGACGAGGGCATCGCCGAGCCCACGCTGCTCGGCAACGAGGCGGCCATTCGCGAGCTGGCGCAGGCCAACCGCGTGTCGCTGGCCGGCGTGCGGATCGAGGACCCCGCCACCTCCGACCAGCGCGAGCGCTACGCGCACGCGCTCTGGCAGCGCCGCCAGCGCAAGGGGCTGAGCCTGGCCGAAGCGCACCAGCGGCTGTACAACGCCAACTACTTCGGCGCGCAGATGGTGGAGTGCGGCGACGCCGACGCGCTGGTCTCGGGCGCCACCATGCACTATCCCGAGACCATCCGCCCCGCGCTGGAGGTGATCGGCGCGCACCCCAAGGCGGGGCTGGTGAGCGGGATGTACATGCTCGTGTTCGAGAAGCAGGTGGTGTTCTGCGGCGATACCACCATGAACATCGATCCAACGGCGGAGCAGCTGGCGCAGATCGCCAGCGGGGCGGCGCGGCTGGTGCGCACCTTCGGCATGGAGCCGCGCATCGCCATGCTGTCGTTCTCCAACTTCGGCTCGGTGCGGCACCCCGAGACCGACAAGGTGCGGCAGGCGGTGGAGATCCTCCGCC
>DATANT010000280.1:0-28957 GCA_036266115.1 Gemmatimonadaceae bacterium | reverse complement strand
CGGGCTGGAATGGTCCCTCGCCAACCCGCTCGTGCCGTACCTGCTCACCCAGTACAACGAGCAGGAGGAGGGCAATTACAGCGTGGGCCTCGAGCTCGCCTGGCGCACGCGGCTTGGCGTGCTCGGCGGCCAGCTCCTGGTGGACGACGTGCAGGTGGACCGGTGCGACCCGCAGTGCAAGGAGCCGGCGTCCTGGGGGATGACGGTCACCGCCGAGGGACTGCCGCTGGGCGGCGACCAGCGCTGGTTCGCCTCGTACACGCGGGTCACGAGCCTCACCTACCGAACCCCCGAGCTGGGCGAGACGTACGACTTCCAGAACGTCGGGCTGGGACGCGGCTTCTCGGACTACGACGAGGCCCGCGTGGGCGCGGACCTCGCGCTCCTCTCGGCGCTCCCGCTGCGCGCCTACGTCGCGTTCCGCCGGCAGGGCGAGGGCGACTACCGCGCCCCCTTCCCGCCGCCCGAGGACTACGCCACCACGCCCGGCTTCCTCCTGGGGCGAGTGGCCGAGGTGACGCGACTCGGCGTGAGCGGCGGCGGGGTGCTGCCGTACGGGTTCACGGTGCAGGCGGACGTGGGCATGAACGCGGTGAGCGGCGATCAGGCCGTCACGCCGGCCGACGGGTTCGCCGGGCGAGTGCGCGTGACGTGGGAGCCGGGAGTGGCGCGCGGGCGATGGCGCGTGCGCTGAGCGTCGGGGCCCGGGGCGCGGCACTCACGCTTGCCACGCCCCGCGAGGACCGGTAGTATCAGCCGGGTCGGGCCCTTAGCTCAGCCGGTTAGAGCAGGCGACTCATAATCGCTTGGTCGTGGGTTCGAGTCCCACAGGGCCCATGAGCTGAGTTGCGGGGCGAGCGGTTGGCCCCTTCCGCTCGGTTGACGTTGCGATTATTGTTTGTGCTCTCCGTTGGCAGCCGCCGCGCTCAGGCGCGGTTCGCACGCCTACGACGGATGGGGTGGGACGCGTAGCTCAGCTGGTTAGAGCGCTGCTTTCACACAGCAGAGGTCCGGGGTTCGAGTCCCTGCGCGTCCACTCCCCCTGCCCGTTCAGAGGCGGGCCCTCCTCTCTCGTTGGCCCAGACACATGCTCCAGCGTGTCATCCGGCGGCTCCTCGTAGCTGCCTTTTTTTGCGCCCTGCCCCTGCCGCTCGTGGCCCAGCGGCCCACCCCGGCTCAGGCGCGCGAGCTGCTGCGCTCCCGGCCCGACCTGGTGGAGCAGCTCCGGCAGCGCATCGGCGCGAGCGGGCTCACGCCCGACCAGGTGCGCGCCCGGCTGAGGGCCGAGGGCTACCCCGAGGACATCCTGGACCCGTACCTGCCCGGCGGCACGTCCACCGACAGCACGGTGAGCCAGGACGCGTTCGACGCGGTGCGAGCGCTGGGCATCACGGACTCCACCGACACCGGGGTGCTGCGCGAGAGCTACGAGCAGGACACGGCGGGCATGGCTGGCGTGCCTTCGCGCGCGCCGGGCTCCGACACGGTCTACGACGAGCGCGCCCGTCGCCGCGTGACGGCGCCACTGGACGAGCGGGAGATCGACGAGCGGCTGCGCCCCCGGCTGGACCCACTGGACCCTCGCCTGCGCCAGGAAATTGCGCGCGACTCCACCCGCCGCGAGCTCGAGCGGCAGCGCATGCGGTCCGACATCCAGGCGCGGGCGGGGGCGGACAGCGGCTACGTGATCTTCGGCGCGAGCATCTTCCGCGACGGTACCACCCAGTTCGACCCGAACCGCGCCGGCCCGGTGGACGCCAACTACCGGCTGGGACCCGGTGACCGGCTGGTGCTCATCCTCACCGGGGACGTGGAGGACTCCTACACGCTGGACGTGACGCGTGAGGGATTCGTCGTGATCCCGCAGGTGGGGCAGGTGTCGGTGAACAACCTGACGCTCGGACAGCTCGAGGAGGTGCTCCACACTCGGCTGCGCCGTGTGTACTCGGGCATTGGACGGGGTGCGAACGCGACCACGCGGTTCTCGGTGAGCGTGGCCAACCTGCGCACCAATCAGATCTTCGTGGTGGGCGACGTCACCCAGCCGGGCAGCTTCCGGGTGTCGAGCGCGGGCACGGCCCTCTCCGCGCTGTACGCCGCCGGCGGGCCCACCGCCAACGGCAGCCTGCGCGAGATCGAGGTGCGGCGCGGCGGGCAGGTGGTGAGTACGCTGGACGTGTACGACTACCTGCTGCGTGGCGACACGCGCAACGACCTGCGCCTGCAGAACGGCGACGTGGTGTTCGTGCCGGTGCACGGCCCGCGTGTGCGCGTGGTGGGCGAGATCATCCGCCCCGCCACGTACGAGATCCGCGCCGGTGAATCGCTGGCCGACGTGCTGCGCGCGGCGGGCGGCTTCCTGCCCACGGCGTCGCGGCAGCGGGTGCAGATCGAGCGCATCGTGCCGGCCGAGGCGCGCGTGGGCGCCGGCCGTGACCGTGTGGTGCTCGATGTCACCGGCCCCGACGCCACCCCAGCGGGCGACGCCGCCATCGCGGCCCTCCCGCTGCAGGCGGGAGACGTGGTGCGCGTGCTGCCCATCACGGCGCGCGTGCGCAACCGGATGGTGGTGCGCGGCAACGTCTGGGCGCCCGGCTCCATCGCCTTCGAGCCGGGCATGATGGTGAGCGACGCGCTGGCGCTGGCCGGCGGCCTCAAGCCCGACACGTACCTGGGCCAGGTGCTGGTGACGCGCACCGCGAGCGACTCCACGAGGACGCAGCTCCGCGCCACGCTTCGCGACACCTCCGGCGCGGTGCTCAACGACTTCGCGTTGGCCGAGGACGACGAGCTGCGGGTGTTCTCGATCTCGGAGTTCCGGCCGCAGCGCTACGTGGCCATCACCGGCGCCGTGCAGCGCAGCGGGCAGTATCCGTATCGCGAAGGGATGACGATGCGTGACCTGGTGCTGCTGGCCGGTGGCCTGCGCGAGAGCGCGTTCCTGGGCGAGTCCGAGATCGCGCGCCTGCCCGCCGAGCGCGCCCGCGGCGTGACCGCGCAGACGTTCCGCGTGCCGATGGACTCGAGCTACCTGTTCGAGCGCGGACGCGATGGCCGCTACTCCGGCCCACCGGGGCTCCCGGCCGCGGTGGGTGACGCGCCGGAGGTGCCGCTGCGCCCGTACGACAACGTGCTCATCCTGCAGCAGCCCGACTGGGAGCTGCAGCGCACGGTGGTGCTCACCGGCGAGGTGCGGTTCCCCGGCCGGTACGCGCTCACGAGCAAGAGCGAGCGGCTCACCGACGTGATCGCCCGCGCCGGCGGCCTGTCGTCGGAAGCGTACCCGGAAGGCGTGTACTTCTACCGATCGGCCGGCCGGTTGGGCCGCATCGGTATCGACCTGCCGTCGGCGCTGCGCGACCGCGGCCACCGCGACAACCTGCTGCTGTTCGACGGCGACTCCATTGCGGTGCCGGTGTACAACTCGGTGGTGTACGTGGCGGGCGCGGTGAACTCGCCGGTGGCGGTGGCCTACGTGCCCGGCAAGGACATCGAGTACTACATCGGCGCGGCCGGTGGCGCGTCGCGCAATGCCGACCGGCGCCGCGCCTACGTGACGCAGCCCAGCGGCAAGGTGGAGAGCGCGCCGGGCCGGCTGTTCGCCGAGCTGCGGTCGCCCCGCCCCCGCCCGGGGAGCCGGGTGTTCGTGCCGGAGCGCGATCCGGCGGACCGGCGCGACCCGCTGGCGGTTGCCGGTACCGTGGCCTCGCTGCTCGTGAGCCTCGCCACGGTGGTCGTCCTCATCACCACCCGCTGACGTCGAGACCGGCCGGGCGCTCTCGCGGGCGCCGGGCCGGCTCCGCATATTGCACGCGGGGATCAGGCGCGCCGTCGGCGCGGCCGCTGCCGCCATTCCGCCCGCCCCACCTGAGATCATGACCGCTGCATCGCCCTATGGATCGAATGGCAGCCGGCCACCGGACGCGCCGCTGAGCTTCGCGCGCTGGCTCACCGGCACGCTGACGCGGTGGCGCCTCGCGCTGCTCGCCGGCGGAGCGGTGGCGGCGATGGTGCTCGCGAGCGCGTTCATCGTGGCGCCGGTCTACCGCAGCACGGCCTCGTTCGTCTCCAATGCCAGCGGCGGCATCAAGCTGCCGGCATCCATCGGCAGCCTCGCGGGTGGCCTGTCGGGGATGGCCAGCCAGCTGGGCATGGGGATGGGCAACGACCCGTCGGAGAGCGCGATCTTCTACGTGCAGCTGCTGCACAGCCGCGAGCTGCTCACGCGGCTGGCCCACACGCGCTTTCCCGATCCCCGCACCGCGGCGCCCGCGGACAGCGCCCCGCTGCTCGACATGATCAAGGTGCGCGGCGGACATGGCGAGCCGCGGCGCCGCCTGGAGCGCGTCATCCGGCGGCTCGAGGACGACATCTCGGTCTCGGCGGACATCAAGACCAACCTCGTGACGCTGGACGTGGACCTGCAGTGGCCGGAGCTCAGCGCGCAGGTGGCCAACCGCACGATGGATCTCGTGGACGCGTTCAACCAGCAGCAACGCGTGACGCGCGCGCAGGCCAAGCGCCGCTTCGTGGAGGAGCGGCTGGGCGAGGCGCAGGCCGAGATGCAGCGCGCCGAGGACCGCCATCGCGCGTTCCGCGAGCAGAACCGCGTCTACCGCACGTCGCCCACCCTGGTGGCCGAGGACGAGCAGCTGAGCCGGCAGGTGGAGCTGGCGACGGACCTCTACACCACGCTGCGGCGTGAGTACGAGACGGCACGCATCAACGAGGTGAACGACGCGCCGATGATCACGGTGGTGGACACCGCCGTGGCGCCGGCTCGGCCGCGCTGGCCGCGGCCGGTGCCCCTCGTGGTGATCGCGCTGATGGCGGCGGGGCTGGTGGGGCTCGTGACGGCCGGCAGCGCCACGCTGTACGCCGATTGGGCGCACCGCAACCCCACCGACGCGGCCGACGTCCGCCGGGCGGCACTGGGCGCCCTGGGTCGAGGGCGGCGGTCGATGCCCGACGTGCCTTCGCACGACGTGCCTTCGCACGACGTTCCGCCACGTCCATGAGCCGCGTCCGTGTCGGCGCCCGTCAGCACTAGGCTCGCTCCCTCACTCCGCTGGCCGCTGCTCGCGGCCGGTCTGCTCGGCGCCGCGCTGCTCAGCCCCGCGCTGGCCGCGGCCGCTGGCGGCGCCGCCATCGCGGTACTCCTCGCTCGCCGCAGCCCGTCGTGGTGGCTGGGGCTTCTCATCTGGGGGCTCGCCTTTCACGTCCTGGCGATCGCGCTGCTCTTTGGCCTGGCGCGGCTCCCCGAGCAGGTGGTGCGTGGCATCGCCGCGTGGAAGGAGGCGCTGGTGGTGCTGCTCGTGGCCATCGCCGCCGCCCGCATGGTGTTCGGCCGGCTGCGGCCCACCGGCGTGGGCGCCACCGACCTGGCCATCGGCGCGCTCGTGGGCCTCACCGTGCTGCACGCGGCGGCCGGGCCGGCCGGGCTCGCGCGACAGCTGTCGCCATCGGGCATGGTGTACGCCGTGCGCGACCTCGTCTTCTTCGTCGCGCTCTACTATGTGGGGCGCGCGACGCCGGAGATCGCCGATGACGATCGCGCGCTCCGCCGGTTGTACGCGATGGGCGTGGTGATCAGCGTGGTGGGAGTGGTGGAGTGGTTCGTGGTCACGCCGGATATGCTGGTGCTCCTCGGCGTCGCGAGCTACGTCAACGACTTCCTGAACGTCTCGGCGTTCACCGTGGGCAACGAGTACGGACTGCCGGACAACTACTGGACCGTCATCGGCGGGCGGCTCGTGCAGCGCGCGGGATCGCTGTTCCTGTCGAGCCAGGGGTTCGCGTCGCCCTTTCTCGTGATCATGCCCGCGGCCACGCTCTGGGTCTCGCTGCGCCGCCGCTGGCGGCACGTGCCCACGGTGGCCGGGTACGGGCTGCTGTGGATGGGGCTGCTGCTCACCATCACGCGCATGACCATCTTCGCGTGCGCGCTCGAAGTGGTGGTGCTCACGCTGCTCGCGCGCCGGCCAGCGGCGCTCGTCTCGCTCAGCGCGGTGGGCACCGCGGCGGTGGCCGCGATCATCGCGTTCGTGCCGGGTGTGGCCGGCTATGTGTGGGCCACGCTCACCTGGCAGACGGGCAGCAGCGAGTCGCACTCCAAGGACTACGCGAATGGCCTCGAGGCGCTATCCCGCCATCCGCTGGGCAACGGGATCGGCACCACCGACCAGACGGCCGTCCGCATCGGGCTGGATCCACTCACTGCCGACAACCTGTTTCTCAAGTACGGCGTGGAGCTCGGCGTGCCGGGCCTGCTGCTGTTGCTCGTGGTGCTCACGATGTTCGCCTGGACGGGCGTACGGCTCGCCCTGCGCGGACACTCGGCCACCCACCGCGCGTTCGGTGCGTTTCTCGCCGCGACCACCGTGGGCGTCGCCGTGAACGGCGCCACCGCTGTGACCTTCAATGGCACCATGACCGCGTTCCTCTTCTTCTGGTTTGCCGGCGCCGCCACCAGCGTGTGGCGACTGGACGCGATGAGCGACGCCGGCGCGCTGCCCCCTTCCCCGACCCATGGCTGACACCCCGCCCGCGATCGGCGTCGTCCTGCTCAACTGGAATGGCGCCACCGACACCGTCGCCTGCCTGGACTCGCTCTGGCACGCCCAGCCACGGCCGGCGCGCGTGGTGATCGTGGAGAACTGCTCGGGTGATGACTCGCTGGCGCGCATCGAAGCGCATGCGCGCGCGCGCGGCATCCCCGTCACGAGCCTCACCGGCGCCGCCGCGGCGGACGGTGCCGACGCGAATTCGCTCACCTGGCTCTCCATCGTGGTGCTGCGTGAGCACCGGGGCTTTGCCGGCGGCAACAACGTGGGGCTGCGCCTGCTCGCGCGCTGCGCCCACGTGAGCCATTTCCTGCTGCTGAACAACGACACCGAGGTCGCGCCCGACTACTTCGCCCGCATGACGGAGGCCATCGCCGCCGCGCCGGACGCCGGCCTGATCTCGGGTACGATCTACCACTGGGACGAGCGCGATCGCGTGTGGTGGGCGGGAGGCCGCTCGGTGGGGTGGCGCGCGCTCGTGCTGCACGACAACGAGGTGCCGCGCTCGGCCACGCCGGTGCCCACGGAGTTCATCACCGGTTGCGCGCTGGTCATCTCGCGGCGCGCGCTGGAGGCGGTGGGGCTGCTCGCCGAGTGCTACTTCCCCATCTACGTGGAGGACGCGGAGTACTCGTACCGCGCGCGCCAGCTCGGGCTGCCGGTGCTGTACGCGCCGCTGCCGGTGGTGTACCACAAGATCGGCGCCACCGCGGGACGCGCCAACGAGTCCGCCGGCGCCACGTACCTGGACATCAAGCACCGCGCCTTCTACGTGCGCCGGAACTTCACCGGCGCGGAGCGGCTGATGGCGCTCGCCTACATCGCCGCCACCAAGCCGGCGCGCGCCGTGAAGGACGTGCTACGCGGCCGCCCCGACCTGGCGCGCGCGGTGCTGCGGGGTACGGTGCACGGCCTGTTCGGGCGCGGCGCGTGGGCCACGCGGGTGCCGGGCACCTGAGGGCGGTGCGCCGCGCTCACGCCTCCCGCGGCGCGCGTCGGGGGCGCCCCGTGCGCACGGCGGCCAGCGCAGCGGCGCGCTCGGCGCGCGTGAGCGCCAGCCGCCACACGGCCGCCACGTAGCCGACCGCGGCTGCCAGCACCAGCGCGGCCGCCAGCCGCGTGCTCTCCGCCGCCACCTGGGCGGCCAGCAGGGCCAGCGCCAGCGTGCCCGCTCCAATGAGGAGCGTGGGCCACCAGCGCCCGGCCAGCGGGTCTCGCAGGCGCACGTCCAGCAGCCGCCCCGCCGCGCCGAACACGAGCAGCGCGTCCAGCGCCACGCGCAGCGCCCACGACGCGGCCGCACCGGGCACGCCCCAGCGCTGCACCAGCACCAGCGTGATCGGCACGTGCACCGCCACCTCCAGCAGGTGGAAGCGCGCCGTGAGGTCGGCCCGCCCGAGCGCCTGCACCACGCTGAAGGGCACGTGCACCAGCGCGTTCACGAACACCGCGGCCAGCAGGATGCGGAACGCGGTGGCGCCGTGCGCCGCGATCTCGGGGCCGAGCCAGAGCGCGAGGATGTGCGGGGCGAGCACGATGGCCGCCAGCGTTCCGCCGAGCATCGCGAAGATCAGCGTGCGCAGCGCCCCGAGGTAGAGCGACCGGAGCGCGCCCCGCTCGCCCCGCGCGGCGAGCGCCGCGGCCGCCGGGAACACGGTGCCGATGACCGCGGCCGGCAGCAGGAGCACGCGCGTGCTCGCCTCGTAGGGCCCCGTGTAGTAGCCCACCGCGGTGAGTCCCACGATGGCGCCCAGCGCGAAGCGGTCGAAGAGCAGGAGCCCGGGCGTGAGCACGTTGGAGACGGCCACCCACCCGCCGAAGGCGGCCACCGAGCGGAGCGGGCGCCACTGGCGCGGCCAGCGCCACCGCACCTGCGGGATGGCGCGCCGCACCAGCCACAGCCCCGCCACGCACGACACCGCGCGCACCACCACCAGCCCCGCGAGGATCTGCGGCAGGGCGGCGCCGGCGACCGCCATCGCCGCCGGCACGAGGAAGGTGGCGGCGCTCGTGGGCGCGCGCAGCAGGTTGCTCAGGCCGAAGCGCCCGGCCGCCTCCAGCAGGCCGCGCACCGCCAGGGAGAGCAGCACCAGCGGCAGCATGGCCGAGAGCACGAGCAGCGACCGGTGGGCCTCGCCCCGCAGCGCTGCCGGCATGCGCAGCGCGTGCTCCACGAGGAGGGGCGCCGTGAGCGCCAGCACCACGCCGCCCACCATGCCGATGCCCAGCTGCAGCAACAGCGAGCCGGCCACCACGTCCCCCAGCCCCTCGCGCGCGCCGCGCGCCAGGCGGTCGGCCACCTCGCGCGTGGTGGCGCGCCCGAGGCCCGCGTCGAACAGCGTGAAGTACTCGAGCACCGCCCACGCGATGCTCAACAGCCCGAAGCGCGCCGGCCCCAGCTCGCGCACCAGCACCGGGATGACGAGCAGCCCGAGCACCAGCGGCACGCCGATGCCGAGCAGGTTGAAGAGGGTGTGGCGAACGTGTGGGCTGCGCGAATCGGGCACGGGAGTGCAGCGAGGGGAGCGACGGCGGCTCGAGCGCGGGCCGGCGCTGCGGAAGGTATCCGGCCCCCCACCCTCCGCAACGGGGGGCACGGGCGGTTAGCTTACACGGCGCCATGTCCATCCGTTCGCCTCTCGACCCCGCCCACCGTCGGCCCGACGCCAGCACATGCCGCCGATCGTAGCGTTCGACGCGGACGTCCTCGGCCGCCGCCGCACCGGCGACGAGACGTGGACCCGCGAGATGCTGTGCGCGCTGGGCGGCCTGTCGCTCCCCTTCCGCGTGCTCGCTTACGTGCGCGACGTGGCGGCGCTGCCGGAGCGGGCGACCGCGCGGGGCACGGTGATCCCGTCGCGGCTCGAGGTGCCGTCCAACTACGCGCGGGCGCTCGTGGCGCTGCCCACGCGGCTGCGCGCCGACCGCGCGGCGCTGTTCAACGGCAACCACATGCTGCCGGCCGCGCTCCCCTGCCCGGGCGTCGTCATCGTGCACGACTCCTCGTTCCTGCACGACACCGACTTCATGCCGCCGCTGGACCGCATGGCCTTCCGGCAGTTCGTGCCGTGGTCCGCTCGGCGTGCCACGCGCGTGGTGACGGTGTCGGAGTTCACGCGGCGCGACCTGCTCGAGCTCGTGCCCGACCTGGATCCGGCGCGTGTGACAGCGATCCGCTGCGGCGTGTCGGCGGACATGCACCCCGTGGACGGCGCGAGCCAGCAGGCCGCCGAGCGGTTCGGGCTCACGCGCCCGTACGTGCTCTTCGTGGGATCGCTGGAGCGCCGGAAGAACCTCCCCCGCCTCCTCGAGGCCTGGCGCATCCTGCGCGACGAGCATCCCGGCGGGCCGGAGCAGCTCGTGATCGCCGGCGCCCGCAAACCAGGTGTGGCCGACGACATCGATCGCCTCGCGGTGGACCTCGGCGTCGCGGGCAGCGTGCGGCAGATCGGCTACGTGGAGGGCGCCGACGCGCTGCGCGACCTGTACGCCGGCGCGCGCCTGCTGGCGTTCCCGTCACTGTACGAGGGTTTCGGCCTGCCGCCGCTCGAGGCGATGGCCTGCGGTACGCCGGCGGTGGTGTCCAACACCACGTCGCTGCCAGAGGCCACGGGCGGCGCGGCGGTGCAGGTGGACCCGCTGGACCCGCGCAGCATCGCCGACGGGTTGTGGCAGGTGCTGCGGAGCGACGAGGCGCGGGCCGAGTGGGCCGAGCGCGGGCTGGCGTACGCGCGGGGGCGCGAGCAGAGCTGGACGCGCGCCGCCGAGCAGCTCGCCGGCGTCTACGACGACGTGCTCTCGGCGGGCCGGCCTGCGCCGCGCGCCACCAGCGCGCAGGCCACGCGCGTCACCGTCTCGGTGATCTCCACCGGCGAGGCGGACCGCCTGGGCCGGTGCCTGGCGAGCATCGACCAGCAGCACCCGAATGCCGGCATCGCCACGGTGGTGGTGTGCAACCGGCCGGGCGACGGCAGCGCCGAACTGCTGCGTCGCGACCACCCGACCGCGACGGTGGTGGAGCGGGAGCGACCGTACGGCTTCTCCGCGAACCACAATCTCGCGCTGCGCACGGTGAGCTCCGACTTCGGCCTGATCCTCAACCCGGACGTCATCCTGGAGCCGGGCTGCCTGTCGGCGCTGCTCGCCGTGATGGCCGAGCATCCGCGATGCGGCGTGGTCGCGCCCCTCCTGCGCTATCCGGATGGCCGGCCGCAGCCCTCGGCGCGCCGCTTCCCGCGGCCGTTCGGCACCCTGCTACGCCGCACGCCGCTGCGCGCCGCGTTTCCACCGGCGCGCTACGACGCGGGCCACTACCTGGACGCACCGGCGGCGCCCAGGCGCGTGGACTGGCTGTTGGGCGCCTGCCTGCTGGTGCGGCGCAGCGCGTGGGAGGAGCTGGGCGGCTTCGACGAGCGCGCGTTTCCCCGCCTGTACGTGGAGGACATCGACCTGGGCTGGCGCATGTGGCAGGCCGGCTGGGAGGTGTGGCAGACCCCGGAGGCCGTGGCCGTCCACGAGCATCAGGCGGCCACCGACCACGCGTTCTTCCAGAAGCGCACGCTGTGGCACTTGCAGGGGATGTGGAGCTTCGTGCAGAAGCATCCCATGATCCTGGCCGGTTACCGCCCCGGCGCGGCGGCCCATCACGGCACCGCCGGCGGCGCCTGAGCGCGCGACGCCGCGCGTCCCGGGTACCCCTTCCACCTCACCGCACCCCGACCTCCATGGCCACCTCGCTCGTCACCGGCGGCGCCGGATTCATCGGCGCCCATCTGGCACGGGCCCTCGTGCAGCGCGGCGACACCGTCGTGGTGCTGGACGACCTGAGCGGCGGCTTTGCCGACAACGTGCCCGAGGGCGCGTTCTTCGTGCACGCGAGCATCACCGACGAGCGGGCGGTCGAGCGGGTGTTCGCCGAGCACCGCTTCGACTACGTGTATCACCTGGCCGCGTACGCCGCCGAGGGGCTCAGCCACTTCATCCGCGCGTTCAACTACACGAACAACGTGGTGGGGAGCATGCACATCATCAACGCGTGCGTGCGGCACGAGGTGCAATGCCTGGTGTTCACATCGTCAATCGCCGTCTACGGCGCGGGGCAGCTCCCCATGCGCGAGGAGCTCGTGCCGCAGCCCGAGGACCCGTACGGCGTGGCGAAGTACGCGGTGGAGCTGGACCTGCGCGCGGCGCATGAGATGTTCGGGCTGAAGTCCGTGGTGTTCCGACCGCACAACGTGTACGGCGAGTTCCAGAACATCGGCGACCGCTATCGCAACGTCATCGGCATCTTCATGAACCGGCTGATGCACGGCGAGCCCATGCCCATCTTCGGCGATGGCACGCAGACGCGCGCGTTCAGCTACGTGGGCGACATCATCCCCGCCCTGGCCCACGCGGTGCACACGCCGGCGGCGTTCGGCGAGGTGTTCAACGTGGGCGCGGACCGCGACTACTCGGTGAACGAGCTGGCCAGCGTGGTGGCCGATGCCCTCGGCGCGGAGCGCCGGGTGCAGCATCTGGACGCGCGGCGCGAGGTGCAGCACGCGTACAGCGACCACTCCAAGGTGCGCCGCGTGTTCGGCGCGCAGCCCGAGACGCCGCTGGCGGAAGGGATCCGCCGCATGGCCGAGTGGGCGCGGGTGGTGGGACCGCGGCAGAGTCAGGCGTTCGAGAACATCGAGGTCACACGGAACCTGCCGCCCGCGTGGCAGGGTTGAGACGCGAGTAGGGCGTCCGGCGCCACTTCCACCGACCGCAGGATCTCGCGACCCCGCTCGTCCGGCTCGAGAAGCCACGCGCGACATCGTCAGGCCGCAGCGGAGGGGGGCGCTGACCACGTCTCGCCGCCCGCGGCCGTTCCCCGCCTCAGACCAGCTCGCGATACACCGCCACCGTCGCTTCGGCCACCGCCTCCCAGCGGTACCGCCGCGCCTGGAGCCGGCCCATCGCCCGCAGCCGCTCCCCGTCGGCAATGGCGGCATCGATGCCACGCGCGATGTCGTCCGCGTCCAGTGGATCCACGAGTACCGCTGCCTCGCCACACACCTCTGGCAGCGCCCCGGAGCGCGACGCCACCACCGCGCAGCCGCAGGCCATCGCCTCGGCGGCGGGAATGCCGAACCCCTCGTGCAGCGATGGGAGCACCAGGCAGCGCGCGTGCGTGTAGAGCGCGTGGAGCGCCTCGTCGGTCACGCGGCCCATCACCACGGCGTCACCGAGCGCCACGTTGCCCCATGCGTCGCCTCCGGCGATCACCAACCGCTCGGAGTGACCGCGCGCGCGGCGGCGGCGCATGGCATCGAGCAGCCGCGGCAGGTTCTTGCGGGGCTCGGGCGTGCCCACGAACAGCACGTAGGGGCCCTCCACCGGAGGCGGGCCGGCGGACCCCCCGAAGAATCGCTCGTGCACGCCCGTCGGGATGACGCGGATGCGATCCTCCGGCAGATCGGCCAACCGCACGAAGTCGTCCGCCGTGCACTGCGCGAGCGCGATCACGCGATCGGCGGCGTGCAGCAGCCGGCGGAACGTGCGCCGCGAGTAGCGGCGGTTCCAGCCGCTCATCGTCTCGGGATGCGTGAAGGGCGTGGCGTCGTGCGCGGCCACGATCACCGGCAGCCCACCGCGCCAGAGCGGGCCGCGCGCCGCCGGCACGTGATACACCTGGGCGCCGGCGCGGCGCGCCGCGCCGCGCGCCTGCAACGGGTACCACGCCAGGTCGTGACGCAGCGCGAGGGCGCGCTTGGCGGCAGACCCCCAGGGCAGCAGCGGCCCCAGGCCCAGCGGCACCACCTCCACGTCGTCGCGCGCCAGCAGCGCCTCGTACAGGCCCAGGGCGTGGCGAGCCACGCCGGCGCGCGCCAGGCGGGTGTGGGAGAGGTCGAGCGCGATCCGGAGCATCAGGACGTACGTCCGCCGGCCGTGGCGGACGCGTGGAGGGGCGTCAGTACGCGCCCGTGCGGCTCAGCACCGCCGGCAGCGTGCGCCCCAGGATCTTGAGATCGAGCCAGAGCGACCATCGCTCGATGTACTCGCGGTCCAGACGCACCACCTCCTCGAAGTCCACCACCTCGCTCCGGCCGCTCACCTGCCAGAGCCCCGTGATGCCCGGCTTGGCGCCGAGCCGGCGGAAATGGTGGTCCTCGTACCTGGCCAGGTCGCGCTCGAAGAACGGGCGCGGACCCACGAGCGACATGTCGCCGCGCAGCACGTTCCAGAGCTGCGGCAGCTCGTCGAGGCTCCACCGGCGCAGCCAGATGCCCAGCCGCGTCACGCGCGGGTCGTTCGGGATCTTGAACAGCCGCGAGTCGCCGCTGTGATTCAGGTGTGCCAGGCACTCCTTCTCGTCGTCCGCGCCCAGCCGCATCGTGCGGAACTTGAGCATGCGGAAGCGCCGCCCGCCCAGCCCCGCGCGGTGCTGCGTGAAGAAGATCGGGCCCCGCGAGTCGAGCCACACCAGCGCCGCGATGATCAGCAGCACCGGTGCGAGGAGCACCAGCCCCGCCGCGGCACCGATCACGTCCACGATGCGCTTCACGAGCAGCTCGCGCGCCCGGAGCACCGGGGCGCCGAGCTCGAAGTAGAGCTGGTCCTGCCGCCACACCAGACGCGGACGGAAGCCGGCCAGCCGCACGGAGCTGGCCGGATAGAGCAGCTCGCAGCCGGCGGTGAGGCTCACGTCCAGCACCGTCATCAGCTTGCGGTCGGGCAGGTAGCCGCCGATGACCACCGTCTCGATCCGACTCTCATGGATGAGCTCGGCGAGTGTGTCGATCGTCCCCAGGGCGCCACCGGCGCGGTGGAGCGTGGGCGACACCCAGCCCACGAGCCGATAGTCGCTCCTGGAGGCGGAGAACGACTCCGAGAGCGCTTCCTGGTACTCGCGCTCCGACCCCACGAGCACCGCCGGTGCGGCCCCGTGCATCCCCGGCCAGACGGTTCCGATGAACCGGGTGCTGAGGCGACGGCCCAGGTGCAGCACCGCTGCCGCGCTGATCGCGAGCGCGAGCGCCGGGATCAGCACCCGGGCCCCATCCACCAACAGCGCCTGCCAGGACAGGAGCGCCGCTGCCAGCAGGCAGCCCTTGAGCAGCGACAGCGAGGACTGCGCCCGGGAGCGCCGCCGGTATCCGCCAGTGGCGGCGAGGGCCAGAAACAGGCTGGCGAGGATCGCGGGCGCATGGGCCAGCCCGGCGGCGGCCAGGGCCTGCAATGGCTGCACTTCCGGGAGCAGCGCCGAGGCGGAGGCGATGGCAGCCATGGCCAGCGCGAGCCCGAGGATGTCGCCGAGCAGCACGATGCCCACGCGGAGCGTGGTACGTGCCGCGTGGCGTCGCACCGCGGCGGGGCGGCGCTGCTGGAGATTGGTGTGAACGACCCGGCGCCGCAGCAGCGGCGGCACCGCACGCGCCGGCACCTCGACGACGTCGGGTACGTCGGGCGTCGCCGGGACCACGGCCAGCTCGGTACCGCCGGACGAGGATCTACTCACGCGCGACGTATCGCGGGAATGGACATCAGCATCGCGTCCGCACGTCGGCGCGGCGAGGCGCCGGCGGCGAAGAGTTCATGCACCATGGCTGAGTCCAGTGAGCGCCCGGCCGACGGCGTCGGCGCCAGTCCGGGTGGAAGTCGAGTCAGTACGAAGCGCGGTGCTCTGGGACAAGGACGCGTCAACGCATCCCGGCGTCTCGAACACGTCCGCCGCGGCCGCACTCCGCTTCAATGCTATCCCGCCATTGCAACCGTCGCAAGCTACGGACCACGGCGCGTACAGCCAACACGACCATACGGACTCATCGGAACCACACCGGCGTCACCGACAGGCGAAAGGTGGTGTTGCGCACGTCGATCATGTTGCCGCCACGGGGGCAACCGGAATTGTTCTGGTACAGATAATTGAGCCGGTTCGCGAACATCACCTCCGCGTTCACGACGCCGTAGCGTCGGTCGCGGTAACCAGCGCGCACTCCGGGGTAGAGGTTGACGTCGAACTCGCACCAGCCGGTGCCAGGCGGGAATGGGATGATGGCGTTGTGATCGGCGTTCAACCGCCACCGCCCGGCGAACACCCCTCCCCGCCAGGTGGGCGACACCAGATCCACCGCGAGCCACTGCTGCGACGAGCCCGGACCGATGCTCGCCCCGAGCATCTGGCCACGCTGCGTGTACCCCTGCGGCGCCGCCCGGCTGGTGTACCACGACTGCGTGGGCCGGTAGCGATACGAGTTGGAGCGTTCCAGGAAGGTGAACTCCCCCTGGAACCGCCACACCGCGTCGATCCGCTCCCATGGCCGCGCGATCTGCGCTCCCATCAGGTAGCCCATGGTGTGCGTGGGGTCCACCAGCAGGTCGCGGAGGCTGGCCGGCCACTCGGCACGCCCCAGCTCGCCGTAGACCTCCGTGCCGGCGCGCGGAAACACCCACCGCGCGGAGATCGCCGTGAGCTGATCGCGGCCCCCGGTGAACGTCGTGTCCGACCACGGGCGCGAGTTGGGTCGCGTGGTGGGCTGCAGCACGTCCGTCCAGCGCAGCAGCGCCTTGCCCGGACCGCTCGCCGCGGCAAAGACGGCGCGGCTCACGCTCACGGTGAGATCGGGCGACCACACCGGACGATAGGTCACCGCCGCCGCGCTCAGGCTGCGCGTGTCGTTCGTGGGGTCGAAGTCGAAGAAGTGCGACTCGGTGAGCGCCCCCACCAGCCAGCGCGCCTCGAAGCTGCCGATGCCGGTGCGCAGCGGGCGCGCGGTGCGCAGGAAGGCGTGCGGGAAGCCGCCGGCGTTGTTGGTGAAGATGAGCGCGTTCTGGATGCCCGGCCCCCACCACTGATTCTCGGTGGACACGCCGGCGGCCACGTGGCGCCCCTCGTACCAGAGCGAGCTCTGGCCCGGATCGAGCATCGTGATGGAGCCCTCGCCGCGACGGAAAGGCTGGTCCGCGGGAAAGGGATGCTGCAGCCAGGGCGACGCGTCCAGCGAGTAGCGCGTGGGGTCGATGATCGGCCGGTAGAACTGCCTGGTGTCCACGTCCTGGAACTTCTCGTTCTTCGTGCTCACCAGCTCGGGCGCGAGCACCAGGCGGAACCGCCCGTACGCCAGCGCGACGCCGCCGGCGGCGTACCAGCTCAGCCCCCGCGCCGCCCACAGCGCGCCGTCGTTCTGCGAGAAGGGCAACGTGGAGTTGTCGATGATGCCCAGCTCCGGCGCGAGCACGCGCGCCGTGAGCGACCGGTCCGATGCCGGAAGGCGCAGCCGAGAGGAGAGGGACCGTATCACATAGCCATCGGTGGAGTCGCGGCCGAGCAGCTGGTCCAGTCGCGCGCGGTCCTCCGCGTCGGAGCCGATGGCCGGCGCCAGGATCACCGGATGCGTGGGCGCGCGCGTGGACGCCTGCGCCGGCGGCGCCCCTTGCGCGCGCAGCGCCGGATGCGGAGTGATGCACATCACGGCCGCCGCGACGAGCGCGGCACCTGGCGCGCGCAGCGCGCGGCGAGTCGGCTTCAGCTTTCGCGTCATGGCGCTGTAACTTATACCGCCCTTCCCGCAATTGGAGCACGTCTGGACCTCCTTCACCCGTGATCGCGTGCGTCTCCTTCGCTGGCTGCTGCCGCTCTCGCTCGTGCCCTGTTTGCTCGCCGCCCAGTCGTCGCCGGTGGACACGCGCGACGAGTACTTCGCCGACAGCGAGCTGGAAGGCTACCTTCGCACGCTCCAGACGCTCGGCCTGTCGCCCGTGTATCCCTGGTCGCTTCGCAAGTTCTCGCCCCGCGAGGTGGACCGGCTGATGCCGGCCGACACCGCCCGGCACCCGTGGGCGGCGCGGTACGACTTCTCCCCCACCCCGAGCGAGCGCACGTACGCGCGGTGGGTTCGACCGCAGGTGGCCACGCGGTACAACACCGGGTTCCCGTTCGGCATGAACGACGGCGCGGTGTGGGCCGGGCGCGGGGCCACGGCATGGGTGTCCGGGGGGTTCAGCGCACGCTGGGGGGTGGTGTCGCTGGTGGTGAACCCCATCGCGTTCGTGGCGCAGAACGCGGACTTCCCCATCATGAACAACGGGCGGCCCGGCGACCTCGCGTACGGCGATGGCCAGTTTTCCGGCGTGGTGGACTATCCGCAGCGCTTCGGTGACAGCCGCTACGCCCAGCTCGACCTCGGCGAGAGCACGCTCCGCGTGGACTACGCCGGCGTGGCCGTGGGGGTCTCGACGGCACACGAGTGGTGGGGCCCCAGCCAGCGCTACCCATACCTGCTCGGCACCAACGCCGCCGGCTTTCCCCACGTGTTCGTGGGCACCGGCCGTCCGGCCAACCTGTGGCTCATCAAGCTGCACGGGCGGGTGCTCTGGGGGCAGCTGGACCAGAGCGACTATTTCGAGGCTTCCACGGGCAACGCGTTCCTCGCCCGCCCGCGCCGCTTTGCCACCGGGCTCACGCTGGTCGCGCAGCCACGCGGACTGGAGAATCTGGAGCTCGGCGTGTCGCGCTTCATTCACGCACCCTGGCCGGACGAGGGGCTGCCGGGGCGTTACATCAGCCGGTCGTTCGAGGGGATCTTCAAGAAGTCCCTGCCCAAGGTGCCCAATTCCATCCCCACCGACGAGCGATCGAGAGATGGGGAGAACCAACTCGCGTCCGTGTTCGCGCGGCTCACGGTGCCGTCGTACGGCTTCGAGGTCTATGGCGAGGTGGGGCGCGAGGATCACCCATGGGATGGCCGCTACCTCGAGCTCACACCAGACGAGCAATCCAGCACGATGCTGGGCTTCGCGAAGACCTGGCGCCGGCATGCGGCCGACCTGGTGCGGGTGCGCGGCGAGGCCATCAATTTCCAGCAGGCCCAGATCGACAAGATCCGGGGCGGGCGGCCGACGTATCTGCACTCCTCCGGCAGCAATCAGGGGCATACGCAGCGCGGGCAGATCCTTGGCGCAGGGGTGGGCGTCTCGAGCGCCGCCGGCGCCTTCCTGTCGGCGGACCTGCTGAACTCCACGGGACGATGGACGCTCGAGTGGAGCCGGGTCGTGCGACAGGACAAGGCGCGAGTGACACCGAGCGACGCCACGACGCCGCGCCTCCTGGACGTGGTGCACACGCTGGGCGCGGAGCGGTTGCTCTTCCACCGGGGGATGGACGTGCTCGCCGGCCTGGCCGTGAGTCGGGACTTCAACCGCGACTTCGATCGGGATCGGTCGAACGTGAGCCTGTACCTGTCGCTCACCGGGATTCCGTAGCGCGGTCAGCGGTGCGCGCACGTGACGTGCAGTGAAAGGGCGAGGTCCTTGCAGGATAAAGGTCACGGCCACAGCTGGCTGACTGAGCCCTTTCCGCCGCACACGGTACGCCCTTGTCAGACATGGCGCCTGAAAGTCTGGCGGGCAGCACGTCACGCGCGAGCTGACGAGTGCACCAGACACTCGCGCACAGTCGTGCTTGCCTCACATCGGTACGCCGAGCCACGCAGCTGCATGCTGCTGCCGGCCGCGCGCCGACGCCGACCGCTTACGGCCCCGTCCGGTTCGTGCCGCTCGTCATTTGCACCTTCGCTCGCGCATGACGACCGCGATCTTTGCCGCGCTCGCTGCATGGATCACCGCCATGATCGCCGTGCCACCGACGATCCGCCTGGCACTGGCGCGTAACCTGGTCGACGCGCCGGACGAGTGCCGCCGCATTCACCTCCGCGCCGTACCACGACTTGGCGGCGTCGCGGTGTGTCTGGGGGCAATGGTCGGGGTCGGCGTGCTTGCCGCGGCCGGCACGCTGCCGGCATCCGGCTCCATCGGTGGCGAGCCGCTCGTCGGACTTCTCGCCGGCAGTGTCGTGATGCTCGTCGTCGGCCTGGTGGACGACCTTCGCGGCATTCGGCCCATCGAGAAGCTCGCGGGCCAGTTGATCGCCGCGATCGTCGTGGTCATCGGCGGCTTCCGCATCGACATGCTCATTCTCACGCCCGGCATCGAGTTCTCGCTGGGCTGGGCGAGCCTGCCCCTGACCGTCTTCTGGCTCGTCGGCGTCATCAACGCATTCAATCTCATCGACGGACTGGACGGGCTCGCTTCGGGCGTTGCCCTGGTCGCGCTCGGCGCCATCGCCATCGCGGCCGGCGTGCTCCACCACGCGCTGGCCCTCGCCCTCGTGCTGATCCTCGCGGGTGCCCTGATCGGCTTCCTGCGCCACAACGTCAGCCCTGCCCGCATCTTCCTCGGCGACGTCGGCAGCCTGTCGGTGGGACTCGCGCTCGCCGTGCTCTCCGTGGATGGCGCCCGTGACGCGCGCGGCGCGGTGTACATGGCGGTCCCGATCTTCGCGCTCGCCTTCCCCCTGCTCGACACCAGCGTCTCCATGCTGCGTCGCTGGCTACGCGGCGTACCCCTCTCCTGCGCGGATGGACGGCACGTGCATCACCAGCTCGTGGCGCTCGGACTCTCTCACACCCGCGCGGCGGTGGTGATCTGCGCGTTCTCGGCAGGAGTGGCGCTGTTCGGCCTGTCCATCAGCTTCGCGCCGCCCGCGCTCACGCTGGCGGTGGGAGGCCTGGGTGGCTTCGTGTTCGTGCTGGTGGCGGTGCACGGCGTCAAGCTGCTGCATTACCACGAGCTGAGCGAGATGCAGGCGTCCTTCGCCTCCGGACTCCGGAAGGCCCGGAGCGTGATCAAGGACCGCATCCACGCGCGTGATCTCGAGTTCAGGCTGCGGCGGGCCAACACGCTCACCGAGATCGAGGCACTCCTCGGGCAGTACAGCGCGATCTTCGGCTTCGAGGCCATGGTGCTCTGTCGCACGGACGACCCGCCGCTCGCCATCATGCGTGACGCGCGGCGGTGCGTGCTGCGGATGGATCGCCCCGTGCACTACGTGGCGGGGGCGCTCACGGACGAGATCGTCCTGCGCGTCTACTGGAGTGAGGATGCGCGCGCCCATCCCGTGTATGCCGAGCGCATCGTCAGGATGATCGCGCCCGCGCTCGAGTCGGCGATGGCCGTGTCGCCGCATGCCGTCGGCGTCGAGTTCGGGACGGCTGGCTCGGCGTTCGAAGCCGCCATCGTGCCGGCGGCGAGGCCGCGTCGCTCCGCATCGGTGTCCATTCGTTAGTCGAACCATGCGCGGGCCCGCACGTGCTCTCGCGTGCGGGCCCGTCGTCATCGAACACGCTCCGGCCGCCTCGCGCCCGGGACCCGGTTCACCGGCCTCACGGCACCAACTCTCGAACCAGGCGATCGTACCGGGCGCCCACGGCTTCCTTGGAGTAGGTGTCGATCACGAACTGACGACCCTGGCACCCGACAGCGTGCAAAGTCTCTTTCGACTGAAAGAGCGAGAGGATGGCCTCGGTGTAGGCGTCCGGATCGTCCGGGTGCACGACCCGCCCACAGCCTGCCGTGTTCACGAGCCAGGCGAGCTCCGAGTCCTCGTCGGCCGATACCACCACAGGCTTTGCGCACGCCATGATGGTGTAGACCTTCGACGGGAACGTGTCGGACGTGGTGGTAGCCTTCATCGGGATGGTGCCGAGGTCGCTCGCCGCATTGATCTGCGGCATGAGCTCGCGGGGTTGATAGCCGAGCAGCTTCACGTTGTGAAGCCGGCGCCGCGCCACCTCGCCTCGCAACCACTCCTCGCGCGCTCCGCCGCCCACGAGCACGAAGTCGATGGGAAGCCTGGCCAGGGCGTTCGCCGCATGCAGGAACGACTCCCAGTCCTGGCTCAGCCCGATGTTTCCACCGTAGAGCACGGTGAAGCGCTCCACCAACCCGTGCTGCCGGGCAAAGGGGTTGTCGCGCGGCAGTGGGCGGTACAGCTCCGTATCCACGAAGTTCGGGATCGTCACCAGCTTCGCCGGCGGTACGCCTCGCGCCTGGATCGTCCGGCTGAACCAGTCCGAGATCGGCACCACCCGCGCGCTGCGCGCGTACACGAAGCGCTCGAGCGCGCGCATGGCCGCGATCAGCCAGGGGTTCCGGACGAGCCCCTGATTGAGGATGAAGTCGGGATAGATCTCCTGCACGTTGTAGACGGCGGGCACGCGGCGCATGAGGCCCTGGAGCCAGGCCACGACACCGATCGTGAGCGGCGGCGACGGCGCGATCACGATGTCATACGGTCCCACCGTCCGCACGGAGGCGGCCAGCGACACGGCGTGGAAACGGAGATAGTCCAGCAGGCGCCCCGCCACCTTCTGCCCCTTGGCTGGCATCCGCACGTGGAACACGGGCATGCCGTCGCACTCGCTCCGCGCGAGCAGCCCGCTCCACATCGGCGCCATCGGCTGCCGCGCCAGGCTCTCCGGGGTGGTGTTGTAGTGCGGCGTGGTGGTGAGGACCGTGACCTGGTGCCCGAGCCGGCGGAGCTGCCGCGCGAGGTCGGTCATCAGGTACGCGGTCGAGACGCCGTCTGGGGCGAACACGAGCGAGTGGAGCAGGATCCTCGCCACGTCTAGGCCCCGGCCACTCGCATGTCGCCGACCGGGGCAGCCTTCGCCGCCAGGCGCTCGGTCTCCGCGGCGAGCATCTCCGCGACGATGCTCGGTAGCGATCGGGTGACGGACCATCCCGGTAGATGGGCCCGCAGCTTCCGAAGATCCGAGATGTAACAGATGTGGTCGCCAGCGCGGTTCTGCTCCAGGTAGCGATGATCGATCTCCAGGCCGCTCAACTCCCGGATGAGCGCGATACACTCCAGCACCGACGCCGAGTTCTCCCGGCCGCCGCCCAGGTTGTAGACCTCACCGCACCGGGGGTGGCGGGCGAACTCCTCGAATGCCCGTACCACGTCGTAGCTGTGGATCTGGTCGCGCACCTGCTTGCCCTTGTAGCCGAAGATGGTGTATGGCGTTCCGGCGACCGCCACGTGCACCAGGTACGAGAGGAAGCCGTGCAGCTCCACGCCGGAATGCGATGGCCCCGTGAGGCAACCACCGCGGAACACGCCCACCCTGAGGCCGAAGTACCGGCCGTACTCCTGCGCCATCACGTCCGCCGCGGTCTTGGAGGCGCCGAACAGCGAGTGGAGGCAGCGGTCGATGCGGCAGGTCTCGCCGATGCCGTGGACGTCGGCGGGGTCCGCGTAGTCATAGCGCGTCTCCGTCTCCACGAGCGGCAGCTCGTTGGGCGCGTCGCCATAGACCTTGTTGGTGCTCATGTAGATGAACACCGCTTCGGGCGCGGCCTGCCGGGTAGCCTCCAGGAGGTTCAACGTGCCCACGGCATTCACGTCGAAGTCATCGAACGGGATGTCGCGGGCCTTGTCGTGCGATGGCTGCGCGGCGCAGTGGATGACGAGATCCGGCTGGATCTCGTGAAAGAAGCGGAGCACGCCGCCCCGGTCGCGAATATCGAGCTGGTGGTGCGTGAAGTTCCGCGTGGTGCCGAGGAGTCGCCGGAGATTCCAGGTGGTATCGCCCGCCGGGCCAAAGAACTCCCGGCGCATGTTGTTGTCGATGCCGAACACCGCGTGGCCGGCCCCGTCGAAATGGGCGACCGCCTCGGACCCGATCAAGCCGCTGCTACCCGTGACGATGATTCTCACGAAGGACTCTCCTGGAGACTCTCCTGATGATCGCCGGTGCATGGAGCCGTCCGTCTCCCGATTCCGCGCCCGCGCCGTCGCTGGGCGAGCGGGAGGCGCCTGGACGGGCCGCGGGCCCGTGGCCCGGGAATCGCAATCGCGAATGATGCCACCGGCCGACGATGGCCGCGGCAGACGGGGGCCGCGCGCTGGCCCTCGTGTTGCGGAAGGTCGCCGCACGGGGACGGCGGCCGGGAACAGTGCCCGTTCCAGCCCGCTGGACCGGGCAGACGGACCGGGGCGACCCCCGTGGCGCCGAGCACCATTCCGCGCGGCGCAGGACCGGCTCCGTCCCGCAGGCTTCGACCACTTGCCTTCCTCGTCACTCGATGATCCGTCGCCATGGTCGGCCGTTCCAGGAGATCGCGCGCGTCAGGTGGCGGAGACGCATCGAGCAGCGCCCGCCGGGTCATGGATTTTCCGTGCCGCAGGTCACGAACATCGTGACCGTCCCCCGCGCCATGCAATGGTGGCGCCGCTCCCACCTCATGCATTGAACGTTCCGCGATCACTGCCCTTATGAAAGTCGTTCTCCTCGCAGGTGGGCTGGGAACTCGACTGGCCGAAGAGACCGAGATCAAGCCCAAGCCGATGGTGGAGATCGGGGGCCTTCCGATCCTCTGGCACATCATGAAGCACTACTCGCACCACGGTTTCAACGAGTTCTACGTGGCGCTGGGTTACCGCGGAGACGTGGTCAAGCGCTTCTTCGTGGACTACCACAGCCTGCACGGGAGCCTGACCGTCGATCTCGTGACCGGGCACATCGTGCATCGGGAGCAGGATCACGAGAACTGGATCGTGCACCTCGTGGACACCGGCAAGAACGTGATGACAGGGGGCCGCGTGAAGCGGCTGGAGCCATCGTTGCGCGATGAGACGTTCATGGTCACGTACGGCGATGGGGTGTGCGACCTGGACCTGCACGAGTTGCTGCGCTTCCATCGCTCCCACGGCCGTCTGGCCACGGTGACGGCGGTGCGTCCGCCGGCCCGCTTCGGTGCCCTGGTGTTCGACGGGAACCTCGTGGCCGAGTTCACCGAGAAGCCGCAGATTGGCGAGGGGTGGATCAATGGCGGCTTCCTCGTGCTCGAACCGGAGGTGCTGGACTACCTGGACGGCGACATGAGCGTGCTGGAGCGAGATGGCCTGGAGCGCCTCGCCGCCGACCGGCAGCTCGCGGCGTTCAAGCACGAGGGCTTCTGGCAGTGCATGGATACGATGCGGGACAAGCTCCTGCTGGAGCGCCTCTGGCAGGAGGACGCCGCGCCATGGCGCGTGTGGAGGTGAGCGGCTTCTGGCTGGATCGCCCGGTCTTCGTCACCGGCGCGACGGGGCTGGTGGGCGGATGGCTGGTGCGACGGCTGGTGGAGGCGGGGGCGCAGGTGGTGTGCCTCGTGCGCGATTGGGTACCCCAGAGCGAGATCGTGCGCTCGGGGATGCTGGAACGCGTCTCGGTGGTACGCGGCGACGTCTGTGACCAGCAGACGCTCGAACGCGCGCTCGGCGAGTACGAGATCGACACCGTCATTCACCTGGCCGCACAGACGATCGTCTCCATCGCCAACCGCAACCCGGTCTCCACCTTCGAGACGAACATCGGCGGCACGTGGGCGCTGCTGGAGGCCTGCCGGCGCAGCCCCCGGGTGCGGCAGATCGTGGTGGCGTCGTCCGACAAGGCGTACGGTGACCAGGAGGACTTGCCCTACACGGAAGACACGCCGCTGCAGGGGCAACACCCCTACGACGTGAGCAAGTCGTGCGCCGATCTGATCGCGACCAGCTACGCCAGATCGTTCGGACTGCCGGTGGCGATCACCCGCTGCGGCAACTTCTACGGCGGCGGGGACCTGAACTGGAATCGCATCATTCCCGGCACCATTCGCT
Source organism: Gemmatimonadaceae bacterium (assembly GCA_036266115.1). Classification (GTDB taxonomy): domain Bacteria; phylum Gemmatimonadota; class Gemmatimonadetes; order Gemmatimonadales; family Gemmatimonadaceae; genus DATANT01. Next base: position 3,943 of record DATANT010000280.1, on the reverse strand, counting down.
CGGTGGTCCGGGGCCACCGGCCGGTGATCCGCTCCGACGGGCAGTACGTGCGCGACTACTTCTACGTGGAAGACGGGGCGGCGGCCTACATGCTCCTCGCCGAGCGGCTGGCCGCCGACCCCGGGCTGCGTGGTCAGGCGTTCAACTTTTCCAACGAACTGCAGATCACGGTGCTCGATCTCGTTCGCCAGGTGCTCGCGCGCATGCACTGCGACGTGGAGCCCGAGATCCGGAACGAGGCGTCCAACGAGATCCGGCATCAGTACCTGAGTGCCGAGCGCGCGCGCCGGCACCTCGGCTGGGCCCCGCTATTCACGCTCGACGAGGGCCTGGATCGCACGGTGGCCTGGTACGAGGCTTTCCTGAGGCAATCCGCATGATCACGACCGGCTTCGCATGCCGAGCCTGTGGCGAGGAGGACGTGATTCCGCTCCTCTCCCTGGGCTCCACGCCGCTCGCCAACTCGCTGCTCACGCCCGAGCAGCTCGGCGAGCCGGAGACCGTGTACCCGCTCGACCTGGTGTTCTCGCCCACGTCGGCGCTGGTGCAGATCACGGAGACCGTGCCTCCGGAGGTGCTGTTCCGGGACTACCTCTATTTCTCGTCGTTCTCCGACACCATGCTCAAGCATGCGGAGGCGATCGTGACGCGTCTCATCGCCGAGCGCCACCTGGGGTCCGCCAGCCTCGTGGCCGAGGTGGCGAGCAACGACGGCTACCTGCTGCAGTACTACCATCGGGCCGGCGTGCCGGTGCTCGGCATCGAGCCGGCGACCAACATCGCCCGGGTGGCCGAGGAGCGGGGCATCCGTACCCGGAACGACTTCTTCGGCGTGGAGCTCGCGCAGACGCTTCGGCTGGAGGGGCTCCAGGCGGATGTCGTCCACGCGAACAACGTGCTGGCGCACGTTGCCGACCTCAATGGCGTGATCGCCGGCTTCCGTACGCTGCTGAAGGACTCCGGTGTCGCGGTGATCGAGGTCCCGTACGTGAAGGACATGATCGATCACTGCGAGTTCGATACGATCTATCACGAGCACCTGTGCTATTTCTCGCTGACGGCGCTGGACCGCCTCTTCCGCCGCCACGGGTTGATCGTGGAGGACGTGGAGCGCATTCCGATTCACGGCGGCTCCCTGCGCGTGTACGCCGCGCCGGCCCTGCCCGGTCGGGTGCCGTCGCCGGCCGCCCAGACGCTGCTGGCCGAGGAGCTGGCCTGGGGCGTGGACCGGCCCGAGTTCTACCTGGATTTCGCTCGCCGGGTGGAGCAGCTCCGCACCTCCCTGCGCGCGTTGCTGGGTGGCCTGAAGGCCGATGGCAAGCGGATCGCGGCGTACGGGGCGGCCGCCAAGGGCAGCACGCTGCTCAACTACTGTGGCGTAGGCACCGAGGTGCTCGACTTCGTGGTGGATCGGAGCACGTACAAGCAGGGGCGCTACATGCCGGGCGTGCACCTGCCCATCCGACCGCCCGAGGCGCTGCTCACGGAGATGCCCGACTACGTGCTCCTGCTCTCGTGGAACTTCGCGGAGGAGATCATGGGGCAGCAGGCCGAGTACCGCCGGCGGGGTGGCAGCTTCATCATCCCCGTGCCCGAGCCGCGGATCGTCGCGTAACACCCACGCACCCGAACTCAGCCATGCGGTTCATCGAGACGCGAATCCCGGGCGCCTTCATCGTGGACATCGAGCCGCGGCGCGATGAGCGCGGCTTCTTCGCGCGGAGCTGGTGTCGGGACGAGTTTCGCGCGGCCGGGCTGGAGGCCGATCTCGCGCAGTGCAGCATCTCGTACAATGCGACGCGCGGCACCCTTCGCGGCATGCACTATCAGGCCGCGCCGCACGGTGAGGCCAAGCTCGTGCGGTGCACGGCTGGCGCCATCCACGACGTCATCGTCGACCTGCGTCCGGGCTCGCCGACCTTCTGCCAGTGGGTGGCCACCGAGCTGACGGCCAGTAGCCACCGGATGCTCTACGTTCCCGATGGGCTGGCCCACGGGTTCCAGACGCTGGAGGACGGGTCGGAGGTGTTCTACCAGATGTCCGTGCCGTATCACGCGTCGAGTGCGCGAGGCGTACGGTGGAACGACCCCGCCTTCGACATTGCCTGGCCACTCGCGCATCCGCTCCTCTCGGAACGCGACCGATCGTACCCCGACTTCGAGGCCACGCATGTCGCCTGATCGCGTGCTGGCCGCCGCGACTGGATCGCCGTGCGCACTCTGATCACGGGCGCCTCGGGATTCCTGGGCGCGCAGGTGACGCGTGCGATGGTCACCGCGGGGCACGACGTCGTGGCGCTGACCCGGGCACGTGAGATCCCGCCTCGACTCCGCGGTCTGGAGGAGCGGATTACCCTCGCGAGCGGCGAGCTCGCGGATACGGCGGCCATTCGTGCCGTCGTTGCCGCCGCTCGCCCTGAGGTCTGCCTTCATCTCGCATGGTATGCTGAGCCTGGCAAGTATCTCTCGGCCCCGGAGAACCTTCCCGCGCTGAAGGCAAGCCTGGAGCTGTTCGAGATACTGGCTGCGACCGGCTGCCGTCGAGTCGTGGGCGCTGGCACCTGCGCCGAGTACGACACGGATGCCGGCTTCCTCCGCGAGGAGGGCGCCACCCGCCCGGCAACGCTGTACGCCGCCGCCAAGCTGTCACTCTGCCTGCTCGGTGAGCAGCTCGCGCAGGCTGCTGGCATGAGCTTCGCTTGGGCTAGAATCTTCTACCCGTACGGGCCTGGCGAGGACGAGCGGCGCCTCGTGGCCGCGGCCATCGGGGCGGTGCTCGACGGTCGAGCATTCGCCGCGACACCAGGGGAACAGGTTCGCGACTACCTGCACGTCACGGATGTGGCGGCTGCATTCCGCGTCCTGGCCGAGTGCGATGCCTCTGGGGTGTTCAACGTCGCGTCCGGGGTGCCAGTGACGGTTCGACACCTGCTCGAGACGGTTGGCCGGGTGACCGGGCGTCCGGAGTTGATCCGGGTCGGGGCCCTCCCCTATCGGGCATGGGAGCCGATGATGATCTGCGGCAACGTGAGTCGCCTCAAGGCACTTGGCTGGGTTCCGAGCTTCGCGCTCGAGAGCGGACTCGAGGATACGGTATCGTGGTGGCGACGGCGTCGCACATGATCAGACGCAACGTGCTGGCGAACGTGATCGGCGGCGTGAGCACGATCGCGCTCAACCTCCTCGTCGTGCCGGTGCAGATCCGCATCCTCGGAGCGGAGGCGTACGGCCTGATCGGCCTGATCGCTTCCCTTCAGGTGGTCTTCAGTGTGCTCGATCTCGGGCTCGCGACCACAGTGGTCCGCGAGGTGGCGCGAGACACCTCACCGGACCGCCGTGACAGCCGCGTGCTCGCGCAGACGGTCGGCACCGCGTACTGGATCACCGCGCTATTACTCGGGGGGACGCTCTTCGCAGCAGCCGATTGGATCGCACAGCACTGGCTCCAACTGGAGCTTCTCGATCCTGCCACGGCGCGGTTGGGGATCCAGACGCTGGCGCTCTCCGTGGCGCTTCGGTGGCCGACCGCCTTCTACGGAGGCGTCATCACGGGCCTGGAGGCGCTGACTGCGCACAACGTGCTGAAGACAGTCACCACGACGATCCGTCTCCTGGGCGGCCTGGCGGTGCTGCTGATCGCGCGTTCGCTCGAGCCGTTCCTGTGGTGGCTGGTGGGCAGTGCGCTGCTCGAGGTAGGGCTCTACGCAATCGTCTGCCACCGGCTCCTTCCCGGTCTCTCATTGCGCCCCGGCCTCTCGGGCACCGCGCTAAAGCGCGTGTGGCGCTTCTCATTGAGCATGAATGCCATCGCGCTGACGACGCTCGTCTTCACCCAGGCCGATCGCGTCGTCATGAGCCGGATGCTGCCGCTCGATCAGGTAGGCTACTACTCGCTGGCCGTGACCGTGGTCATGACGGTCTCGGTACTCCAGGGATTCGTGAC
>DATANT010000279.1:0-5571 GCA_036266115.1 Gemmatimonadaceae bacterium | reverse complement strand
GTTACAGGACGACAGCGACGTTGTGACCGCTCCGTGACCGATCCGTAACAGGATCAGCACGGAGCGGTTTTTTCTTTCGGGTGACGATGGAGCCACGCTCCATCGCCACTGTCTACTTCAAACCAGGTGAATGATGGATCTGCTCTCTCGAAAGTCCGTCGCCATGGCCGCCCTCGTCGCGGTCAGCGTGCTCGGCGCCTGCAGCAGCGACGATAACGACAACGGCGGTGGATGCTCGGTGGATCCCACCGCGCCCGGCTGCCAGCCCGCGGCCGCCGAGATCACGGCCGACATCACGCAGAACACGACCTGGCGCGCGAACACCGTCTACACCCTCAAGGGCTTCATCAAGGTGCAGCCGGGCGCCACGCTCACCATCGAGCCGGGAACGAGGATCGTTGGCGACTACAACACGCCCGGCTCGTCGCTCTTCATCCTGCCCGGCGCCCGGATCGAGGCGCGCGGCACGGCGCAGGCGCCCATCGTCTTCACGTCGTCGCAGGCCGTCGGCTCGCGCCGCCCGGGCGACTGGGGCGGGCTGATCCTCGTGGGCAAGGGCCTCGTGAACCGCGGCTCGGCCACCGTGCCCGTGATCCTCGAGGGCACCGGCACGGGCCCGTCCAACCCGCAGGTCAACTACGCCGGCGGTACGGACAACACCGACAACAGCGGCGTGCTGAGCCACGTGCGCGTGGAGTTCGCCGGCTACGCCACGGCGCCCGACCAGGAGCTGAACGCCTTCACCTTCGCCGCCGTGGGCTCCGGCACGCAGCTGGACCATCTGCAGGTGCTGGCCGGTCTGGACGACAGCTTCGAGTGGTTCGGCGGCGCGGCCGACGCGCGCTACCTCGTGTCGTACGAGGCGGGCGACGACCACTTCGACATGTCCGAGGGCTTCCAGGGCCGCCTGCAGTACCTGATCGCGTACCAGAGCGGCCCGCGCCTCGATCCGCGGCCCGCGGCAGGCTCGCCGTCCACCGATCCGCAGGGTATCGAGAACGACGGCTGCAACGGCTCGAGCTGCAACGGCGGCAACGACGCCACCCCGCTCACCACGCCCGTCGTGGCCAACTTCACGCTGGTCGGCACCGGCCCCGGTGTGGTGGACGCGACCACCGGCGGCGTGGGCGCGGTGCTCCGCCGCGGCACGGGCGGCTACTACGTGAACGGCATCCTGGCGCGCTGGCCCAAGGCCGGTCTCAGCATCCGTGACAACAGCACCCTCGCCCGCCTCGCCGCCGGCGATCTGCTGGTGCGCAACCAGTACCTGGTGGACAACGGCGCGACCTTCGACAACGCCAACGCCATCGACCTCGCGGCGAACAGCATCGAGGTGGCGGCCGCCGGCACCACCGCGGCGAGCATCTTCACCGCCCTGCCCGCCTCCCCGAGCGCGGCAGCCGACCTGGATTGGAGCCTGAAGGCCGGCGTCGCACCGGCCACCGGCGGACTGGCCACCTTCACTGGCGCCCTGGCCACCAAGGCGGGCACGGCGGTGATCCCCACGGCATACCGTGGCGCGGCCGATCCGAGCGGCGCCAAGTGGTGGGCTGGCTGGACGTCCTACGCCCGCAACTAGTCTCTGACCTCACCCGACTCGCCAACGGCCGGCACTCTTCCGAGCGCCGGCCGTTGGTACATCGGTACCCTGGCCTGTCAAGCTCCCCCGTGAATCGATCCCTCATCCCACGAACCGCCGCCCTCACCGCGATCGCGCTGCTCGCCGCCGCCACCGCGCTGGCGGGCTGCCGCCAGGACGACGGCGCGGCGCGCGCGGACTCCACGTCGGCCAGCACCGCGACGGCGAGCGACACCGCGCTCGAGAACTTCCGCCGCGACCTGCCGGTGGTCACCGCGCTCACCGGCGGCGCCACCTCGCGCGACGAGCTCGTCGCGGGCTTCGTTCGCGCGGTGGAGACGAGCGACACCACGGCGCTCCGCGGCCTGGTGCTCACACGCGCCGAGTTCGCGCACCTGTACTACCCGTCGTCGCAGTACGTCGCCGCGCCCTATCGGTTGGACCCCGGGCTGCTCTGGTTCTTCACGCAGCAGAACAGCGAGAAGGGCATAGTGCGCGTGCTACGGCGCTACGGCGGCCGCCCCATGGGCATGGAGAGCTACGCCTGCCCGGGCGCACCCGAGCGCCGGGGGCAGAACACTCTCTGGGGCGACTGCACCGTGCGCTTCCGCCCCACGGCCACCGACAGCACCCTGGAGCTCCGCCTGTTCGGCTCCATTCTGGAGCGCGGAGGACGGTACAAGTTCGTGGGGTACAGCAACGACTTCTGAGCGAACGCCCCACGGCGGGGCGCGCCGGCCGAGGCTCCAGGTGCCACCGGCGCCACTCCGCTTTGACTTGCGGCGGCGCGCCGCCGAGTATATCGGGTCCTCACCCGGAAATACTCCATGCGCGCACTCGCCGGTGCCGCCCTCGCTGTCGTGGGCGTAACGGGCCTCTTCTCGCTCCCCGCCGACGCACCGTCACGCCGCGATCCCGCCCCGGATCTCGTCCTCCTCGGCGGCCGCGTCTTCACGGCCGACTCGACCCGCCCCTGGGCGCAGGCGCTCGCGATCCGCGGGGACCGCATCGTCGCCGTGGGAACCACATCGTCCGTGCTCGCGCTGGCCGGCCCCGCGACGCGCCGCATCCGGCTGGGCGGCCGGGTGGTCGTACCCGGCTTCAACGATGCTCATGCGCACCTCGCATCGTCGATCCCGGGAGTCGCATTCCGCACGAGCGACGACCCGGTACCCGACCCGCCGTTCGCATGGGTGCGCGACTCGGTCGCGGCGCTCGCGCGCCGCACACCGCCAGGCACGCGGCTCGTCACCAGCATCGACGCCGCGGTGCTCGACGACCCGCTGGCGCGGCGCGCGGCGCTCGACGCCGTCGCGCCGGGTCACCCGGTATGGCTCGTGGCGAACACCGGGCACGGCATGATCGCGAACACCGCCGCGCTGCGTGAGGTGGGCATCGCCGAGGAGGCGCCCGATCCGGCGGGCGGCTTCTACGAACGCGACGGCGCGCCGTACCCGGGCCACGGACACGGGCGCCTCACGGGCCTGCTGCACGAGTACGCGGCGTGGAATGCCACCCGGACGCTGCGCTCCCACCAGCCGGACAGCGTGCACGTGGCCGCCTTCCGCCGGTACGCGGAGCGTGCGCTGCGCTCGGGCATCACCTCGGTGCAGGACATGGCCGACGCGCTGGATCCCGCGACCACGCTCCGGGCGCTTCGCCTCGCGCAGCTGCCGATCCGGGTTCGCGTGGTGCCGATGCCCGGTACCGACGCCGCGGGACGCCGCACGACGGAGTGGCAGGCGGCGCTGCACGACCCGGCCTGGCGCGCATCCGCTGGCGCGCGGCTCCCGACCGGCGCACGCCTGGGCGCCACGAAGTGGATTGTGGACGGCACCGGCATCGAGCGGCTCGGCCTGTTGCGGGCTCCGTACGCCGATCGGCCGACGTGGTTCGGCCGGCTGAACTTTCCGCCCGACACGCTCCGCGCCCTGCTCCGGGAGTCCCTGCTCGCGGGCGAGCAGCCCGTCCTGCACGCCATCGGCGACAGCGCGATCGTGCTCGTGCTCTCCACCATGGAGAGCCTCGCGCCCGACTCGGCGTGGCGGAGGCTCCGTCCGCGGCTCGAGCACGCTGAGTGGCTCACGCCCGACCTCCGCGCGCGCGCCCGGCGCCTCGGCATCACGGTGGTGGAGAATCCCACGCACTTCACCGACGGGGCAGACCGGATGCACGCGCGCTTCGGCGTCGCACGGGCGCGGGAGTACCAGCCCTTTGGCTCGCTCCCCACCGCGGGAATCGCGCTCGCCATCGGATCGGACGGGCCCATGGATCCGTTCCTGAACCTGCAACTCGCGATCACCCATCCCGACAACCCGCGCGAGGCCCTCACCCGCGAGTCCGCGGTGACGGCCTACACGCGCGGCAGCGCGTTCGCGGAGCACGCCGAGCACGAGAAGGGCACGCTCGCGCCGGGGATGCTCGCGGACCTCGCCGTGCTCTCCCAGGACGCCTTCCGCGTACCGATCGACGCGCTGCCCATGACGGTGAGCGTGCTGACGATCGTGGGCGGTCGCGTCGCGTACGACGCCGGCGTGCTGGCGGCGCGTCCATCCGCTCGCGCGCCAGCCACCAGACGCCGCGAGCGCTAGCCGTGGAGGGCCCCGCACCCGCAGCGCGTCGGCGTCCGGCGGGCCGGGCTCCCCGCCCCGCAGGTCGCGGCGCAACCGTGCGCGCTGCGCTGCGGTCCGCCGCCTGTGGTGCCGGCCTGTTCCTCTGTCCTGCCCGCGCCGTCGCGCAGCTGCAGCCCAGCGACGCGCGCTTCTGGGTAGCGGGCGCCGTGGCGCTCACGGGCACCGCGGCCGCCGACGAGTGGCTCCACGACGAGATCCAGGGGCCGGGCCCACCGGTTGCGCAGCGAACGGCACGTGCGGTGGAGCCGCTGGGACGCGCCAGCACCGCCCTCATCGGTCTCGGCGCGAGCTACGTGACGGCTCGGCTCGCGAAGCAGCCGGCATGGGCGCGCTCGACGCTGCGCGTGGCGGCCGGCTACCTCGCCGCGGATGCCGTCACGGCACTGCTCAAGCCCACGGTGGGTCGCGCGCGACCGTCCGCCAGCGACGACCCGTACGACTTTCACGCGTTCAGCAGCGACGATCAGCACCACTCGTTCCCCTCGGGGCACGCCACGCACGCCTTCGCGCTCGCCGCCGGCATCTCCAGGGAAGCCCACCGCCCCTGGGTGACGGCGGTGGCCTACGGCACCGCCTCGGCCGTCGGGTGGTCTCGGGTGTACGACGACGCGCACTGGACCAGCGACGTGGTCGCCGGCGCCCTCGTGGGCACCTCGGCGAGCCTCACCACCATCGCATGGCTCGAGCGGCGACAGCGGCGCTCCGATGCGGAGCGAGTGGCCGTGCCCGGTGCGGGGATGCTCCACACCGCGGGCGGCCGCACGGTGCACACCTGGCTCACGGGGCGCGGCGTGATGGTGTCCGTTCGCTTCTGAGCGGACGCCTGTGGGCAAACACACCCGCGCCGACGTCCCGCCGGGTGGCGCGACTCCACCGCCGACGCCCTTGACACATCAAGAATTGTTGTTGTATAGTTCCGCCGTGAACACCGCCATCAACGCTCCCGACCTCGCTCGCGCCGCCCGGCTGTTCCAGGCGCTCTCCGACGAGACCCGGCTCGCGATTCTCGAGCTGCTTCGCGACGGTGAGCACTGCGTGTGCGATCTCACGAGCGCGCTCGACGCCGCCCAGTCCCGCCTCTCCTTTCACCTCCGGGTGCTCAAGGACGCGGGGCTGGTGACGGACCGCCGCGAGGGACGGTGGAGCTACTACACCCTCGCGCCGGAGGCGCTGGCCGAGGTGCACGACCTGGCCGCCGAGCTGCTGCCGCAGCGGCCTGGCGCGCGTGATTCCGGGCGCTGCTGCGGCTGATGCCATCGCACTGCGCTTTTTTTCTCGCCAGATTCATCAAATTTTCTTGATCGACTGGAGACCACGATGAGCATCGTTCCCGAGATCACCCGGATCGTGAGTGAGAAG
>DATANT010000278.1:0-23080 GCA_036266115.1 Gemmatimonadaceae bacterium | reverse complement strand
GGCGAGCGCGGTGGCGCGATCCAGCGCGCGGTCGCAGCGGCAGCTCAGGTCCGTTGCGAGGAGAATCTGCGTGGGCTTCATCGTGGCTCCCCTGTACTGGCGATTGGCGCGGGACGTGTCGTGCCCCCGCTCTACGGATGTTGGGACCGGGCCGTGGGAGCGCGGCGCAGGATCGCGCGCGGAGCGACGCCGCGGGGGCCGCGGCGTCGCTCCGCGTCCGAGCTCTTCGGGAATGGCGGGTGGCGTCGGGCGGACGCCCTACCGCCGCCGCCCGCCCAGCAGCGACCCGAGCATCCCGCGCACGATGGACCGTGAGATGGTGTTGCCCGCGGTGCGCGCGGCGCTCTTGGCCACGATGTCCACCAGCCCGTCGCGCCGGCCGCCGCGCGGGCCCGTGGAGCCGAAGATCATCTCGCCCAGCCCACCGAGCACGCCGCCCGCCGCGCCCGCCGCGCCCGCCGTGCCCGCGACGCCGCCGCCCGCGGGCGCGCGTCCGGCCGCCGGCGCCGCGGCCGCCGAGGCATCGGCGCGCGCCTTCAGCATCTCGAAGGCGGACTCGCGGTCCACCTCCTGCTCGTACACGCCGGCCACCACCGACTTCTCGATGAGCGCCCTACGCTCCTCGGGAGTGATGGGCCCGATCTGCGACCCGGGCGCCAGCATCCACGCGCGCTCGGTGATGCCGGGCGTCCCCTTCGCGTCGAGCAGGGAGACGAGCGCCTCGCCCACGCCCAGCTCCAGGATCACCTGCTCGATGTCGAGCGCCGGGTTGGGCCGCATGGTCTGCGCCGTGGCCTTCACGGCCTTCTGGTCGCGCGGTGTGAAGGCGCGCAGCGCGTGCTGCACGCGGTTGCCCAGCTGGCCGAGCACCTTGTCGGGGATGTCGATGGGGTTCTGCGTCGCGAAGTAGACGCCGACGCCCTTGGAGCGGATGAGGCGCACCACCAGCTCCACCTTCTCCAGCAGCGCCGCCGGCGCGTCGTCGAACAGCAGGTGCGCCTCGTCGAAGAAGAACACGAGCTTCGGCTTGTCGCGGTCGCCCACCTCGGGCAGCTGCTCGAACAGCTCGGAGAGGAGCCAGAGCAGGAAGCTGGCGTAGAGCCGCGGGCTGTTCATCAGCCGGTCGGCCGCGAGCACGTTCACCACGCCCTGGCCGTCCACGGTCTGCATCAGGTCGTCGATGTTCAGCATCGGCTCGCCGAAGAACCGCGCCCCGCCCTGCTCCTCGATCTGCAGCAGCCCGCGCTGGATGGCCCCGATGCTGGCCGCCGACACGTTGCCGTACTGCGTGCGGAACTGCGCGGCGTTGTCGCCCAGGAACTGCAGCATCGCGCGCAGGTCCGCGAGGTTGAGCAGCAGCAGGCCGTTGTCGTCGGCCACGCGGAAGGCCATGGAGAGCACGCCCTCCTGCGTGTCGTTCAGGTTGAGCAGCCGCGCGAAGAGCAGCGGACCCATGTCGGAGACGGTGGCGCGCACGGGGTGCCCCTGCTCGCCGAACACGTCCCACAGCGTGGTGGGGCACCCGCCCCACCGCGGCTCCGGAAGCCCGAGCTTCTGCAGGCGCGCACCGAGCTTCTCGCTCATCTGGCCGGCCTTGCTGATGCCGCTCAGGTCGCCCTTGACGTCGGCCACGAACACCGGCACCCCGATGCGCGAGAACTGCTCGGCGAGCACCTGGAGCGTGATGGTCTTGCCCGTGCCGGTGGCGCCGGTGATGCAGCCGTGGCGGTTGGCGAGGGCGGGCAGCAGCGCGAGGTCGGCGCCGCCGCCGCGGGCGATGACGAGGGGTTCGGTCATGCGGGGAACATGCGAAGGCGCGAAGGGCGGCACCAGTGGTTCCCGCACGCGCGCTACCGACGTGAGCGCGCGGGGGATGGCTGGACCGCCGCTAGCCCGGGCCGACGGAAGGATCGACCGAGGGAGCGACGGGAGGATCGGCCGGCGGCCGTCGGAACTGGTAGATGCCCGCGCCCACCACGAGCGCGATGGCGCCGGCGACGAGGTTCTCCCACTGCGCGCTCATCAGGAACACCGCGGAGAGCGCCAGCGCGAGGATCGGGATCGTGGGCCCGCCAGGAAGCCGGAACGCGCCCGGACGGGTGCCGAAGCGCCGCCGCAGCACCGGCACCGCCGCGGCCGTGCCGATGTAGGTCGTCAGCCGCGCGATCACCGACAGCATCGCGAGCTGCACGAACGAGCCGCTCAGGGCGAGCGCCAGCGCGACCACCGACTGGGTGATGATGGCATTGGCCGGGGTGCTGTACCGCGGGTGGACGCGCGCCAGCGCGCGCGGCCCGAAGCCGTCGACGCCGAGCGCGTAGAGGTAGCGGGGGCCGAGCAGCGTGGTGTTGCCGATGTTGCCGACGATCGAGAGCACCGCACCGACGGTGAGCAGGAGCGCACCCCAGCTGCCGGCGAATCGTCCCGCGGCTTCCGCGAGCGGCGACGCCGACTCGGCGAGCCCCGGCAGCGTCCCCAGCGCGACGAGCTGCACGAGGGCGTACGTCACCGTGATGATGCCGATCATCGTCAGCAGCGCGAACGGGACGTCACGCCGCGGGTTCCGGTACTCGCCGGCCGCGGCGGGCGCGTTCTCGAACCCCGCGTACGCGAACAGGAGCAGCAGCGTGGCCTGGCCGAGCGTGCCGGCGCGCGGCGTCTCCCACGCGACGGCGCGGGACCAGTCGACGAAGAACACCCCGACCACGACGAAGAACGCGAGCGGCAGCATCTTCGCGATCACGAGCACCACCGCCGCGCGCGCGCCCGACTTCACGCCGACGACGTTGACCCAGGTGAGCGCCGCGATCGTCGCGACGAGGATCGCCGCGCGCGGCAGCCCCGACGACGCGGGGGGCCACAGGTACGCGATGGCGAGCGCGAGGCCGTTCGTCAGCGAGGCGACCGAGGCGACGCGGGCGAGCCACGTCATCCACCCCACCTCGAAGCCGATGAAGCGCCCGAACGCCTCGCGCGTGTAGAGGTAGCCCCCGCCCGGCTCCTCGAAGTGGCTCGAGGCCTCGGCGAAGCAGAGCACGAGCATGAGCACCGCGACGCCCGCGAGGACCACCGCCCACACGCTCGTGGGGCCGAGCAGCGCGGCGGCGGCGGCGGGCAGCAGGTAGACGCCGCTCCCCACCACATCGTTGATGGACAGTCCGACGAGCTGCCAGCGCGACACTGCGCGGACGAGCGTGGGTCGCGCGGTCGCCTCGGCGGACCGGTTCATGGGATGGTTGGGCATGTCCCCGCTGGCGATGTCACCGGCTCTCGGGGCGCAAGGAGGGCGCCCCGTCGTGGTCCGAACGCGTCATGGCGCGGAACATGTCACCCCGCGCGGCACTCGGCCAGCCAGCAGGCGTCATTGCGGGTCGTCCCACCCCGACCCCGCCGGGCGCGCCCACGCCCCCTGACGGCTCTGCCGTCCCGCACACCTCGGCACGGCCCGTGGCCGCGCCGAGGTCGGGGGCCGCTCTATCCCTGGCCCGGCTCCGCGTGATCTTCCGCCGCCGGCTCCGGCCCCACCCGCTTGGCGGGGATCTGCGCCAGCCATGCCCGCGCGTCCTCGCCGGCGTTGGCGCGCTGGTTCTCCTCGGCGATGGCGATGGCCAGCTCGCCTCGCACGATGCCCACCTCGGGCGGGGCCTCGATGCCCAGGCGTACGCTCCCGCGGTCGCACGACACCACCACGATGCGGATGCCGCCGTCCAGCAGGATGCTGTCGCCGGCGCGCCGGCTGAGTACGAGCATCCGTCAGACCATGTTGAGGAGAGACTGTGCCATCTCGTCGGCCACGTTCACCAGCCGCGTGGCGGCGACGTAGGCCTGCTGATGGCGCATGAGGGCGATGAGCTCCTCGTCGGTGGACACGCCGCTCACGCTCTGCCGCCGCGCGTCGGACTGCTGCGCGATCACCCGGTGCACGGAAGCCGAGGTCTCGGCGGACTTGGACTCGAGCGCCACGCCCACCACGAGGTCGCGGTAGAAGTCGGCGAACGACTGGGTGGTGCCCGGCGCGGCGGGGTCCGGCGTCACCGAGCCGGTGTTGGTGCGCAGCGCGGCCATGGCGATGGCGATGGCGTTGTTGCCGGTGGCGCTCTGCACGTTGCCGGCGGCCACGTACTGCTCGTTGCTCCTCACCTGCGCCGAGAGGCCGATGCTGGCGGCGGTGATGCGCGACGGGTCGGGCAGGCCGGTGACCGAGTCCACCGGCACGGCGAAGAAGTCGATGTTGGAGCCGGTGGGCGGCGCGGCGGGATCCCAGTTGGCGGCGCCATCGCCGTCCCCGGCGGGGCTCCACCCACTGCGGTGCAGCTGGTTCACCTGCTCGGCCACGGCGCGCGCCAGCTGATCGAGCTTCGCGGTGGCGTCGGGCAGGTCCTTGTTGAGGAACTGCATCATGGCGCCCAGCTCCCCGCCCACGTCGGGCAGGGCGTCGGCGTCGCCCGCGAAGTGCAGCGTGCCGGCGGGCGGCACGCCGCTGGTGGCGATCTGCTTCACCGCGCTGCCGTCCACGAGCGTCTGGTTGGCCACGAGCACGGCGATGCCGCCGCCCCGCTGCTCCAGCACGCGCACGTTGGCCAGGCGGGACATGGAGTCCACCGCGATGTTCCGCGCGTCGCGCAGGTCGCTCGCGGTCTGGCCGCCGGCTTCGGCGGCGGTGATCTGCACGTTGAGCTCGGCCACCTGGCGCGCGAGGCCGTTGAGCTCCGCGAGCGAGTCGGTGAGCTGCGCGTGCGTGCCCTGCTGCTGGTCGTGGAGCTGCTGCGCGAAGCGATTGAGCATGGTGGCCACCTGCGTGCCGCGCTCGCGCACCACGCCGCGCGCGGTGTTGCTGGTGGGCGCGTTGGCCAGGTCGCCCCACGACGCCCAGAACGCGTCGAGCGTGGCCGAGAGCCCGTTCTCGCTGGGCTCCCCGAACACGCCCTCCACGCGCTCCAGCAGGTCGCGCCGCAGCCCGAACCCGGACGCCTGCGACGAGTCGCGCCGGAACGACACGTCGAGCAGCGTGTTGCGGATCTGCTCGATGTCCTGCACGAACACGCCGGTGCCGAGCATGCCCTCCGGCGTGCGCTGAGGATAGCCGGGCGCCAGCATCGCGCGCTGGCGCGAGTAGCCGGGCGTCTCGGCGTTGCTGATGTTCTGCGACGTCACCTGGATGGCCGTCTGGTGCGCGACCATCGCCGAGCGCGCGATGCTGAGGATGCTGCCGAAGGTAGCCATGAGAGTCTCCGCGCTCAGATGCGCCGGTCGAGCAGCAGGCCGCCGGCGCGCGATGGCGCCGCCGACGGGGAGATGGTCTCCGGCGCCGGCGGGCCGCCGTACATGGTGCGCACGTACGCGTCGTTGGCGGTGAGCGCCTCGCGCAGCACGCGCCGGTTGAGCTCCACCTCGTGCGCCAGCAGCGCCGCGCTCGCACGAAGCATCTCGCGTGCCTCCTGCAGCGCCGGCGGCAGCACGCCGCCGCCCAGCAGGTCGGCCAGCTCGCGCGCCTCCAGGTCGTCGCTCCCGCCCAGCAGGCGGTTGAGCGCCTGCCGGCGGCGGCGCGCCTCGCCCAGCGTGACGATCACCCGGTGGATGGCGAAGACGCTGTCGTCCACGCCCTGCAGGTCGTCGGTGGCCACGGCGTTGCGCTGCCGCTGCATGATGCCGGTGAGCTCCGTGATGAGCCGGCGCTCGGCGTGATGCGCGCTCACCAGGGTCTCCACCGTGGTCGCGGTGCCCGGGCGCGGTGGCGCGAGCCCGTCGATCGGTGCGACCGCGATGGTGGCGGGCGTGCTGGTGGGCGCTGCGGTCACGGGCGTTCCTCACCGGTTGGGGTGGGCGTCGAGGCGGCGGCGACCGTCGCCTGCTCCACGGCCGTGAGGTCGCGGTACAGCGAGGCCGAGAGGCCGCGATGCCACTGCTTGGGCACCTCGGCCGACAGGTGCTGATCGAGCATGCCGGCGAACATCTGCTCGCCGGATCCACCCGCGGTGAGCCCGTCCTCGGGCACCGTCTCGCGCATCACCTTCATGAGCTGTTCCACGAAGACGCCCTCCAGGTCGGAGGAGGCCTGGCGCAGACGATCGGCCCGGGAGGGGGACGGCGCGGCCAGCGGCAGGCCGGCGGGCGCGCCCGGGATGCGGGAGACGGTCATCGAATCACCACTTCGGCGTTGAGTGCGCCCACGTCGCGCAGCGAGTTGAGGATGGCGGCGATCTCGGTGGGCGTGCTGCGGGCGGCATGGAGCGCCGCCGCCAGCCGTTGCACCGATGTGCCACTGGGCATTCGCAACTCGCCTGCCACCGGCGGCGCCGCGGCGTCCGCGGCGGTGGCCGTGTCGCCCGGCGCGGCGATGGCGAGCGAGATGCCGCGGTAGCTCACCATCGCCTCGCTCACCGCCAGCGCGCCGCCGGCCACCACGGTGCCGTTGCGGCCGTCGATGATGATGCGCGTGGCCTGCTCCCGCTGCATCGTGATGGTGCCGATGCGCGCGAGCGCGGCGGCCGGCCCGCCGGGCACGTCGCCGGGAAGGGCGAGCGACACGGCGCCCGGATCCACCACGGTGGCCACCTGCGCGCCGAACACGGAGTCCACCACCGCCGCCATGCGGGTGGCGGTGGCGATGTCCGGCTCGCGGAGCAGCAGCGTGGTGGAGGAGGCGAGCGTGGGGCGGGGAAGGTCCGCCTCCAGCAGGCCGCCGCCGGGCAGGCGGGCGGTGGTGAGCACGGCGCGGGAGTCGCGCGTCTGTCCCTCGCTCACCACCAGCGGTCCCTGCGCGGTGGCCACGGGATCCGCGCCGGCGTCGGGCACGAGGGGCGTCATCCAGAGCACGCCGCCGCGCAGCGAGCGCGCGTCACCGATGGACGACACCTGCACCTCGAACCGGCCGCCGGCGCGCAGGTAGGGCGACATCTCGGCGGTGACGAGCACCGCCGCCACGTTGCGCGTGCGCAGCATCTCGGGCGGCACCTCGATGTCGAAGCGCCGCAGCAGGTTCACCACGCTCTGCACGGTCTGTCCGCTGCTCCGCCCGCCCAGGGTGAGATCACCGGTGCCGTTGAGGCCCGTGACGATGCCGTAGCCCACGAGGCGCACCGGCACCGCGGCGTCGGCGATCACGAGGTCGCGGATGCGCGTCTCCTGCGCGCCCAGCGGCCGGGCGACGGCCAGCGGAGCGAGCGCCGCGCACACGGCCGCGGCATACCCGAGGCGGCGGAGGAGGCTCATGGCCAGATCGCCCCGATCGCGCGGCCGATGATCCCGCCGCGCGGCTTGCCGAGCTGGCCCTTGGCCGTGTAGACGAGCGAGGCGTCGGCCACCTTCCACGATTCCACCTGGTTGAGCGAGGAGAGATCCTGCGGCCGCACCCAACCCTTGAAGGCGACCTCCTGCCGGTTCTTGTCCACGTCCACGAGCTTCGTGCCCTCCACCCGGGCCAGCCCGTTGGCGCCGATCTCCACGACGCGCACGCTGATCTCGGAGCGGAAGCGGTTCTGGCGCGAGGTGGCGCCGTGCTGCGTGGACTCGCCGTCGTTGCGCGTGTTGAAGCCGCCGCCCATCGGCGCCGCGGCGTCGCCGGGCGTCTCCACCTTCACGCTCGCGTTGCGGCGCTTGTAGTCCACGGCGGTGTAGTCCTTGTTCGCGCTGGCCAGGGTGTACTCGTCCACCAGTACCGTGACGATGTCCCCGACCACGAGGTCTCGGCGGGACGACGTCCAGGAGCGGCGCACCGGGCGCGTGTCGGCGGCGGCCACGGCGGCGGCCGGCGGCGTGGCGGCGTTCTGCGGCGCCGCGGCGGCCTGCGCGCCGGCCACGCCGGTGAGCGCGGGCGCGAGCAGCAGCGCGGCGAGGACGAGGGTGGCCGGGACCGGTGAGCGGGAAGGGCGGGACATGAGCTCGGGGGCGGGGACGGGGATCATGGTACCTCCACCACCCCGGGGGCGGTGGCGATACCGGCGATGCGGCGGTTGGCGTCGATCCGAACGACCACGCGCCCGCCCCGGTCGGCCGAGCCGAGCGAGATGCCGGTGCGCGTCAGTGACAGGCCATCATGCTGCCAGCGGACCATCACCACCGTGCCGCGGGTCACCATCGGCGGCGGCGCCACGGTGGGCGTGCGCAGTCGCTCCCCCTGGCGGACGACGCGATGCGTCACCCACCCGGGCCCCGGGACCAGAGTATCGGCCGGGGCCCGCTCCGACTGGAGCGCGGGGCGCGTGGCGATGTCCTCGGCGCGCAGCACGGCGCCGCGGGGGAGCGGACGGGCGGCGACGTGCACCAGGGTTCCGCCGCTGGCGGCCGGCGTCTGGCCGCCGGCCGCGCTGGCGGCGAGCAGCGCGAGCAGGCCGGCCAGCGGCGCGAGCACCGCGGCCACGCCCGGACGGCGGAACCCGTGCCGCACGTCAGCGCACCATGTTGTTGGCGATCTGCGACATCTCCTCGCTGTTCTTCACCGCCTTGGAGTTGATCTCGTAGGCGCGCAGCGAGGTGATCATGTCCACCATCTCCTGGACGATCTCCACGTTGCTGCCCTCGAGATAGCCCTGGACGATGCGGCCCATGTTGTCCTCCTCGGCGAAGCCCAGCACCGGCTCGCCCGAGGCCGACGTGGCCGTGTAGATGTTCTCGCCCATGCTCATGAGCCCCGCCGGGTTCGCGAAGCGGGCGAGCTCCAGGCGTCCCACCTCGGACGCGACCCCGCCGGCGCCGCGCTCGATGGACACCGTGCCGGTGCGCGAGATGGTGACCTGGGTGGCGTCCTGCGGCACCTGGATGCCCGGGACCACCGTGAAGCCCTGCTGGGTGACCAGCGTGCCCTCGTCCGAGAGCTGGAAGGTGCCGTCGCGCGTGTAGCCCACCTGGCCGTTGGGCAGCTGCACCTGGAAGAAGCCCTCGCCCTCGATCGCGAGATCGAGCGGGCGCTCCGTCTGCTCGATGGGCCCCTGCTGGTGCAGCCGCTGCACGGACGCGAGCCGCACGCCGCGCCCGATCTGGATGGGCGGCGTGGCGTTCATGTCCGGCTGGCCCACGATGGCCGCGCCCTGCACGGTCTGATAGAGCAGGTCCTCGAAGTGCGCGCGGCTGCGCTTGAAGCCGGTGGTGTTGACGTTGGCGAGGTTGTTGGAGATCACCTCGGTGCGCGTCTGCTGCGCGATCATGCCGGTGGCGGCGGTGCGGAGAGCGGGATCCATGGGAGGCTCGGAGTCTGGGTGTCGATTACGAGGGCTTGCCGATCTCGTTCGTCAGCACGCCGCGAATGCCGTCCAGTGTGGTCACGGCCTTCTGCACCGAGGCGTAGGCGCGCTGGATGGAGATCATGTCCACGAGCGAGCTCACGGAGCTCACGTTGCTGCCTTCGAGCATCCCCTGGCGCACCTCGCGCTCCTCGAGCGCCACGTTCAGGCGGCCCTCGGCGGGGGGGACGAACAGGTTGTGGCTGGCGTGGGTCACCTGCGCGCCGGGCGCGAGCCGCTCCACGCGGAGTTGCGCCACGGTGCGGCCGGCGAGCTGCACGCGGCCGGTGCGGTCGATCTGCAGCAGGGCGTTGCCGGCGCCGCCGGTGGCGGCGGGCATCCCGGGGTCGGTCTGCTCGGGCACCAGCTCGCCGGGCAGCGCGACGATGGCGCCGTCCTCGCCCAGCAGGGGGTTGCCGCCGCCGTCCACCAGCCGGTGCTGATCGTCGAAGCGCAGCGCGCCGCCGCGGGTGTAGCGCTCGCCCGCCGGCGTCTGCACCACGAAGAAGCCGTCGCCGGCCAGCGCGAGGTCCAGGGGACTCTCGGTGGGCGTGAGCGGACCGGTGCGCAGGTCGGTGGCGGCGCCGATCTCCGGCAGCGCGCCCTCCACGAGCCGCGCGAAGGCGCGCTCGCCCTTGAAGCCATCGGTGGAGACGTTGGCCAGGTTGTTGGCCGCGACTTCCTGGCGCCGTTCCCAGTAGCGGAGGGCGAAGGAGGCGCTGGTCATGCCGGTCGGTGGATAGCTGATGCCCACGGGAGTTCCTCGGTTGGTGCTGTCGTAGGCCGCAGAGGCAACCCACGTGCCCCGTGCCGCGGGTGGGTGGCGGGCGGGTTAATGCGTTGGGGGACAGCGTGTTGTGGTGCGTCGGTGCCCGCCGGCCGTGCGGGTCGGGGCGCGGCAATTCGTGCCGGTGCGGCGGGAGTTGCCGGGTGTCGGACGCGGATCGGCGTCGGCGGCGGCGGATGGGGAAGGGCGCAGATGAGAAAGGGCGGCCGCGCGGCGGCCGCCCACAGATCCCTCGGCGGCGCGCGGCTGGCTCCCGCGAACGGCTCCCGCTACGCCGCCTGCCCCCGCAACGGCGCGAGTCTCGTTCGCAGCCGCGACAGCGCCTTCGACCGGATCTGCGACACCCGCGACTCCGTCACGCCGAGCACGGTGGCGATCTCGCTCAGCTTGAGCTCCTCGTAGTAGTACAGCGCGAGCACGGTGCGCTCCTGCTCCCCCAGCTTGAGGATCGCGTCGCGCAGCAGCGCCGCCTCCTGGCCGTGCGTGATGTGTTCCTCCACGCTCAGGCTCTCGTCGTCCACGATCACGTCCATCGGGCGCGGGCCGTCCTCGTCGGCGCCGGCCCGGCGCTCGATGGACACCCTGGTCGCGCCGTTCACGTCGCCCTCCCACCGCCAGAGCGTCTCCAGGTCCACGCCCAGCTGGTTGGCCAGCTCCGAGGGCTCCGGCATGCGGTTGAGCAGGCGCGTGAGCGCCTCGCGCGCCTGGCCGATCTCGCGCGCCTTGCGGCGCACGGAGCGCGGCACGTGGTCCTGCCGGCGCAGCTCGTCCAGCATCGCGCCGCGAATGCGGGGCGCGGCGAACGTGCTGAAGGCGAGGCCGCGCGCGGCGTCGAAGCCCTCCAGTGCCTGCACCAGGCCGATCGTGCCGGCGCTCACCAGCTCGTCGAAGTCCGCCTCGGTGGAGAGGCCGCGTGCCACCTGCTTGGCCACGTAGTGCACGAGCCCCAGATGCTCGGTGAGCAGCCGCTCGCGCGCCTGCTCGCGAGCGGTGGCATCGCCGGCGGCGAAGGCCTGCCAGAGTGCGGAGGTGTCCATCGTCAGTTCCTTGCGAGTGCGAATTGCGCGGGAGCGTCCGGTGGCGGTGAGGCGCCCGCCAGACGAAGAGCGACAGTGTGCAGCATGCCGAGGCCGATGGCGCGCGCGGCGACGGCGGCCGGCGATCCGCCGGCGGCGTCCTGCACGCTCATCCCGCCGGCCAGCCCGCCGGCGAGGCACTGATCGGCCGGAATGGCGCCGGCGAACTCCACCGGGTGTCCCAGAAAGCGATCGGCGGCGTGGAGCAGGTGTTGGTGGACGATCATCCCCTCGTGTTCGTCGCACCGGTTGGCCACGATGGCCGGCGCGCCCACGAGCGGCGCGAGCGTCTTCACCAAGGCGTGGGTGGCGGCGAGCGCGATGGGGTCGCGCGTGGTGACGGCGAGCAGGCTGGAGACGCCGGCGGTGCACGCCGCGCTCACCACGTCCGCGCGCGATCCGGCGTCCACCACCACCACGTCGAACTCCCCGTACAGCGACGACGCGCGCCGGAGCGCGCTGCCCCACTCGGCGATGGTCGCGGCCGGCGCGTCCGCGTGCGTCTCGCCGGTGCCGGCGAGCAGCGCGAGCGATCCGGCCACCGGCAGCAGCGCGTGCGCGGCATCCACGCCGAGCAGCAGCGAGTGCACGCCGTACGTGGGGCGCACGCCGAGCAGCAGCGGCAGCGCGCCGAACCCGGGCACCGCCTCCACGAGCAGCGTGCGGCGCCCGTCCTCGGCCAGCGCCAGCGCGAGCAGCGCGGACACCAGCGACGTGCCGGTGCCGCCCTTGCCGCTGGCCACCACGAGCACCGGCGCGTCCGGCGCCGGCAGCGCCGGCATGGGGCGCGTGCTCGCGAATCGGGAGAGGGCGTCGAGCTGACGCATCAGCGGACCCCGACCTCGTCCACCGCCACGCCGAGCGACGCCATGATGCGGTGCGGGCCCGCATGCAGGTCCACCGGCACGTTCTGCCCGTCGGTCACCCAGCGCACCGGAAAGCCCAGGCGCTGCGCGAGCTCGGCCAGGCCGGCCTCGCCGGGCACCTCGTCCAGCTTGGTGAGCAGCGCGTGCGTCACGCCCAGGTCGGCCGCCTCGGCGCGCAGCGTCTGGGCCAGGTCGAAGCGGAGCGATGCCGGCGCCACCAGATGCACCTCGTCCGGCGCGGTGGCGCGGAGCATGGCCGCGGTGCGCGCGGCGAGCGCCTTCTGCGCCGGCCCACGGCCCGGCGTGTCCACCAGCACCACGTCGCAGTGCGAGAGGCGCTGCAGCGCGAGCTTCACGTCGCCCACGTCGCGCGCCGACTCCAGCGGCAGCCGCGCCGCGGTGGCGTACGCCTGCAGCTGGTCCAGCGCGCCGGCGCGGTAGGTGTCGAGCGTGAGCAGCCCCACGCGCCAGTCGCCGAACTCCTCGGGATGCACCGCGAGCTTGGCGATGGTCGTGGTCTTGCCGGCGCCGGTGGCGCCGACGAGCGCGATGACCATCGGGCCGGCGCGGCGCGGCGCGGCGCGGTCCAGCGAGACGAGCGCGCCCGGCGTGATGCGCAGGCGGAAGCGCTCCACCGCGCCGCTGGTGGACGCCACGATCTCGATGCGCTCGCTCGGCGGCGCGTCGGCGATGGTCGCCATGCGCACCACCACGGCGTCGTCGCCCAGCACGGCGATGGCCTGGCGAAAGACGGCGGCCGTATCGGCGCCGCGGAACAGCTCAAACCGCATTGGTCAGCTCCCATGTGGCCACGCTGCTCACCGAGACGGCCGGCGGCAGCTCGCCCAGCGAGACCACCGGCACCTGCGGCATCACCGGCTCGATGAGCCGGCGCACGCCCACGCGCAGCGAGGGTGGAACGATGATGGGCAGCGCGCGGCCGTCGGCCGTGTGCGCGGCCACCAGCGTGTTCAGGTCGCGCAGCAGCGTGCCCAGCGAGTCCGGGGTCATGAGCGCCACGTTCTGCCCGGCGCGCGGGCCGAAGAGGCCCATGAGCGCGCTCTCCAGCCGCGGCCCCACCGTGATGCCGCGCACCGAGCCGGTGGCGTCGGTGTGCAGCCGCGCGATGACGTGGGTGAGCGAGCGCCGCACGTGCTCGGTGAGCGCCTCCGGGTCCTTGGTCTGCTCGGCCGCGTCGCCCAGCGCCTCGAGGATGGTGACGAGGTCGCGGATGGGCACCCGCTCGCGCAGCAGCCGCTGGAGCACGCGGTGCAGCACGCCCAGCGAGAGCTTGGCGGGCACGATCTCGTCCACCAGCGCGGGGTGGGTGCGCTTGAGCGTCTCCACCATCTCCTGCACGTCCTGGCGGCCGAGCAGCTCGGCGGCGTTGGTCTTGAGCGTCTCCATGAGGTGCGTGGCCACCATCGTGGCCGGCTCCACCACCGTGTAGCCGTTCGTCTCCGCCTCGGGGCGGCGCGACGCGGCGATCCAGCGCGCCGGCATGCCGAAGCTCGGCTCCGTGGTCTCGATGCCGTCGATGGGCTGCAGCACGGCGCCCGTGTCGAGCGCCAGCAGGAAGCGCGGCATCACCTCGGCGCGGGCGATCTCGGAGCCGCGCAGCTTGATGACGTACTCGTTGGCGGGCAGGCGCACGTCGTCGCGGATGCGGATCTGCGGGATGAGCATGCCCAGCTCCAGCGCCGACTGCTTGCGGAGCAGCGCGATGCGCTCCAGCAGGTCGCCGCCCTGCCGCTCGTCCACGAGCGGGATGAGCGCGTAGCCCACCTCCAGCTCGATCGGGTCGATCTGCAGCAGGTCCTGCATGGGGGTGGACGTGGGCGCCTCCTGCACCGGCGCCGTCTGCACCTGGGCGGCCACCTCGCGCTGCTTCTCGGCGCCGGCCGAGGCGCGAGCCAGGAAGGCGAGCGTGAGGGCGAGGGCGATGAACGGGAGCTTGGGCAGCCCCGGCACCACGGCGAAGAAGCCCAGCACGCCGGCTGCGATCCACATGGCGCGCGGGTGCGCGCCGAGCTGCGTGGCGAGCAGGTTGCCCATGCGCTTGCCGCCGGCGGCGTGCGTCACCATGAGGCCCGCCGCGGTGCTCACGATGAGCGCCGGGATCTGCGTCACCAGGCCGTCGCCCACGGTGAGCGTGGTGTAGGTGGCGGCCGCGTCCCCGAACGACATGCCGCGCTGCACCACGCCCACGAAGATGCCGCCGGCGATGTTGATGGCCGTGATGAGCAGCCCGGCGATGGCGTCGCCCTTCACGAACTTGGACGAGCCGTCCATGGCGCCGTAGAAGTCCGCCTGCCGCGCGATCTCGTCGCGGCGGCGCCGCGCGTCGCTCTCGTCGATGAGCCCCGCGCTCAGGTCCGCGTCGATCGCCATCTGCTTGCCGGGCATGGCGTCCAGCGTGAAGCGCGCGGCCACCTCGGCCACGCGGCCGGCGCCCTTGGTGATGACGATGAAGTTGATACCGATGAGGATCAGGAAGATCACGATCCCCACCACGTAGTTGCCGCCGATCACGAACTCGCCGAACGCGTGGATCACCTGGCCCGCGTCGCCCTTGTCCAGGATGAGGCGCGTGCTGCTCACGTTCAGCGCCAGGCGGAAGAGCGTGAGGAGCAGCAGCAGCACCGGAAAGCTGCTGAAGTCCAGCGGGTCCGTGGTGTAGAGCGCCACCAGCAGCACCACCACCGAGACGCCGAACACCGCGGCCAGCAGCAGGTCCAGCACGACGGCCGGCAACGGCACGACGAGCAGCGCGATGATGGCCACCACGCCAACGGCGAGCGCCGCATCGGCGGTGCGTTTGATCGGGGCCGCGGGCAGGGGAAGAGCGGAGGTGGTCATTCGGGGATCAGGCGGTGGCGGAGCCGGCCCAGCGCATTCCGAGCGCGGTGCGCTGGCGAATGACGAAGGCGAGCACCTCGGCCACGGCGGCGTAGAGCTCGGGGGGGATCATGGTGCCCACGTGCGCGGCGGCGATGAGCGCGCGGGCCAGCGGGCGGTTCTCGATCACGGGCACGCCGTGCTCGAAGGCGAGCTTCTTGATGCGCTCGGCCACCTTGCGCTCGCCCATGGCGACCACCATGGGGGCCGGCGCCACGGACGGGTCATACTTGAGCGCGATGGCGATGTGCGTGGGATTCACCAGCACCACGTCCGCGGTGGGCACGTCGCGGAACATCTGCCGGCGCGCGAGCTGGCGGCCGAAGCTCCGCACGCGCGCCTTCATCATCTGGTCGCCCTCGCTCTGCTTCACTTCCTGCTTGATGTCCTCGCGGCTCATCTTGAGGCCGCGCTCGTAGTCCCAGAGCTGGTAGAGGTAGTCGAGCAGCGCGAGCGCGAGATACGAGAAGCCCGCCGTGGCCAGCAGGCGCACGGCGTACTGCCGGGTGACGGCGAGCAGCCCGAACGGCGACTGCTGCGCCAGGGCCAGCATGTCCGGCCAGGCCGCGCGGAGCGACCAGTAGACGGCCAGGCTCACGATGAGCAGCTTGGTGAGCGACTTCACGAGCTCCGCCCACGGCGTGACGCCGAGCATGCGCTTGCCGTTCTCCAGCGGATTCAGGCGCCCCCAGTTGGGGCCGAGCGGCTTGGTGGTGAGCACGCCGCGCGCCTGCGCGGCGCCCATGGCGACGGCGATGACGGCCATGGAGCCCACCACCAGGATGAGCGCCTGCATGGTGCGCAGCCCCAGGCCACGC
This sequence comes from Gemmatimonadaceae bacterium, assembly GCA_036266115.1. GTDB lineage: Bacteria > Gemmatimonadota > Gemmatimonadetes > Gemmatimonadales > Gemmatimonadaceae > DATANT01. The sequence continues at coordinate 7,417 of DATANT010000278.1, read as the reverse complement.
ACCAGCGCGGTGGCGCCGGCGGCGTCCAGCGGCGCGGCGGCGGCCGTGCCGAGCCCGATGCCGAAGATCTCGATGAGCCGCGCGGAGAGCGCGGGGGCGGCGGCGTTGAGCACGAGCGCGGCGCCGAGCAGCATCACCGCCGTGGTGAGCTCCTGGCTGCGCGGGATGCGCCCCTCGGTGCGGGCGTCCTCGCGTCGCTTGGGGGTGGCGGCTTCGGTCTTCTCCTGCCCGTTCTCCGCCACTCAGCGCCCTCCCAGCATCGCGCCGAACACGCGGTCCAGCATGGCGTCGTACGTGCCCGTCCAGCCGCCGAAGAACGTGGCGATGAGCGAGAGCGAGGCGAAGAGCGTGAACAGCCCGATGGCGATCTGCACCGGGAAGGCCACGGAGAGCACGTTGAGCTGCGGCGCGGCGCGCGAGAGCACGGCGAGCGCCACGTTGGTCACGAGCACGGCGGCGATCACCGGCGCGGCGAAGCGCAGGCCGAGCGCGAAGAGCGTGCCGCCCAGCGACACCATCGCGCCCAGCCCGCGCTCCAGATCCAGCGGCGCGCCCAGCGGCACGGCCTGCACGCTGGCGGCCAGCGCGTCGATCATCACGTGGTGCAGGTTGAACGAGAGCAGCAGCGTGATGGCGAAGAGCTGCATGAACTGGCCGAGCGCGGGCACGCTGGCGCCGCTCATCGGATCGAAGAGCGCCGCGCCGGAGAGGCCGATCTGGATCCCCATGAGGTCACCGGCCGCCTCCGCGGCGCCCACGAGGATCGCCGCCCCCAGCCCGATGGCGAAGCCCACCGCGGTCTCGCCGAGCAGCGAGGCCGGCGTGAGGGCCGTGGCCTGCGCCGCGTCATGTGCGATGGGGCCGAGCAGCAGCGTGAGGAGCACCACCAGGCCGGCGCGCACCATGGGCGGGATGCTGCGCGCCGAGAACACCGGGGCCACCATCACGAGCCCGCCCACGCGCGCCCCGAGCAGGGCGAGCGCCGGCGCGGTGCCGGGCGCGAACAGGTCCAGGGCAGCGGCCACGAGGCGCGGTCAGCCGGCCATCGTGGGGATGCTGCGGAACAGCTCCGTGGTGTAGCGCACCGCGAGCTGCAGCATCCAGGGGAGCGCGACCAGGAAGATCGCCCCCACGGCCACGAGCTTGGGCACGAAGGCCAGGGTCTGCTCCTGGATCTGCGTCACCGCCTGCAGCACGCTCACGATGAGCCCCACGCCGAGCGCCACGAGCAGCATGGGCGCGGCGAGGAGCAGGGCGAGGAAGATCGCGTTGCGGGCGAGGTCGACGACGAACGTGTGGGACACGGCGGGGCAGGTGTCGGGGCGGGGGCGGGGGCGGACGGCGGGGAACGCGACTGACGCCAACGGGGAAAGGCACGGCGCGTACCGCGGGCCGTGGGTCGCGTTGCACCGCGTAATCGCTTGTGGGTTATTGGCTTGCGTTTCGGGCGCCAGCGCCGGGCGGTGGGGCTCACGCTTCCGGTGCGGCAAGAGTTGCCGAGCGGACGGCGGCGGTTGTTGCCGCGGGGCGGGGGCTCGGCCTCCGTCCACCGACCTCCACAACGAGACCGGCGATGGCCGCGTAGAGCCTCCAGAACGCACCCCGGCGCACGTGGACGAGCCAGTTCGGACAACGAATCGGCGGGTACGCTCCAATCGCGCTGCCCCGACTCTCCGAGGAGCCCCACATGAACCGGCTCGCCAAGGTAGTGGTAGTGCTCGCACTCGCCGGCCCCGCCGGCCCCGCCGTCGCCCAGACTCCCGCCGCCACGGCGGCGCCGGAACGCGTCGACACCGCCATGCTGGCGCGGATCCGCGACGAGGGCATGAATCGCTCGCAGGCCATGAGTACCATCGGCTGGCTGAGCGACGTCCATGGGCCACGGCTCACCGGCGGCCCGGAGATCGAGCAGGCGGGCGCCTGGGTGCGGGCACGGTTCACCGCGTGGGGGCTCGCGAACATCCACGAGGAGCGGTGGCCGTTCGGCAAGGGGTGGTCGCTCGAGCACTTCAGCGCCAGCATGACCGAGCCGCGCGTGATGCCGATCATCGGCATGCCGAAGGCCTGGACCGCCGGCACCCGGGGCGAGGTGACGGCCGACGTGGTGTACGCGCCGCTCGCCACCGAAGCCGACCTCGCGAAGCATCGTGGTCGGCTCCGCGGCAAGATCGTCCTCACGCAGCCGGAGCGTGAGGTGAAGATGCTGGAGGGGCGCATCGTCCTCCGGATGAACGAGGACGACATCCGTGAGGCGGAGACGCTCACCCCCACCCGGCAGGCCGGTGGCATGCGCGGCGGCCCGGCGGAAGGCCAGCTCTCCCCGCAGCGCATCCAGCAGTTCTACAAGGACGAGGGTGCGCTCGCGCTCATCGACCGTGGCTCCGACTCGTTCATGTCGGCCGGCGGCAGCGAGATGTCGTGGCAGGCGCAGCGCACCGATGGCGGCACGATCTTCGTGGGCGCCGGCGGATCGCGCGGCGCCGACGCGGGCCAGGGGCTCCCCGCCGTCACCATCGCCGTGGAGCACTACAACCGCATGGTGCGCGTGCTGGAGAAGGGCGTGCCGGTGAAGATGCAGCTGGACGTGCGCACGCGGTTCCACGACGAGACGTCGATGAACGGCTTCAACATCATCGCCGAGATCCCCGGGACCGACCCGAAGCTCCGGGACGAGGTCGTGCTGCTGGGCGCGCACTTCGACTCCTGGCACGGCGCCACGGGCGCCACCGACAACGCCACCGGCAGCACGGCCATGATCGAGGCCATGCGCATCCTGAAGGCCGTGGGCGCGAAGCCGCGGCGTACGATCCGGGTGGCGCTCTGGGGCGGGGAGGAGCAGGGGCTCCTGGGCTCGCGCGCCTACGTGAAGGCGCATCTCGCCGATCCCGAGACCATGCAGCGCAAGCCCGGGCACGCGAAGCTCGCCGCCTACTTCAACCTGGACAACGGCACGGGGAAGATCCGCGGCATCTGGATGCAGGAGAACGCCGCCCTCCGCCCGATCTTCGCCCAGTGGATCGCGCCACTCGCGCCGCTCGGCGTGACCATCCTGGGGCCGCGGTCGGTGGGGTCCACCGACCACTCCGCGTTCGAGGCGGTGGGCGTGCCGGGCTTCCAGTTCGTGCAGGAGCGGCTGGAGTACAACTCGCGCACGCACCACTCGAACATGGACTTCGTGGATCGCGTGCAGCCGGACGACCTGATCCAGCAGGCCGTGGTGGCGGCGAGCTTCGCCTACCTCGCGGCCATGCGCGACGAGCCGCTGCCCAGGAAGCCGTTGCCGCAGCCCGCGGCGCGGCGGGTCTCCTCGCAGTAAGGGGCGCGAATGGGGGTGCCACGCGTTCCGCCCATGACCAGCACTCGCTCGCTCCGGTGTCTCCGGTGATGCCTCGAAGCTGGTTCAGGTGCGAGACGCGCCACCCCGTGCCCGCATCGCCACCCACAGCCGCTTGAGCATCTGGATCTGCCCGGTGTGATACGCATCGTGCTGGGCGATGCCGAGTATCAGCTCCCCCACGGTCCACCGCTTTCCACCCGGCAGCACCTCGCCGTACCGGTCGACGGGCACGGCCGCCAGGGCGGCCACCAGACGCTCGTGCTCGGTCTTGAGGAGCGCCACGTCCGCACGCCACGCCCCCTCGTCCGCGGCCGCTGGCACCGCGGGCCAGTTGGCCGGCGTGCGCGGGAAGCGAGCTTTCCGATCCGCCGCTCCGCCCTCCAGACGCCGCCGCACGGCGTACTTCCAGTAGGCGATGTGGAGCGTGAGCTGCCAGATGCTCTTGCGGCCGGGCGCGGGCTCCCACGCGGCCTGCTCGGCGGACACACCCCGGAGCGCGCCGATCGGGGTCGGGCCGCCGTGCCAGCCTCCACGGCCCGGCCGGGGCTGCACGTTCTCCACGAGCATGCGGGTGAGGAGATCGGACATCGGGCGAAGACTCCCGGGTGAATCCGCCACACGCGTTTCGAGGCGCGCCGCGCGCCCGAATGTCGCGTTCGATCCAATCTGCGCCGCCCGCGTCCGGGTCACCAGGGAGGCGCGAGGGGTCGCTACCCGAAGCTCGCCACCAACCCCTGCACCACCAGCGCCCACCCGTCCACCAACACGAACAGCAACAGCTTGAACGGCAGCGAGATCATCGCCGGCGGCAGCATGAACATGCCCATGCTCATGAGCACCGAGCTCACCACCACGTCGATCACGATGAACGGCAGGAAGAGCGCGAAGCCGATCTGGAACGCGGTGCGCAGCTCGCTGGTCACGAACGCGGACACCAGCACCACGAGCGACACGTCGTCCTCGGTGGCGGGCTGCACGCCCTCGCTCATGTCGATGAAGGTCTGCAGGTCGGAGTCGCGCGTCTGGCGGAGCATGAACTCGCGAAACGGCTTCACGCCGGTGGCCATCATCTCGGCCTGCTCCATGCGCCCGTCCATCCACGGCTCCAGCGCGGTGCGATTCACCTCGCTCAGCGTGGGCGCCATCACGAAGGCGGTGAGCAGCAGCGCGAGGCCGGCCACGAGATGCGACGGCGGCGCGCTCTGGGTGCCGAGCGCCTGCTTGAGGAAGTGCAGCACGATGAGGATCCGGGTGAAGCCGGTCATCATCAGGAGCAGCGTGGGGAGCAGGGTGAGGAGCCCCATCATCACCACCACGCCCACGGTGCCGCTCAGGCGGAGCCCGCCCTCGCCGGCCTGGCCCACGCGCAGGTCCATCTGCGGCGCGAGGCGCGTCATCATGGTGTCCACGCGGGCCACGGCCATGGCGTCGCGGCCCACCACGGGCTGCGCGGGCGCGGCGGCCTGCGGAGCGGTGAGGCCGGGCGTGGCCGCGCCGGGTGGCGGCGCGGCGGGACGCGTCACCACGCCGGTGGGGAGGCCGGCGGCATTGCCGGCGGCCGGCACCTGCGGCGCCGGCGCGCCGGGCGCGCCGGCGGCCCGCTGCGCCTGCACGCTCGCCGGCAGCACGAGCGCGGCGGCCAGCGCCACCAGCGGCACGGCGGTGCGCACGGCCTCGCGCAGCGCCGAGAGGAAGTCGCGGCCGCCGGCGCCGGCGTATGCCGCCACGGGAGCCGACGCGCCACGCGGCCGCGCGCCCACGGCGGCCTGCTGCGGCGGCTCGGTGAGCAGCTGCTGCTCGTCCTCGCCGTCCAGCTCGAGCAGCGGACGCACGCCGCCGTCGCCCACGCTCACCGCCACCACGCGACTGCCGATGCGCACCACGGCGATGCCCTGCTTGGGGCCGAGCGCGATGCGCTGCACCACCTCGAACGGCAGACGCCCGCGACCCGTGGCCGCGCCGGTGGCCACCTTTCGCAGCAGCCGCATGGCCACCGCCAGCAGGCCCAGGACGAAGAGGAGCGTCCCGAGGACGCCCACCGCGGAGCCGAAGGTCACGCGCCGGTCTCGGCGTGCGGCTTGGCGCTCAGGATGCGCGTGATGCGGACGCCGAACTGCTCGCCGAGCACCACCACCTCGCCCTCGGCGAAGCGGCGGTCGCCCACGAAGATGTCGATCGGCTCGCCGGCCAGCCGCTCGAGCTGGATCACCGAGCCGCGGCCCAGGCGCAGCACGTCCTGGATGGTCATGGTCGTCCGCCCGAGCTCGATGGAGACCGGCAGCGTGAGGTCGTAGAGCATCGAGATGGGCGCGCCGGCCGGCGGCTCGTACGTGTTGCCGAGCGTGGCGCCACCCTGCGGCGGGGAGGTGGGTGCGGTCATGAGAGGGGGGAGTCGGACTGGAAGGGAAGGGCGGAGTCGAGCGTGCCGCTCTCCGCGTCGGCGTCGATGGGGCGGGTGAGCTGGAGCGCGAGCTTCTGCCCCACGCGTCCGGCGGCGGCGGCGAAGCGCGGCTGGCCGTTCACCAGCACGGTGAGCGATGCGTCGCGGGCGATGCCGGTGGGGATCACCGCGCCCGGCACGAGCGCGGCGAGGTCGCGCACGGTGAGCGAGAACTCCGGCAGTCGCGCCGAGATGTTCACGCGCGAGGCGCGCACGGAGGTCTCGGTGAGCGCGAGGCTGGCCTCGCGCTCGCGCGCCGAGCCGGCCACGTTGTTCACGCGGCGCTCCAGCGAGCCGCCGAAGAACTTGTCGAGCGCCGCGAAGGGCAGGCAGATGAGCAGCAGGCTGCTCGTGCCGCCGGCCTTCACCTCCACGTTGGCCACGAGCACCGGATCCTCGCGGTTGGCGGCCTGCAGGATCTCGGGGATGGTCTCGAAGCCGCTGAGCGTGAGCTCCAGCGGCACGTGATCCTGCCACACCTCGCCGAGCAGCGTGGTCACCCGCTCGGCCACGCCGCGCACCGCCATGCGCTCGATGAGCGTGAGCGAGCGATCGGGCGTGCTGGGCTGGCCCCCGCCGCCGAACAGGCGGTCCACGAGGAAGAACGCGAACTCGCTGCCCACGTCGAGCACGCCCTGCTGGCCGCCGGAGTCGGCGATGTCCATGAGGAACGACGCGCACGGGTTGGGCAGCGACAGCGTGAACTCGTCGAAGCTGGAGGGCTCCACGCTCATGAGCCGGAGCTCGATCTGCCCGCGCACGCGCCCCACGAGCCAGCCTTCCAACGATTTCACGAGCCGGTCGTACATGGCCTCGAGTGCGCGCAGCCGCTCCTTGGACACGCGGCTGGGGCGGCGGAAGTCGTAGACCTGCACGTCGCCACCGCCGGCGACCGCGCCGCGGCTGGCCGGCGGCGTGTCGCGGCGCAGCAGCGAGTCGATGTCGTGCTGGGAGAGCGTCTCGGACGACGCGGCGCGCCCTGGATGGCTCATGCTACTGGATCACGAACTGCGGGAAGTACACGTGCCGCACCGACGCGCGCCCGAAGCGGGCGGCGAGCGTGTCGCGTATCTGGATGCGCATCTGCTCGCGCTGCTCGAGCGCGGTGAGCTGCTGCACCTCCTTGTTGCCGAGGATACGCAGGATGATGTCGCGCACCTCGGCATCCCGGCTCGTCATCTCGGTGCTCACCTGGGCGTCCGCGACGTCGAGCGCCACGGAGAGCAGCAGAAAGCGGGTGCCACCGGAGTTGGCCGGATTGAGCACCAGGTTGTCCACGATGTGGAGCGGCGCGGTGGACCGCGGCACGGCGCTCTTGCCGGCGCCCGCGTCGTGCGGGTCGTCGGCGGAGGCGGACGATGGCGCCGCGGCGCTCGCCGACCCGCCGACGAACCGGGGGCCGACGACGAGCACGCCAACGGTGGCGCCGAGGAGCAGGCCCACGCCGGCCACCATCATCAGCGGGAACTTGCCGCGCTTGGCGTTGGTGGCGGCGGCATCGGCCGCTGGCTCTTGTTCGGTGGACATGACGTGGTGCAGTGAGGGAGTGCGAGGCGGATCCCGGGCGTGATCCGGGACGCGGCGAGGGGAAAGGCAGGGCGCGTACCAGCGGCCGCCGGGGTGGCGTCAGCGCCGCAAAT
>DATANT010000277.1:0-2871 GCA_036266115.1 Gemmatimonadaceae bacterium | reverse complement strand
ATCAGAACCGCGCCTCCAGATACAGGTCCAGCCGCCACTGCCGCTCCGGCTGGAAGCCGCGCGCCAGGTCCACGCGCATCATCCCGTCCAGGATGGAGAGCCCGGCGCCCGCCCCGCTGCCCACCGTGCCCGGGTGGCGCCACTGGTCGCGGTCCCCGGCCCACCCGACGTCGTAGAACAGCGTGGGACGCACGGCGGTGAAGCTGTGCCCCACCGCCGCGCGCGCCATCCAGAACGCGTCGCCCACCATCGCGCCGCCGGCCTGGCCGCGAATGGTGTGCGGGCCGCCCAGATAGTACCGGCGCTGCGCGGGCAGGTCGCCGGCCGACACGCCGCCGCTCACCGTCAGCGCCCCATCGGCCGCGGCCACCAGCGGGTGCGACACCGTGACGTCGGCCAGTGCGCGCACGTAGCCGAAGTCCCAGCTGCCCACCTCACCGCGCGCGTCCACGAACGTCCGCCAGCCGTCCGGGTTCACGCCCCAGGTGCGCGACGCGCGCGCCGCCAGCCCGGCCACGTTCCCGCGCTCGGCGGCGATGTTGGGGATGAACTGGTGGTCGCCGAACGCGTTGGGCACGGAGACCTGCGTCTCCACCGGCGCGCTCGACTGCCGCTCCACGAAGGCGCGCGCCTCCAGCGTGCCGTCGCCGGTGCCGGCCAGCCGCACCTCGGCGCCCCCGGCCCGGTAGTAGAACCCCTCGTCGCGCCCGATCAGCAGCGCCAGGGCCGACGCGCCGAAGCCCAGCGGATCGCCCCAGTCGTTGGCCACCCCCAGCTTGTTGTAGCCGGCCACGGTGATCGTGCGCCGCCCATCGCTGCGCGACAGGCTGAGCTCGCCGCGCGGCACCCAGTCCGCCGTACCGATGCGCGCCAGCAGCCGCCCCGTGTAGCCGGCGCCCAGCTGCTGCGTCACCTGCACCGCCGGCGAGAGACCCTCCACGCGATTGTAGCGGAGCAGCCCGTCGCCCAGCCCGTAACTCAGCACCGGCCGCTGCGGCGCCCACTCCGCCTGCGCGGCGAAGGAGAGCGCGTCGTTCACGAGCGCGTCCAGCTCCTGCCCGCCCCACAGCTCGTCGCCGGCGTCGTAGATGGACGGCGGCAGCTCGGACGAGCGCGCCAGCTTCGCGCTGTCACACGGCACGCGCACGAGGACGGACAGCGCGCCGTCGTACTCGTTGCGCGTGCTGGTGCGCACCTGGTCGGCGCCGCCGGCGCACTGGTCCACGCGCGCCTTCCGCCGAGCCGTGCGCAGCGAGTCGCGTACCTCGCTCGGCAGCGCACGGATGGAGTCGCGCCAGGCCCGGTCGCGCCTGCGCTCCGCGGCCACGTCGGGGATGCTGGGCATGCTGTCCGGCAGCGCGCCGTTCACGCTGGCGTACTTGAAGCTCTGCTCCAACCGCACGGGCACCCGCATGAAGCTCACCTCGGCCTGGGCGTCGAAGGCCTGCAGCCGCGGCAGCCAGAACCGCCCCTCCTGCAGCCCGTACTCCACCGTCATCGCGCTCACCGTGGCGCGCATGGGCGTGAGCATCGGCTTCACCCAGCGCGGCACGTCGTCCATGGCGGTGGAGTCCTCCTCGAGCGCGACCTGCCAGATGTCCACCGGCACGCTCAGGCGGTAGACGGCGCGCACGAGCTGCGCGGTGGACGCGTCGAACCAGAGCGACCCCACCCCCAGGTTCCACTTGGGCTCGCGCGGCCGCACGCGCAGCTCGCGCAGGCGAATGGTGCGGCCGTCGGGCAGGCGGAACACCACCGAATCGCCGATCGCGTACTTGTAGTAGGCCTCCGCGCCGTCGGCGATGGGGTGCACGAGCTCGCGATCGTTCACCTCCATCTTCGCCATTCCCGATCCGATCCAGAGCGTCTCCTGCCCGGGGTAGTACGGGATGGGCACGTCGCCGAAGTCGTCGTCGCCCATCTCCGCCTCCACCTTCACCTTCCCGGAGCTGCGCCCCTGCACCATGGGCAGCGCCTGACGCCCGCCCAGCACGTCCACGAACGCTCCCACGTCGCGCTGCCAGCGCACCCGCGCCGCCACCTCGCGGCGGAAGAGCAGCCGCTCGCGCCCCACGCGGCGAATGCCCATCCCCACCGAGATGCGCTGGTAGGCGGTGGCGTCGTAGCCGGTGAGCGTGGAGTCCTGCCGCATGCGCGCCGCGCGCGCCCGCCCCAGCAGCTCGCGCGCCGCGGCGTCGTCGAACGCCGAGCGTTCGAGCGCGGGGGTGAGCGGGATGCGGCGTGGCGGGCGGCGCGGCTCGTCATCGGAGCGCGACGCGGTGGAATCGGGCACGGTGCGCAGCGTATCGCCGGCAGGGGAGGCGGGCTGCTGCGAGAGCAGCGCCGCCATGAGAAGGGCAGCGAGCATGGCGGGGCTGGGAGGAAGGGAACGCCCTCCCGTACGCCCATCACGGCGATGGGGTTTCGGCGCGCGGGCGGGGCTGCCGGGGTGGAGGCTGCCTGGAAGGTGGTCGTCCGGCGGGAGGACGGCCGGATGGGATGCCGGCCCACCTTGTTCTCTCGTCGGAGCCCCGCTCGAAGCCGGGGCCAGCCAAGGTTGTCATCCCGCAGGAGCGCGGCCGAGAGGGAGGCCAATCGAGGGTGTCATCCCGCAGGAGCGCGGCCGAGCGCAATGCCAGTCAAGGTTGTCATCCCGCAGGAGCGCAGCCGAAGGCTGCGCGAGTGTCGGGATGACAAGGAAGGAGGTTGATCCCTCTCCCGGCTCGCCCCTACGGGATGACACGAGGCGGGATACGCTCCGTGCCGCGCGCTCCTGCGGGAAGAGGAGTGAGAATGCCCTGCCGACGCCGCGCTTCGGCGGGATGACTGGCTCGACCGACCTCGCCACCATGCCGCCCCCAGCGAGCCGAC
>DATANT010000276.1:0-36766 GCA_036266115.1 Gemmatimonadaceae bacterium | reverse complement strand
ATCGAGCAGGAGGGCACCTACCCGCTGCCCGAGGCCCAGCTCGACCGCTTCCTGTTCGACGTGCGCATCGGCTACCCCAGCGCGCAGGAGGAGATCGCGATCCTGCGCGCCACCACCGGCACCGAGCGCACGGCGCTGGAGCCGGTGCTCGACGCCACGCAGGCGGTGGCGCTGCAGCGGTTGGCGCGCGAGGTGCCGGCGGCCGACCCGGCGCTGGAGTACGCGTCGTCGCTGGTGCGCGCCACGCGCCCCGACGGAGGCACGGCGCCCGAGCTCGTGAAGCGGTACGTGCGCTGGGGCGCCGGCCCGCGCGCCGGCCAGGCGCTCATCCTGGGCGCCAAGGCGCACGCCCTGCTCGCCGGTCGCTTCGCGGTGGCGCCGGAGGACATCCGCCGGGTGGCGCATCCGGTGCTCCGGCACCGCGTGCTGCCCAACTTCGCCGCCGAGGCCGAGGGCGTGACCGCGGAGCGGATCGTGGACGACCTGCTGGAGCGGGTGGCCGCGCCGGCGTCCGGGCTCCGCGTGTAGGGAGCCGCGCGCGTGGAGCGCCCCACGCGCTCCTCCCCGCGCCGCCGCCGCGCTTCGCTCATTCGTCCCGCCCGTGTCCATCTCCTCCTACGGCTCCCTTCTCGACGCGCTCCGCGGCGTGCAGTGGCCGGCGCGCCGCCCCGTGCCCGGCGCGGTGCCTGGCACGCATCAGTCGCGGCTGCGCGGCACGTCGGCGGAGTTCACCGAGTACCGCCCGTACCGGCAGGGCGACGATCCGCGCCGCCTGGACTGGAAGCTGCTCGCCCGCAGCGATCGCGCGTACATCCGGCTCGCCGACGACCACTCCATCCTGGCCACGCTACTGCTCGTGGACGCCTCCGCGTCCATGGCGTATCCCGCGGCGACGCACGAGAAGTGGGCACAGGCTCGGCGGTTGGCCGTGGGGCTCGCCACCGTGGCGCACGCGGGCGGCGATCCGGTGGGGTTGCTGCTGCCCACCGCGGCCGGTGTGGCGCGCGTGGCGCCGCGCACCCGGCGCGGCGTGGTGAGCGAGGTGGCCGCGGCGCTGGACGCCGTGCGGCCATCCGGCAGCGCATCGCTGGCCACCGCGCTCCTCGGCCTCGCGCCGGCGGTGCGGGTCGCGGTGGTGAGCGACTTCCTGGGCGACGGTGACGCTCTGCTGCGCGTGGCCAGCGAGCGCGTGGCCGCGGGCGGCGAGGTGCACGCGGTGCACGTGGTGGCCGCCGAGGAGCTGGATCCGCCGCCCGCCGCCATCCTGGCGGTGGATCCCGAGGAGCCCGAGGTGCGGCGCCCGCTGGTGGGCGCGGCGCGCGCCGCCTATCTGAGCGCGTTCGCCGCCTGGCGCGAGGAGCTCGCCCGCTCGTGGCGCGCTACGGGCGCGGGCTACACCCTCGTCACCACGACCGAGCCGGCGGATCAGGCGGTGCGGCGCATCGTGGCGCCCTCCGCGCTGGTCGCGGTGCGCGCGTGACGCCATGACGCTGCTCGCGCCCTGGTTCCTGGTGGCTGCCGCGCTCGCGGCCGCGGGCACGGTGCTGCTGCACCTCATCGCCGTGCAGCGCCCGCCGGCGGTGGCGTTCCCCACGGCGCGCTTCATCCCGGACGCGCCGGCACGTGCCAGGGCGCGCGCGCCGCGGCCCACCGACCGGCTGCTGCTGCTCCTGCGCGTGCTCGCGCTGCTGCTCCTGGGCCTGGCGTTCGCGCGGCCGGTGGTGCTCCCGGAGCGGCAGGGTGTGCGCCGCATCGTGCTCGCCGATCGCTCCCGCGCGGTGGCCGCCACCGCCGCGGTACACGATACCGTGCGCGCGTTCCTCGCGGCCGGTGACGTGCTCGTGCCGTTCGACTCCGCGGCGAGTGCGCTCGCCGCGGGCGCCGACACCGCGGCGGCGCTCGCGCCCACGCTGGCGCCGGGGCGACTGTCCGCCGCGCTGGTGGCGGCCCGGCGGCTGGCCACGGCGCTCCGCGATTCCACCGACTCGCTGGAGCTGGTGCTGGTGTCGCCGCTGGCCGCCGAGGAGGTGGATGCCGCGACGCTCGCGCTGCGCGCCGGGTGGCCGGGCCGGCTGCGGGTGGTGCGCGTGGCGGCCGCGCCGGGCGACAGCGCGCGGGGCGCGTTCGACTCGCGCATCGCGCTCACCCGGCCGCTGGGCGCGGCGGCGGCGTTCGTGCCGCGCGCCGGCGGCCGGGCGCCGGTGCGGCTGGTGGCGGCCGCGCCGTCCGTGGCGGACTCCGCCTTCGCGCGCGAGGGCGGCGTGCTGGTGACGTGGCCGGACTCCCTGCCGGCCGGGTGGAGCGCGCGCGCCGCGCCCGACACGGTGGGCGGCGTGACGTCCGGGCCGGCCACGGTGGTGGCGTCGTTCGTTCGCGCGTGGCGGGCAGGGGACGGCGCGGTGCTTGCGCGCTGGGTGGATGGTGAGCCGGCGGCCACCGAGCAGCCGCTGGGCGCCGGTTGCCTGCGCACCGTGGGCGTGCCGGTGAGCGAGCGCGGGGACCTGGCGCTGCGGCCGGCACTCCACCGGCTGGTGCAGCGGTTCGCGGAGCCGTGCGGCGGACTCGCCGACCGGGCGCCGCTCGCCGATTCGGCGGTAGCGGCGCTCGCGGGCGCCGGGCCGGAGCGGGTGGCGGTGCAGCGCGCGACGTCCACGGCGCGCTCCGCGCTCGCGCCCTGGCTGCTCGGCGCCGCCCTCGCGCTGCTCGTGGCCGAGATGCTCGTGCGTGGCGGCCGGAGGGAGGAGCGATGACGGCGAGAGAGCAGGTCGCACGGTTGGCGCGCGTGCTGGCCGCGGTGCGCGCCACGCGTACCGGGCTCTGGGCGCTGGCGGCGGGCATGCTCGCGTTCGCGGTGCTGCGGCTGCTGGCGGCGTTCGGCGTGGTGGTGCCGCGCCCCGGGATGGTCGCGGCCGTGCTGGTGACCGCGGTGGCGGCTGGCGCAGTCGCCTACTGGCGCGGAGGAGCGGCCGCGTCGCCCACGCGCGCGGCGCTCTGGGTGGAGGAACAGGTGCCGGGGCTGGACTACGCGCTCGTCACGGCCGCCGACCCGCGATTCGCGGCCACGGCGCCGTTCCTCGCGCCGCGCCTGCGCGACATCCCGTGGGAGCGTCTGAGCCGAGCGGCCGCCGTGCGCGCGCTGGCGCCGCCGCTCGTGGTGCTGCTCGCGGCCAGCGCGCTGCTGCTGGTGACGCCGCGGGGGCACACGGCTGCCCCGGCGGCGCGCGCGCCGGGCGCCGGTGGCTCGACCGCGACCACGCCGCCGGCCGCCAGCCCGCTCGCGCGCCTGCGCGCTACCGTCCAACCACCCGCGTACACCGGGCTCCCGGCCACCACGCTCGACGATCCCGCCTCCGTGGCGGCCGTGGTGGCGAGCCGCGTGGAGCTGCGCGGCGCGGGCGAGGGCAGCGTGGCCGCGGAGCTGGGTGGTCGCGCGGTCGCCGTCACGCGCGATGGGCGTGCATGGCGGCTCTCGCTCGCCATGCCGCACGCGCCGGGCGCGCTGCGGCTCACCAGCGGCGGCGCCGAGCGCCTGGTGGTGCTGGAGCCGCGCGCGGACTCGGCGCCCGTCGTCACGCTCGCGCGCACGGTGGTGGACACCGTGGTGCGCGCGCCCACCGGCGGCATCCCGCTGGCCGGCGAGGCCACCGACGACTTCGGGCTGGCCAGTGCCGCGTGGGAGTGGATCGCGAGCTCTGGCGAGGGGGAGAACTTCACCTTCCGCTCGGGCACGCTGGGCGGCGCGGCGCTGGACGGCCGGCGACGCGCGGAGCCGCGCGCCACGCTCTCGCTGGACGCGCTGGAGCTCAAGCCCGGAGACTTCGTGCACGTGCGCCTCGTGGCGCGCGATCGCAATACGGTGTCCGGGCCCGGGGTGGGCGTGTCGGAGACGCGCACCATCCGCGTGGCCCGCGTGGGCGAGTACGACTCGCTGGCCGTGGAGGGCGCGCCGCCGCCCGAGGTGGACAAGAGCGCGCTGAGCCAGCGCATGCTGCTACTGCTCACCGAGCGCCTGGAGGAGCGCCGCCCGCGCCTTGCGCGAGCGACCGTGGTGTCGGAGTCGCAGGCCATCGCGCGCGACCAGACCGCGCTGCGCAAGCGTGTGGGTGAGCTCATCTACACGCGATTGGGCGAGGGCGTGGACGGCGAGCACTCGCACTTTGCCGGCGACGGCCACGAGCACGGCGTGGAGGGAAAGCTGGACCCCGCCGACCTGCTGGCGCAGGCCTCCAAGGCCACCGGCGGTGGCGAGCCCACCATGCTGGACTTCGAGGGTGACGAGACGCCGGTGGTGGCCGTGAATCAACCGCTGCTCGAGGCGTACAACCACATGTGGGACGCCAGCCGCGAGCTGGAGGTGGGCGCGCCCGGCCGCGCCATTGCGCCCATGCGGCGCGCGCTGGTGGCGCTGCAGAAGGCGCGCGAGGCGGAGCGCATCTACCTGCGCGGCCGGCCGCCGGCGGTGGTGGTGGACGTGGCGCGGGCGCGGCTGCAGGGCAAGGACAGCGCGGGCGTGGTGAGCGGACGCACGCCGCGCGAGGACATCGACGCGGCCGCCGCGGCGCGCGCGCGCCGTCTGGACCGCGCGCTCCTGCTGCTCGACGCGCAGCCGGCCGCGGCGGTGGACTCGCTGCTCCTGCTGCGCGTGGACGCGCTGGCCGAGGCGCCAGCGCTGGCCGGCGCGCTGGGCGACGCGATCGAGCGGCTGCGCGGCGGGCGCGATGCCACCGACGCGCTGCGCCGCGCGCGGCGGCTGGCCGATGGGGAGCCGCACACGGCGCCGGGGCTGCCCGCGTGGAGCGGCGGCGGATGGTGACGGGCGAGCGGGCCGCGGCGGAGGCCGCTCGCCGCGGCGAGTTCACGTTCTGCACCGTGCAGTACGAGAGCGGCGACTGGGATTCGGCGCCGCTCGTCGCGCCCAACATCATCGACACCATCGCGCGCTACACGGCCATTCCCGTGACGCCCACCGGTGTCATCGCGCCGCTGGGCGGCGATGCGCTGCACCGGTATCCGCTGGCCTACCTCACGGGACACCTGCCGGTGCGCTTCACGGAGGCCGAGCGGCGCAACCTGAAGCGCTACGTGGAGCGCGGCGGACTGCTGTTCGTGGACGACCACAACCACGACGTGGACGGCATGTTCCACAAGACCGCCACCGAGGAGCTCACCCGCGCCGTGGGCCCGCTGGCGGACCTGCCCAACGACCACGAGCTGTATCGAGCCTTCTTCACCTTCGCCGATGGACCGCCCACCACGGCGCACGAGATGAATGGCTGGGGCGACAACCTGGTGCACGAGCACCTGCAGGCCACGCTGGTGGACGGCCGCATCGGAGTGCTCTACAGCAGCAAGGACTACAGCTCGGAGTGGAACTACCACCCCGACAGCAAGCGGTTCCTGAGCGTGGACAACACGCGCTTCGCCGTGAACCTGGTGGTGTATGCGCTCACCCGCTGAAGCGCGGCGCGCGGAGGCGCGGCCCGTGGAGGTCAGCCTCGGCGCCCTGCCGGCCGCCACTCCGCCCACGGCGCGGCTCGTGCTCGAATGGACGCTGCGCATGGTGGCGATGGCCGTGCTGGTGCTCGCGCTGGTGCGGCTGATACGCCCCGTGGAGGAGCCGCCCACCCAGCACGCATCGGGGGCCGGCGTGCCGGCCGCGCTGGCGCGATGGACGGCCTCGCCCGAGGTGCGCAGCGCGCACGTGACGGTGAGCGGCGTACCGGGCGACACGCTGCGCGACTGGATGCGCGCGCTGCGCGGCGCGGGCACGGCGCTCGGCTACACGCAGAGCGGCGCCGAGCCGGTGGCGGTGAGCGCGGAGCCGCTGGCCGATCCGGCCGGCGGCGTGCGCGTGTGGGCGGCGGCGAGCACGCCGGTGGCGCTGGCCGACGCGGTGGGGCTGCTGGACACGCTGCGGCCGAGTGGCGCCGGTGCGGCGCTCGCGGCGCGCAGCGTGGCCTCGCCGGTGACGGCCGCGGTGCCAGGCGTCAGCGCGCGGGCGGGCATCGCGGACTCGCTCGTGCTGCGCCCCGTGCTGGTGCTGGGCAGCGCGGGATGGGAGGGCAAGTTCGCCATCGCCGCGCTCGAGGAGCGCGGCTGGACGGTGGTGGCCCGGCTGTCGGTGGCGCCCGGGGTGGCGGTGGACCAGGGCAGCGTGGGCGCGATCGACACGGCGCGGTACGCCGCCGTGGTGGCGCTCGACACCGCCGCGCGCCCCTTCGCGGCGCGCATCGCAGCCTACGTGCGCAGCGGCGGGGGACTGGTGCTCGCGCCGCCGGCGGCCACGGTGCCGGCGCTGGGCGCGCTCGCGCCCGCCCAGCCATCGGCGCCCGATCGCGGAGACGCGGGGCTGCTCGCCGGCGCGGACGCGCGGCGGGGCCTGCCGCTCGGGGCGCTCCGAGCGCTGCGAGCGGATGCGGTGGCGACCGAGCGGCGCGGCGACGCGGTGGCCGTCGCCGCCCGGCGCGAGCAGATGGGCCGCGTGGTGCTGCACGGCTACGACGAGACCTGGCGCTGGCGGATGCAGGGCGGCGCCGGCGCGCCCTTCGCGCATCGCGAGTGGTGGGCGGGACTCGTCGCTGCTGCCGCGTACGCCCCGGCGGAGGCGCGGCCCGCGGTGGCGCGCGACGCCTCGATGAACGACGCGCCGGTGGCACGCTTCGTGGACGTACTCGGCGCGTCATCCCCCGAGCCGCGCGATGCCGCGGCGCCTCGTCGCACGCCGGTGCCCTGGTGGCTGCTGTTCGCGGTGGCCGCCGTGGCGCTGCTGGGCGAGTGGGCGTCCCGGCGCCTGCGCGGCGCGCGCTGACGGCGCGGCCGACTCCCACACACCCGACACCTCCCTTGTCCATCGCCTACATCTCACACAGCGACTGCGGCCGCCACGACACCGGTTGGGGCCACCCCGAGCACGTGGGGCGCCTGCGCGCGATCCCGCGCGCGCTGCGCGACGATGCGGAGCTGTACGGCGTGCTGCAGCACCTGGAGGGCCGGCATGCCACCGCGAGCGAGCTGGCCCTCGGCCATGCGCCGGACTATGTGGCGCGCGTGGAGGCGATGGCCGCCGCCGGGGGCGGCCGCATGGACGAGGACACGGTGGTGAGCGAGGGCTCGTGGGCCGCCGCCACCGCCGCGGCAGGGTGCGTGCTGGACGCCGTGGACCTGAGCATGGACGGGCGCGCCCGACGCAGCTTCTGCGCGGTGCGTCCGCCGGGGCATCACGCGCTCCCCGACGCGGGGATGGGCTTCTGCCTGTTCGGCAACGTGGCGCTGGGTGCGCACTACGCGCGCGAGCGCCATGGCCTGGAGCGCGTGCTCATCGTGGACTGGGACGTCCACCACGGCAACGGCACCCAGGCGATGGTGGAGCACGAGCCGGACATCCGCTTCGTGTCCATGCACCAGTGGCCGTGGTATCCCGGCACCGGCGCGGCCGAGGATCGCGGGCCGCACCGGAGCGTCTGGAACGTGCCCATGGCCGGCGGGCTGCCGCCGGAGCGCTACGTGACGGCGCTGCTCGCGGCCGTGGACGCCGCCACCTCCGGCTGGACGCCGCAGCTGGTGCTCGTCTCGGCCGGCTTCGACTCGCTGCGGGGCGATCCGCTGGGTGGGTTCACGCTGGAGATGGAGCACGTGGCCGCGCTCACGCGCGCCGTGGTGGAGCGCGCCACGGCCTGGTGCGACGGGCGCGTGGTGAGCGCGCTGGAGGGCGGCTACGCCCCGGAGCGGCTGGGCGAGGCGTGCGTGACGCACCTCCGGGCGCTGGTGTGACGGGGAGCGACGTGGCATCGCGCTTCCTTGCCCGAGCGCCCGCCGATCGAGTAGCATTCTCGCGATGACTAGCGCGTCCACGCGCGTTCCCCCGGTTCCAGCTGTCCTCCGGCTCGTGCAGATGTCCGTGCTCGGACGCTGGCGCGCGACCGCCGAGGAGCTGTACCGCGAAATCGTCCAGCTCAGTGGCGCGGCTGCCGGCCAGGAGATCGTGGTCTCCGGCTGCGGCGACGGCACCACGGTGGAGTGGCTGGCCGCCCGCACCGGCGCGGCCGTCACCGGCGTGGATCGGGACGCCGCGCGCATCGCGGCCGGCGAGCGGCGCATCCGGGCCCGTCCGCGAGCGCTCCCCGTGGTGTTCGAGCACTCGCGGCTGGACGACCTGCCGCACGAGTCCAACGTGTTCGACGTCGCCATCGGCGAGCCGCTGCTCTCCACCGCCGACGACCCGGCGGCCGCGGTGGCGGAGCTGGCGCGGGTGACCAAGCCGATGGGCACGGTGATCCTCATGCAGGTCACCTGGACCTCGGACATCGATCCCGCGGTGCGCGAGGTGGTGGTGGAGCGCCTCGGGCTGCGCCCGTTCCTGCTCGTGGAGTGGAAGCAGATGCTGCGGGACGCGGGCATCGTGGAGATCCAGGTGCAGGACTGGACCTCGGGCGGCGATGGCGGGGGCGACGGCGCGCAGCGCCCGGCGCCCGGCCCGCAGCTCACCTGGCAGCAGAAGATGCAGATCATGGGGCGCGCGTGGCGGCGCTGGGGATGGCGCGAAGCGCGGGGCGCGGTGGCCCGCGAGCAGGACCTGCTGCGCGAGCTCTCGCGCGAGCGCGCGCTCGGGTTCCAGCTCGTGCACGGCGTCAAGTGGCCGCACGCCATCGAGCCATGAGTGCCGTCCCGGTCGGAACCGGCGTGCTACCGCACGAGATCCGCCTCTTCTACCGCGCGGCGGACGGCGAGACGCGCACCGACCTGGGGCCGTCCGAGCTCGCCGCGGCGGTGCAGTCCGAGAGCGGCATCCTGTGGCTGGACCTGGATCTGCGCGATCGGCACCAGCACGCGCTGCTGGAGAAGGTCTTCCACTTCCATCCGCTCTCCATCGAGGACACGCTCAATCCCGAGAGCCGGGTGAAGCTCGAGGAGTATCCGAACTACCTGTTCGCCATCATCCGCGGCGTGCGCTTCGAGGAGACCACGGAGGATCCATACGATCTGGAGACCTTCAACATCAACTTCTTCCTCGGCCGCAACTACCTGGTGACCGTGCGCAGCACGCACAGCGGCGCCTGCGACGCGATGGCCGGTGCGGTAGCCCGCAACCCCGACCTGCTCACCCGCGGGCCGGACCGGCTGATGCACCACATCATGGACGCCGCGGTGGACGAGTTCTTCCCCGTGCTCGACCGCGTGGACGACTTCGTGGACGGACTCGAGGAGCGGGTGTTCGTGCAGTTCGATGACCGCGCGCTGCGCGAGATCTTCGCCGTCAAGCGGCTCACGCTGGGGCTCCGCCGCCATCTGGTGCCGCAGCGCGACGTGTTCAACACGCTGAGCAATCGCCCCAACCCGCTGCTCCGGCCCGAGACGCAGCTCTACTTCCGCGACATCTACGACCACGTGCTCCGCCTCACGGACACGCTCGACAACTACCGCGAGCTCATGAGCAGCACGCTCGACAGCTACCTGAGCCAGGTGTCCAACCGGCTCGGGACCATCACCAAGGCGCTGTCGATGGTGGCCACCGTCACGCTGCCATTCGTGGTGATCAGCGGCATGTGGGGCATGAACTTCACGCGTATCCCGCTGTCCGGGCACCCGCACGGCTTCGCCATCCTGATCGTGGTGCAGGTGGCCATCGCGGCCGGGCTCGTGGCCTTCCTGCGTTGGCGAAAGCTCCTGTGACCACGGCTGGGTCCGGGGCAGCGCCCGCGGCCGGCGCCGTGCAGCTCTTCTGCGTGGCCGGGTGCCACGGCCCGCGCTGCCGCGTGCCGGTCGGCACGAGCGTCGTCGCGTTCCGGGACGTGGCGGCGGTGGTGAAGCCGCACGCCTACGACCTGCCCGGCGACCAGGCGCTCGACGAGTACCGCGGGGTGGTGGAGAGCACGTTCCGCCACCAGGCGGTGCTCCCCGTGCCGCCGGGGGTGGTGTTCCGCACGCGCGACGTGCTGGCCCAGTGGCTGGAGCTGCACTACTTCACGCTCATGGACGCCCTCGCGTTCGTGGACGACCGGGTCGTGGCGCGCGTGCGCGTCATGCGTCAGGGACAGGAGGGGGCCACCGACGCCGATACCGAGGCGGTGGAGACCGCCCTCGTCGACAGCCTGCGCATCCTGCGCCGGCATGCCGTGGCGACGGTGGAGATCACCGACGAGAACGGGACGGCGGAGCTCAACGAGACCTCGTATCTTGTGGAGCGCGAGCAGTGGTCGGCGTTCGCGGAGATGGTGGAGGCGGAGGACCGGCGGCACGAGACCCTGACCATTCAGTGCACGGGGCCGTGGCCGCCGTACGACTTCGTACGGATGCAGTTCGGCAGCTGAGTCGCCGCCGCGTCGCGTCCGTCGTGCTGCCTGGAGGAGTTCGACGCATGTTCTGTCCGGAGTGCGGGAGCTGGAACCGCGCGTACGCCGTGCGCTGCGCGCGCTGCGACGTGGAGCTGCCGGAGCTGGCCGAGCAGGGGGAGCGCCCCGACGAGGAGATCGGCGCGCTGCGCCGGGCGACGGGCAATCGCTATCGCGTGCTGCGGCGGCTGGGCGGCGGCGGCATGGCGCACGTGTACGCGGCCGAGCACGTGGCGCTGCGCCGGCCGATGGTGGTGAAGGTGCTGCACCCGCACCTGGCGCGCGATCCGGAGATGCGCGAGCGCTTCCGCCGCGAGGCGGAGGCGGCGGCGCGGCTCACGCATCCGCACATCGTGGCCATCACCGACTACGGGGCCACCGAGGAGACCGTGTACCTGATGATGCCGTACTGCGAGGGCGGCTCCCTGGCCGACCGGCTGGCGCGCGAGCGGTGCCTGCCGGCCCCCGTGGCGGCGGCGATCGGCGCACAGGTGGCCACGGCGCTCGACTTCGCGCACCGCCACGGGGTGGTGCATCGCGACGTGAAGCCGGACAACATCCTGTTCGATGAAGATGGCAACGCGCTCGTCACCGACTTCGGCATCGCCACGGCGCGCTTTCACGGTCGGCTCACCGCCACCGGCCGGGCCATGGGCACGCCGCACTACATGTCGCCCGAGCAGGCCATGGGCAAGATGGTGGACGGGCGCAGCGACGTGTACGCGGTGGGCGTGATGCTCTACGAGATGCTCGCCGGCGTGGCGCCGTTCGACGGCCCCGACTCGTACGCGGTGAGCTACAAGCACGTGCACGAGAACCCCGTCCCCATCGAGCAGGCGGCGCCCGCCGTGCCCGCGGCGCTGGCCGCGGTGGTCTCGCGCTGCCTCGTGAAGGCGGCCGACGAACGGTACCAGCGCGGCGTGGACCTCGCCGACGCGCTGCTCGCCACCCTCTCCACCGCGCGGGGCGACACGCCTCGCGCGGCCATTCTCTCACGCGCACCATCCCGCTCCACATCCGCCACATGAGACTCGAGCACGAGATCGTCGTCAACCGCACGCGGCACCCCTTCGTCATCGCGCGCGGCGGCAGCAGTGAATGGCGCACCGTGATGGTGCGCGTGATCGCCGAGGATGGGGCCGAAGGCTGGGGCGAGGCCGCGCCCAGCCGCTTCTACGGCGAGACGCCGGAGTCCGTGGTGGCCGCGCTGGCGCGCTTCGAGCCGCTGCTCCACGACATGGACCCGTGGGCCATCGAGAATGCGGAGGCGGAGATCGCCCGCGCGCTCCGCTTCAATGGCGCGGCGCGAAGCGCGGTGAGTGCCGCGCTGCACGACCTGGCCGGCAAGCGGCTGGGCGTGCCGGTGTACCGCATGTGGGGGCTGGACCCGGCGCAGGCGCCGCAGTCCAGCTACACCATCGGCATTCCCGGCGACCTGGGCGAGCTGCGCGAGCGCGTGGAGGAGGCCGCCGAGTATCCGGTGCTCAAGATCAAGCTCGGCTCGCCGCGCGACGCGGAGATCATGCGCACCGTGCGGCTGGCCGCGCCGGACAAGGTGCTGCGCGTGGACGCGAACGCGGCGTGGACCGCCAAGCACGCGCTGCGCATGATCGAGCTGCTGCTGGACTACGACGTGGAATTCGTGGAGCAGCCGCTCGCGCCGCACGATCTGGAGGGGCTGCGCTTCGTGCGCGAGCGCTCGCCGCTGCCCATCATCGCCGACGAGTCCGTGCTCACCGCCAGCGACGTGCCCAAGCTGGCCGGGCTGGTGGACGGTGTGAACCTCAAGCTCGCCAAGTGCGGCGGGTTGCGCGAGGCGCTCCGCATCATCCACACCGCGCGCGCGCACGGCATGCTGGTGATGGCCGGCTGCATGATCGAGACGAGCCTGGGCATCACCGCCGCGGCGCACCTGGCGCCGCTGCTGGACTACGTGGACCTGGACGGCGCGGCGTTGCTGGCGAACGACCCGTTCGTGGGCGCGACCATCACCGGCGGGAAGCTCACGATCCCGGATGCGCCGGGGCTCGGGGTGACGCGGCGGTAAGCGGGAGCGGGTAGGCAGGCACGAGCAGGCACGGCGGCGCGGGGCGTCGCACCCTTCGAGCGGACGAACCGCTGACCGGTGCGACGCCCCGCGTTCGTCGTCTTCGCGTTTGATCGAGCCGGCGGTTACGTTGGAGACCGTGCCCACCGCCGTGCCGACCTCCGCGCGACGCCTGATCGAGGTCGCCCTCCCGCTCCCGCTTTTCCGCTCGTTCACGTACGCCCTGGACGGCGCATCCGGACATCCGGTGCAGCCGGGCAGCCGCGTCGTGGTGCCGGTGCGCGGACGCAAGGAGCTGGGCATCGCGCTGGGCGAGGCGGACGCGTCCTCGCTGCGCGGCGCCACGGCCAAGTCCATCGTCGAGGTGCCGGACGCCGAGCCGGCGGTGGGCGCCGGCATGCTCGCGCTGGCGCGCTGGATGTCGGAGTACTACGTGGCGCCGATCGGCGTGGTGCTGCGGAGCATGCTGCCCGCGGCGCTCACCGGCGCCGGCGCGCCCACGCCGTCGCAGAAGACGCGGCGCGTGGTGACGATCGGTCGCGAGATCCCGTCGCTCGTCCATCGCGACCGCATCTTCGCGCGCGCGCCGCAGCAGCGCACGCTCTACGAGCTGCTCGAGTCCATGGGCGGGCGCTCGGCAGTGGAACACCTGCTGGAACAGCTCCGATTCTCGCCATCCGTGCTCAAGGGGCTCGTGGCGCGCGGCCTGGTGGAGGTGAGCGACGAGGTGGTGGTGCGCGACCCGTTCGCCGGACGCGACGGCGTGCCGTCGGCCACGCCGGTGCCCACGCCCGCGCAGCAGGTGGCCCTGGATGCCATGGCCGCGAGCGGGCCAGGGGAGACGTTCCTGCTGCGCGGCATCACGGGGAGCGGCAAGACGCTGGTCTACATCGAGCTGCTGCGGCGCGTGGTGGAGGAGCAGGGGCGCACGGCCATCGTGCTGGTACCCGAGATCGCGCTCACCCCGCAGACGGTGCACCGCTTCCGCGCCGTCTTCGGCGACAAGGTGGCCGTGCTCCACTCGGCGCTCTCGGACGGCGAGCGGTACGACGCCTGGCTGGCGCTCAAGCGCGGGGAGAAGCGCATCGCGGTGGGTGCGCGGTCGGCGATCTTCGCGCCGCTCGAGAATCTGGGCGCGATCGTGGTGGACGAGGAGCACGAAGCGAGCTACAAGCAGGGGGAGGCGCCCCGCTACCACGCGAGGGAAGTGGCCGTGATGCGTGGCCGCCTGGAGGGCGCGACGGTGCTGCTGGGAAGCGCCACGCCAAGCCTGGAGAGCTGGGTGAATGCCCGGGCGGGCAAGTACCATCTGCTGACGCTGGAGAACCGGGTGGGGGGCGGGCGGCTCCCGACCGTGGCGGTGGTGGACATGCGGGGGGCGAGGGAGCTGGAGCGGGCCGGGGAGGGGAAGGGGGCAGCGAACGGGGGCCAGGGCACGGTGGGGGCAGCTTCGAGCGGTAGCGGGCTGGACGGTGGCGTCGAGCGGCGGGGTGGGGCACGGGGGGCCCCCCCCGAACCACACGATCGCCTCTCCGGCCTCGCCCGCCCCCACCATTCCACCGCCACCCCATCCCTCGCCGCCCCACTCCCCTCCTCCGTCCTCGCCGCCCACCGCGCCGTCCTCTCCGAGGAGCTGGACGACGCCCTCCACGGCTGCCTCGCCCGCGGCGAGCAGAGCATCCTCCTGCTCAACCGCCGCGGCTACGCGTCCTTCGTCCAGTGCGCCGACTGCGGCGACGTCGCCACCTGCCCGGACTGCAGCATCACGCTCACCTACCACCGCACCACCGAGCGCCTCTGCTGCCACTACTGCCTGTATCAGGAGCATCCGCGCCCCGACTGCCGCCGGTGCGGCGGGCGCAGCCTCCGCCGGCGCGGCATCGGCACGCAGCAGGTGGAGCGGCTGCTCGCCGAGCGCTTTCCCACCGCGCGCGTGGCCCGCATGGACGTGGATACCACCGGCGCCAAGTGGGCCCACGCCGAGATCCTGGACCGCGTGGGCCGCGGCGAGGTGGACATCCTCCTGGGCACGCAGATGATCGCCAAGGGGCTCGACTTCCCCAACGTCACCGTGGTGGGGGTGATCGACGCCGACGTCGGCATCAACCTGCCGGACTTCCGCGCGTCGGAGCGCTGCTTCCAGCTCCTCAGCCAGGTGGCTGGCCGGGCCGGCCGTGGCCCCAAGGGCGGTCACGTGCTCATCCAGACGCGCGTGCCCACGCACCACGCCGTGCGGTGCGCCATCACCCACGACTACCTGGGGTTCGTGGACGCCGAGCTGCCGGGGCGCTCGGACCCGCCGTATCCACCCACCGTGCGCCTGGCCAACGTGGTGTTCAGCGGGCTGCAGGAGCAGGCCGTGCAGGAGCTGGCCGAGGAGGGTGCGCGCTGGCTGCGCGAGCTGGTGAAGGCGCACGCCGACGGCCAGATCACGCTGCTGGGCCCCGCGCCGTGCGCCGTGGAGCGCATCAAGACGCGCTGGCGCTGGCACGTGCTCCTCAAGGCCAGCAGCGCCAGCGCGCTGAGCCGGGTCTCCCGCTACTTCCTGCAGCGCTTCGCCATCCCCGCCAGCCACCAGATGCGCGTGACCGTGGATCGCGATCCGGTGTCCTTGCTGTAACGCCTCCCTCACCACTCCCGCCGCCCGGCGCCACGCATGCAGACACCCGCCGCCACCACGCTCCAGGGTCGCCATGTGCGGCTCGTCCCCCTCGGCGTCGAGCATCTCGAGCCGCTGGCCGAGGTCGGGCTGGACGCGGAGCTGTGGCGCTGGACCGTCAACCGGGTGGCGACTGCGGACGAGATGCGCCGGTGGATCGAGGATGCCCTGCGCGCGCAGGCGGCGGGCTTCGCGGTCCCGTTCGCGACCACGCTGGCCGGCAGCGGGCGGGTGGTGGGCAGCACGCGCTTTGGCAACGTGGACGTGCGCAACGGCCGCCTCGAGATCGGCTGGACGTGGGTGGGCGCACCCTGGCAGCGGTCGGCGGTGAACACCGAAGCCAAGTACCTCATGCTCCGCCATGCCTTCGAGGACCTCGGTTGCGTGCGCGTGGAGCTCAAGACGGACGCGCTCAACGCGCGCTCTCGAGCGGCCATCCTGCGCCTCGGGGCCACCGAGGAGGGAATCCTGCGCCGCCACATGGTCACCGAAAGCGGTCGACTGCGCGACACCGTCTACTTCAGCATCATCGCCGAGGAGTGGCCCGGGGTGCGCGATCGGCTCGAGGCGCGCCTCGCGTCCGGGCCGCCGCCAGACCGGTCACGCGAACGCGGCGCTTGAATGCATCCACCCCAACCCGTCATCTTTCCCGCGTGACCGCCTTCTCGCATCCCGACTTCAGCGCCGAGCGCTTCGCGCACGCGCCAGACGCCCGCTTCGTGCCCGCACCCTCCGACGGCGTGCTGCCCGAGGGCTTCTTCAGCACCACCAACCTGCCCACCTACGTACGGGTGGCCGGGCGGTGGCGCATGCCGCGCGAGCCGCGCATGGACTCCGTGCTCGTGCTGGAGCCGGACGGCGAGCTCTGGGTGCGCGAGGGGCGCCGGGTGCGCGCGGGCGATCCGGTGGCCGTCGGCTTCGCGGAGGACGGCAGCGACGGGATCTTCGTCCACGCCGAAGCGTTCCTGGGCGACTCGAGCGGCGAGTTCAAGTTCATGACGAGCGAGGTCTCGCGCGAGAAGCCCATCGATTACGCGCTGATGGCCCGCATCCTCATCGCCGAGCGGGAGCGCGGCGGCTTCCCGGTGTGGGTGGCCGGCCCCGCGCTCGTGCACTCGCGGGCCCGGGCAGACATGGTGTGGTTCGTGGAGCAGGGCTTCGTGGGCGCGCTCCTGGCCGGCAACGCGGTGGCGGTGCACGACATCGAGGCCTCCATCTTCGGCACCACTCTCGGCATGAGCGGCAGCGGGGAGGCCACGTCTGGCGGGCACGGGCTGCACATGCGCGCCATCAACAAGGTGCGCGCGGCCGGGTCCATCGCCGCCGCCGTGGAGCAGGGGATCGTCACCGACGGCATCATGCACGCGTGCGTGACGCATGGCGTGCCGTTCGTGCTCTCCGGCTCCATTCGCGACGACGGGCCGCTACCCGACGTGATCACCGACGCCGTGGCTGCGCAGGACGCCATGCGCGCCTACGCGATCCGCACGACGATGGCCATCCTCGTGGCTACCGCGCTGCACGCCATCGCCACCGGCAACATGCTGCCGGCGTTCGTCACCGAGCCCGATGGCTCGCTGCGCGAGCTGGCGACCATCTGCGTGGACTCGAGCGAGTTCGTGGTGAGCAAGCTCAAGGACCGCGGCACCCACCAGGCGTTCGGCGTGGTGACCAACGCGCAGGACTTCATGCACATCCTTCGCCTGTACGTGGAGCGCGAGCTGGCGGCCGCGGAGCTCGCGCTGGCCGCGTCGGCGCCCTCATCAACCGCGCGATGAGCGCACTCACCGAGACGCAGGAGCGCTTCCTTCGGGACGCATCCACGCGTCTGCCCATGGACCGGGTGCGCGAGGTCTACGTGTTCGCACCCATGCGCCAGGGCGGCATGGAGACGGGCGTGGCCGTGATCGCCGTCGCGCTGGAGCCGGAGGCGGCGGTCGACACGGCGCCGGACGTGGCCGACGCGGCCGCGGCCGAGGATGCGCGGGCCGCGGTGGACGAGCCGGTGAGCGATGTGCTCGAGGAGGACGTTGCGGACGTCGCGGACGTCTCGACGGCCGACGCGGCTCCGGACGCGGCGATCGATCCGATGCCGGACGCGCCAGCGGAAGCACTCGTGGACGCCGGCGACGAAACGCCGATGGAAGAGGCGGAGCGCGTATCCGCGGACGCCGAGATGTCGGTGGCGGACGCGGAGCCCGCGATCGAGACCCGGGCGGAGGCCGCGGATGGCAGGGCGGACGCGGAGTCCGCGGCGCCCGAGACCGCGCCGGAGCCGGACGCTTCGGTGCGCTACACGGTGCTCACGGCCCGCTACCGGCTGCAGCTCAAGGGCCCGGACCGCGGCAAGTGGGAGGTGGACATGGTGGAAGAAGCCGACGCGCCCCTGCTCACGGTGGACGCCGTGGTGCGCGGCGTGCAGCGCCGTGCGGGTGACGAGAACGAGGCCGAGCGCCTCACCGCAGCCGACTTTCTCGCCGTCGTGAGCGGCCAGGCGACATGGCCGGCGACGCGCTGATCGAGACGTTCCGCACCTACCTGCGGGACCACAACCTGCCCATCACCGCGCAGCGCATGGCGATCGCCGAGGTGGTGCTGCGCTCCGACCGCCACCTCTCGGCGGAGGACGTGGTGCGCGAGACCCTGGCGCGCGGCGCGCAGGTGGGCACGGCCACCGTGTATCGCACGCTGGAGGTGCTGGTGCGCTCGGGGCTTGTGGTGGAGCGCGACTTCGGCGAGGGGTTCAAGCGCTTCGAGCCCGTGGACGGCGCGCCGCGCCACGAGCACCTGTTGTGCACCGTGTGCGGCCGCGTCACCGAGTTCCGCGACGACCGCCTGGACGAGCTCACGCGCCAGATCGCCGAGACGCACGGCTACATGCGGCAGCGGCACCATCTCGTGATCTCCGGGGTGTGTGCGCAGTGCCGGGACGGGATGCCGATCGTGGAGAGCCGGGTGCGGCACTAGGGACGCGGGTTGACCGCCTCCGAGTAGCGCCGGCCGTCACCGATGTCTCGAGTCGGGGTTGCCTGTCGATCAGTCGTCCGCCGCCGCGGTCCCAGACATGCCCGCCGGATCGGTAACCCGCGCGGATTGGGCGGTGTCGGTGTACTGTTGAAATTGGCTCACGCGCCCGTCCTTCACGGTCCAGACGTGGGCGAACTGCGCGTCCAGCCGGCGTCCCGTGGCCCTGAAGGTGCCCCGGTAGCGACCCAGCGCGACCACAGTCTCGCCGTCCTGGAGGAGTGTCTGGGGTGAGACGGTGAAGCCCTCCCACTCCGTCGCCAGCCGGCCAAAGACACCCTCGGCCACCTGCGACGGCCCCCGGTACGGGTTGCGGTCGGCGTACACGAAGCCCTCGGCCTCGTTCCAGACGATGTCGGGATGGAACGCCCCGAGCACGGTACCCGCATCTCCACGGCCGAAGGCGTCGTAGAGGGACTGGATCAGTTCGCGGTTCGACGGCATGGGGGCAAGCCTCCGTGCGAGACGGTGAGGCGGGAGAGACGAGATCAGGACCGGCGGCGTACCGATACTCCGTTCGCCGGTCCTGATCTCGTCCCGGGAGACGCTCGGGCGGGAGGCCGAAGCGCCGGGGCGCACGACGATACACGCCGCGGGCGCCGCGAACAAGGAGATCGGCGCCGAGGGCCGCGCTCGGGCCAGCGGCCTACGGCCCGCCAGACGCCTCCCGCCCCACCGTCGCCTCCTCCCCCCGCGCATACCGCTGCATCACCACCCGATGGATGTCCCGCGCGTTCTCGATGCGCTCCCCGGCCACATCCAGATTGGGGGGCGTGATGAGGAATGGGTACGTCTGGTCGCCGCCCAGCGAGCCGTGCGCGCCCACCTGGTCGTCGAACGACACGATCTCGTACCCGTCGTAGGCGCCGAACAGCACCAGGTCGCCGGCGTTCGGCTGGCACACCAGCTCCTCCACGGCGCGCACCTCGTGTCGGGCGGTGCCGTACGGCTCCAGCGGGTTGCTGCCGGCGGTCACGGTGAGCGCGCCCTTCACGATGGTGGCGCGGCCGGCGCGGCTCTCGAGATGCACGGCGTCGCCCTGGCGGGTGCACACGAGGCCGATGCCGGGGTGCGCGAGCAGCGCCCGATAGAGATGCAGCCGTCGCGCGTCGCGCGAGAGGTCGTCGAGCGCGAGCTGGCGCTCGTCGTCGGCGAAGTAGACGAGGGCGAGGCACGAGCTGTACGTCACCACCACGTCGTGCCGCCGGCCCACGTGGTACTTCTCCGGGCTCACGATGTCGCGGATGCCGTAGTTCGTGCGCACCCAGTCGCGCGCGAGGCGCAGCCAGCGGCGCCGGCGCCCGGTGCGCGAGGGCGAGGCCTGCGCCACGGTGTCCAGCACCTGCGCGGGCATGTCGGCGTACTCGCTCGCCTCCGGCCCGCTCTCCAGCGACACCAGCGGCCGCCCGGCCCCGGGCGTGGGGTCGCCGTCCAGCGCGCGCTGCACGGTGCGCCCGAGCGTCTCGCCGTACGC
The DNA here is from genome assembly GCA_036266115.1 of Gemmatimonadaceae bacterium. Lineage (GTDB taxonomy): Bacteria > Gemmatimonadota > Gemmatimonadetes > Gemmatimonadales > Gemmatimonadaceae > DATANT01. Next base: position 17,234 of record DATANT010000276.1, on the reverse strand, counting down.
CACGCGGTAGCTCACGGCCGGCGTCATGCCGTGGTCCGAGAGGATCACGAGATCGTAGCCGCGCCCGCCCAGGTTCCGCATCATGCGCCAGATCTCGCGGATGCGCGCGTCCGTGCGCCGCATGTCGCCCAGCGCCATGCGGCTGGTGGGGCCGAAGTGGTGCGCCAGCTCGTCGTACTGCATGAAGGTGCTGTAGATCACCGGCACCCCGAGGTAGACGTCGAGCAGGATGGCCAGCGTCTGCAGCTCGCGCACCACCACGTTGCTCAGCACCCGCACGAACGGGAAGATCCCCTCGGCGTGGGTCACCCGGCCCGTGAACTCGCCGCGCAGCCGCTCCCACTCCTCCAGCAGCCACTCCACCACCGCCTGCACGCCCATGCGGAGAATGCGGATGGGGTGCAGGGCGATGAGGAGCGCCATCCGCGTGCCGCCCAGGCGGCGGTAGACCGACGTGCGCTCCCGGGTGGCGACCGTGAAGGCCACGGTGCGGGCGTCGCCGTCCAGCAGGTTGACGTAGCTGGACCCGCCGCGTAGCGCGCCCGGCGCGTGGAGGCGATCGCGGATATATTGCACGCCATGAGGGGCGTTGCAGGTGATCACCCGCCGCGCCGCCTTGTCGTAGAAGCGAAAGGCCGGGATGCCGCCATTCTCGCCGTGAAAGATGCCCGCCTGGCAGTACGGCGTGGCCGACGGCAGCCCGCAGAACCAGCGCCGCAGGGCGAATCCCTGCTCGTCCAGCAGGTTGGCGATGGTGGGGCTGTCACCGCGCGCGATGGCGCGTTTGAGGTCGGCGTACGCCAGCGCATCCACCTGCAGCATCACGAGCCCGCGTCGGCCGTCGTTGGGCGCGCGCTCGTGGCGGAAGGCACGGTACTTCAGCGCATAGTACCAGCGGAGGAGGGGCCCGGCCCGCTCGTGGGCGCGCCGCTCCACCGGCACTCGTTCGCGCATCTGCTCGCGCTCCTCAACTCCGGTCATGGAAGCGTCAACGTCTCTCGGCCTGGTCATCGCGTTCACGGCGGGGCTGCTCAGCTTTCTCTCGCCGTGCGTCCTTCCGCTCGTCCCGAGCTACGTCACGTTCATCACGGGCATGAGCCTGGACGACGTGCAACGCTCGCGCCGCACGGCGATGATCCACGCCCTGCTCTTCGTCGTGGGCTTCTCGCTCATCTTCCTCGCCCTCGGCGCCGGCGCCACGCTGCTCGGCCGCGTGCTCAACGCCTACCGCGACTGGATCAGCCGCGTGGGCGGCGTGCTGGTGATCGTCTTCGGGCTCTACCTGCTGGGCGTGCTCAACATCGGGGCGTTCAGCCGCGAGAAGCGCATGCACCTCGCGGACAAGCCCGTGGGCTACCTGGGCACGCTGCTCGTGGGCATCGCCTTCGGGGCGGGGTGGACGCCCTGCATCGGGCCCATCCTCGGCTCCATCCTCACCTACACCGCCAGCAGCGCCGATCTGCCGCGCGGCCTGCAGCTGCTGGGCGCCTACTCGCTCGGGCTCGCCATCCCGTTCCTGCTGGCGGCCGTGCTGGTGCAGCAGTTCCTGGACTTCTTCCAGCGCGTGCGGCGGCAGATGGTGTGGGTGTCGCGCGGCGCCGGGGCGCTGATGATCGTGGTGGGGCTGCTCATGGTGACCGATTACTTCACGATCCTCGCCTCGTACCTGCAAGGCCTCACTCCCGAGGCGCTGAGGAGCCGGATCTAGCGTCGGCCCCCGCGCGCTGGTCGGCGATCTCGGCCTCCCAGGTGGCCAGCAGCGCGATGAGCTCGCGCGTGGGGACGGGCTTGAGCAGCGTCGCGCGGCAGCCGGCGGCGCTGCAGCGGGCCAGGGTGCCGGCGTCGTCGTGCCCGGTGAGCGCCACCGCCATCGGCGGCGTCTCGCCCGCCGCGCGCAGCCGCGCCAGCAGCTGCAGGCCGTGGCCGTCGGGCAGCGTGAGGTCGAGCAGCACGATGTCGGGGCGGTGACTCACGCAGCAGGCCACGCCGGCGGCCACCGTGGGGGCGGTGAGCACCTCATGGTCGAACGCCTCCAGCAGCACCCGCATCGCGTCGGTCACCAGCTCGTTGTCCTCCACGAGCAGCACGCGCAGCGCCATGCTCAGGCCACCGGCTGGCGCGCGGGGATCACGAAGTAGAACCGGCACCCCTCGCCGAGCGCGCTCTCCAGCCAGATCCGGCCGCCGTGGAGCTGCACGAAGCGGCGCACGATGGTGAGCCCGAGCCCCGTGCCGTGATGCTGCCGCGAGGACGAGGAGTCCACCTGCGCGAACTCGCGGAACACCAGGTCGTGATGCTCGGGCGCGATGCCGATGCCGCTGTCACCCACTTCCACCATCACGTCCGGCACGTCGCCGCTGGCCGATGGGTACGGGCGCGCCGAGACCCACACGTGTCCGCCGGCCGGCGTGAACGAGATGGCGTTGCCGAGCAGGTTGGCGAGGATGTGCGTGATCTTCTCGCGGTCGGCCTGCAGCGTGGCCACGTCCGGCGCCACGCTGGTGGAGAGCGTGAGCTGCTTCTTGCCCACGAGCGCCTCGTTGAGCGCGGCGAGCTGCTCGATGGTGTCGCGCAGGTCCACCTCGGTCACGTTCAGCGTGAGCTGGCCGGCCGCGCTGCGCGCATAGGTGAGGATCTCGCCCACCATGCCCAGGAGCTGGCGGCCACCGCCGATGATGCCGGCGATGCTCTCCAGCTGCCGCTCGGTGAGCTCGCCCAGGATGCCGTCGCGCAGGATCTCCGCGTGCGTGATGATCGCGGTGAGCGGGGTGCGCAGGTCGTGCGAGATGTTCGAGAGCAGACGCGTCTTGAGGGCGTCGCGCGCCTCCAGCTCGGCGATCGTCTCCAGGGCGGCACGATACTGCCCCTCGAGTGTCTCGAGGCGCGCCTCGTACGGCCCCGCCCGGGTGTCGAGTCGCGAGCTCATGAGTCCAAGGTAGCGCCGCGGTCCAGGGTTGCCAACGCCGCGTCCGCCGCCCCGGGAGCCTCACCCTCCACGTCCGTCTCCTCGATCTGCTCCACGAGCTGCTGGCGGCGCAGCAGCGCCCAGTAGCGTCCCCCGAGGGCCAGGAGCTCGGGGTGCCGGCCCTGCTCCACGATGCGGCCCTCGCTCAGCACCACGATCCAGTCGGCGTCGCGGATGGCGCTGATGCGATGCGACGCGATCACCGCCGTGCGCCCCTGCAGCGCCTCGCGCAGGTGATGCAGGATCTCGGCCTCGGTGTGGGTGTCCACGGCGGAGAGCGCGTCGTCGAGCAGCACGATGGGTGGGCGGCGGGCGAGGGCGCGAGCGAGGGCGGCGCGCTGCTTCTGCCCACCCGACAGGTTGATGCCGCGCTCCCCGAGCATGGTGTCGTAGCCGCCCGGGAAGCCGGCGATCGTCTCGTCCAGCTGCGCCACCCGCGCCGCCTCCGCCACGGCGGCGGGATCGTCGGTGCCGTAGCCCAGGTTGGTGCGGATGGTGTCGCTGAAGAGCAGGCTCTCCTGCGGCACCACGCCGATCTGGCTCCGCAGCTCGTCCAGCGCGAGCCGCTGGATCGGCACGCCGTCCAGCAGGATCTCGCCCTCCTGTGGATCGAAGAGGCGGGGGATGAGCTCCAGCAGCGCGCTCTTGCCGCTGCCCGTGGCGCCCACGATGCCGAGTGTCGTGCCGGCGGGCACGTGCAGCGAGATGTCGCGCAGCACCCAGCGCACCCGATCGTCACCCTGCTGCGGATAGTGGAATCCCACGCCGCGGAACTCGAGCGCGCGGCCGCCCGCCGAGGGCGGCAGGGCACGCGGTGCATCGGGTGACGCCACCAGCGGGCGCGCGTCCAGCACCTGGTTCAGACGCGCCATGGACGCGCTGCCGCGCTGGAACAGGTTGATCACCCAGCCGAGCGCGATGAGCGGCCAGGTGAGCATGCCCAGGTAGAAGCCGAAGGCCACGAAGCTGCCCACCGAGATGGTGCCGCGCACCACGAGCAACCCGCCGAAGCCGAGCACCACCACCGCGCCCAGGCCGGCGAGCAGGCCGAAGGCCGGGTTCATGGCGCCGTACAGCCGCACGAGGAACATGTTCCGCGCCAGGTACTCGGCGTTCAGTGTCTCGAACCGGGACAGCTCGGCGTCCTCCTGGCGGTACGCGCGCACGATGCGCACGCCGGAGAGGTTCTCCTGCACGTGGGTGGTGATGGTGCCGAAGTGCTCCTGCACCGCCTCGAACCGCACGTGGATCGCCTTGCCCAGCCGCGCCATGAGCACCGGCAGCGCCACCATGGGCAGCAGGGCGGCGCCGGTGAGCCGCACGTCGATGCCGAGCATGAAGACGAGGGCGAAGAGGCCGCCGGCGATCGTGTTCATCAGGTACATGATGGCCGGGCCGGCGGTCATGCGAACGGCGTTCAGGTCGTTCGTCAGCCGGGCCATGACGTCGCCGGTGCGCGTCCGCGCGAAGTACGAGGCGTCGAGCGTCTCCAGGTGACGGAACAGGTCGTTGCGCAGGTCGTACTCGATGCGTCTGCTAAGACCGTTCAGTAGCTCCCGCATGCCGTACCGCATGGCCCCCGAGAGCACCGCCACACCCACCATGGCCAGTCCGAGAAGCTGGATGCGCCGCACCGGCACGCCCGCCTGCAACCCGTCGATGGCGGAGCGGAGCAGCCACGGTACCGCTGCGCCGAACGCCGCCGCCGCCACGACGAGTGTGAGGCCGATCACAACCTGCGTTCGATAGGGCCGGAAATACGGCAGAAGTCGGCGAAGCGCCTTCATGGCTGGCATTGGCCTTGCCCCGTCTACTGTGCCGGAGCCATCGTTCAAGGTAGCCGCGCGATCCCAGGATCATTCGCACCGCGTCAACGAACTCCCCATCCATCAGGAGATCACATGTCCCAATATATCCGTCGCTTTTCGGTGCCGCTGGCCGTCGCGCTGTCGCTCGCCGCGGTCGCCTGCGGCGGTGACAAGAGCGCCGACACGCCGCTCGCGCAGGACACGGCGCTGAGCCGCGACCTGCAGCTGGCGAACTCGGACAGCGCCGCCGTTCCCGCGCTCACCGATACCGTGGCTCCGGCGCCGGCCCCCGCGGCGACGCCTGCGCCGCGTCCGGCCGCCTCGCGTCCGGCCCCGGCGCGCCCCGCGCCGTCACGTCCGGCGCCGGCGCCCGCCGCGCCCAAGCCCACCACCACCGCCAGCGGCAACACGGTGTCGTCGGGCTCGGGTAGCGAGCGCACCGTGGGCACCATCCCCGCGGGCACGCAGCTCGCGCTGACGTCCAACGCCACGGTGTGCACCAACACGCACAAGGTGGGCGACACCTTCACCGCCACCGTGTCCGAGTCGGTGACGGGGAGCAACGGCGCGGTGATCCCGGCCGGCGCCACCGCCAACGTCACGGTCACGCAGCTCAAGCGCAGCGAGAACGCGAACGACAAGATCATCGTCGGGCTGCGCGTGAACTCGGTGACCATGGGCGGCCGCACCTACGCGCTCGACGGCAGCGTCTCGGACGTGGCGGTCACGCGCGTGCGCAACTCGTCCACCGGCAACGATGCCAAGAAGGTGATCGGCGGCGCCATCATCGGTGCCATCGCCGGCCAGGTGATCGGCAAGGACACCAAGGGCACGGTGATCGGCGGGGCGGCTGGCGCGGCGGCGGGTACGGCCGCGGCGGCCGCGACGGCCAACTACGAGGGCTGCGTGAACGAGGGTGGCCGCATCCTGGTGACGCTCGACGCGCCGGCCACGGTGCAGAGCTGAGCCTCGCGCGCTGACCGGCGGCCGTCGCCGCCGGGGCTCCACCGCACGGGGCAGGGAATGAGAACGGGGGACCAGCGCATCGCGCTGGTCCCCCGTTCTCAGTTCCCGGCGCCCGGCCCGGCGCGCCTCCCGTCTTCGTGCTTCCGTCTCCCGTCGCCGGCCGTCAGAAGCCCACCACCCCGCCGTCCCCGCGCGGATCCACCATCCCCTCCCAGCCGCCCGGCACGCGGAGGATGGCGTTGGGCAGCCCGTTGGAGCCCGTGGCCAGCTTGTGGCCCATGGCGCGCAGCGAGTCCTGCACCGCCGGCGAGAGGCCGTTCGGCTCGTACGTGATCTGGTCCGGCAGCGCCTGATGGTGCAGGCGCGGCGCGCTGAACGCGTCGGCCAGCGACATGCGGTGCGCGATCACGTTCAGGATGATCTGCGACGTGCCGGTGATGATGCGCGGGCCGCCGCGGCTCCCCGCCACCAGCAGCACCCGGCCCTGCGGGTCGAGCACGATGGTGGGCGACATGGCGCTCAGCATCCGCTTGCCGGGCTGGATGGCGTTCGCCTCGCCCTGCACCAGCCCGAACTGATTGGGCTTGCCGGGCTGCGCCGCGAAGTCGTCCATCTCGTTGTTCATGAAGAAGCCGGCGCCCGCGATGTAGACGCCGGAGCCGTACAGCGAGTTGATGGTCGTCGTCGTGGCCACGGCATTGCCCTCGCCGTCCACCACGGAGTAGTGCGTGGTCTCGTTCCCCTCGCGCATCGTCCGCGCGAGCGCCGGCGTGGGCGTGGCGCGCGCCACGTCCATCGTGGCCCGTAGCTGCTTCGCGTACGCCTTGCTCGTCAGCTCCGCCACGGGCACCTGCACGAACGCGGGATCGGCCAGCTTCTCGTTGCGGTCGATGAACGCGCGCTGGTACGCCGACGCCAGCAGGTGCGGGTAGGCGGCGCTCTGGAACGGCGGCAGCTCGCCGAACGTCTCCAGGATGTTGAGCGTCTCGGCGATCGTTACCCCGCCCGACGACGACGGCGGCATGGTGAGCAGCGAGTAGCCGCGGTACGTGGTGCGCACCGGTGTGCGCCACTCGGCCTTGTAGCCAGCCATGTCCCTGGCGGTGATGACACCGCCGCCGCGCTTCATGCTCGCCGCCAGCGAGTCCGCCGGCCAGCCGGCGTAGAACGCCGAGGGGCCTCCGGCGGCGATCGCCCGCAGCGTGCGGGCCAGCGCCGGCTGCTTGAACACGGTGCCCGGCTGTAGCGGCTGGCCGTTGGGGAAGAACAGCGCGGCGCCGTCGAACTTCGTGATGAGCTCCTGGTCGCCGCGTAGCGAACGATGCAGCGCGCTGTCCACCACGAACCCTTCCTCGGCCAGGCGGATGGCCGGGGCGAGCACCTGCGCCAGCGGCAGCTTGCCGTACTTCGCCAGCGCCTCGGCCATCCCGGCCACCGCGCCCGGCACGCCGGACGCCAGGTAGCCCACCACGCTCGCGTCGGTGAGCTTGCCGTCGGCGTCCAGGAACATGTCGCGCGTGGCGGCCGCCGGCGCGGTCTCGCGATAGTCGATGGTGGCCGTGCGCCCGTCGGCCATGTGGATCACCATGTAGCCGCCGCCGCCGATGTTGCCAGCCTCGGGGTACGTCACGGCCATCGCGAAGCCGGTGGCCACCGCGGCGTCCACCGCGTTGCCGCCCTGGCGGAGCACCTCCAGCCCGGCCTCGCCGGCCAGCTCGCTGTTGCTCGTCACCATGGCCTTGGGCGCGAACGTGGCCTGGCGGGAGCCGGCCGGAAAGCGCCACGCGCTGGGGAACGTGGGGCGTACCACGTCGGGGCGCGTGGTGGCCACCGTGGCCGGACGGCACGCCGCGGCGAGCAGCGCGCCGACGAAGAGGAGTCGACAGGAGCGGGAGAGTGCGCTGGGCATCGTCTACCTGGGGAGCGAGAGGCGGGACCTTGGCGCCGTCACTCGGCTTGCGAGCGGCGAGCGGCGCCGGATAACTTAGCCCGGCGTCCGGCACCCGCACAGCCGCCGCCAGGGCGCGCGCCGTCACCGGCCGCGCGCCGCGTGGTCTCCCGCCTCCCTCGCCGTGTCCGCTGCCTTCCTCGATTCCCGCCTCACCGAGCGGCGCAACCCGCGCACCGCCGCCATCGATCTCGCCTCGCCGCAGGAGATCGTGGACCTCATCAACGCCGAGGACGAGGGCGTGGCCGGCGCCGTGGCCGCGGAGCGGGAGAACGTCGCCCGCGCGGTGACCGCCGCCGAGGCCACGTTCCGCGCCGGTGGCCGCCTGTTCTACGTGGGCGCGGGCACGTCGGGCCGCCTGGGCGTGCTGGACGCGAGCGAGTGCCCGCCCACCTTCGGCACCAACCCGGAGATGGTGCAGGGCATCATCGCCGGCGGGCTGCCCGCGCTCACGCGCGCGCAGGAGGGCGCCGAGGACGTGGCGGAGCATGGCGCGATGGCGGTGGACGACCACGGCGTGACCCGCCGCGACATGGTGGTGGGCATCGCCGCCAGCGGCACCACGCCCTACGTGCGCGGCGCGCTCGAGCGCGCCCGCGAGATCGGCGCGGTCACCGCGATCGTCGCCTGCTCGCCGCCGCCACCCGAGACGCTCGCGGTGTCGGACATCGCCATCGTCGCCCTCGTGGGCCCCGAGGTGGTCACCGGCTCCACGCGCCTCAAGGCCGGCACGGCCACCAAGTTGATCCTCAACGCCATCACTACCGGCGCCATGATCCGCCTGGGCAAGACGTACGGCAATCTCATGGTGGACCTGCGCGCCACGAACCTCAAGCTCAAGGACCGCTCCGAGCGCATCCTGATGGAGGTGTGCGGGCTGGATCGCGACGAGGCGCGGCTGCTCCTCTCGCGTGCCGAGGGTCGGGTGAAGACGGCCATCGTCATGAACGCGCTCGGCGTGGAGGCCGAGGAGGCCGACGCGCGGTTGGTCGCGGGCGGCGGCGTCATTCGCCGCGTGATCCCCGACGCGCCGCCGCCGGTGCGCTCGTGACGCCACCGCGGTCGGCGGTCGTCATCGGCCTCATGTCGGGCACCTCGCTCGACGGCATCTCGGCGGCCGCCGCGCGCTTCACGCTGCGCGAGGAGGCCATCGACGCGGAGCTGCTGGGCTACGTGTCGCGCGCCTACACGCCAGGCGAGCGCTCGCGGCTGGCCGCCGCGCTGCAGGCCGCGACGCCCGCCGAGTACTGCCGGCTGAACGTGGACCTGGGCCACTGGCTGGCCGACGCCGCGGTCGCCGTGGCCGCTCACGCGGGCGTGGACCTCCGTGACGTCGCGGCGATCGCGTCGCACGGGCAGACCGTGTGGCACGAGCCCGGGCACAGCACCTGGCAGACCGGCGAGCCCGCGGTGATCGCCGAGCGCACCGGCGTGCCGGTGGTGAGCGGCTTTCGCGCGCGTGACGTGGCGGCCGGCGGGCAGGGCGCGCCCCTCGTGCCCATCGCCGACCGGCTGCTGTTCGCCGCGCCCGCGCACTGGCGGCTGCTGCAGAACCTGGGCGGCATCGGCAACGTGACCGTGGTGCCACCTGGCGGCCACGCGAGCGAGGTGCGCGCGTTCGACACCGGCCCCGGCGTGGGGGTGATCGACGCGGTGGTGCGCGCGTTGCGCCCCGAGCTGCCGTACGACACGGATGGCCACCTGGCGCTGGCCGGCAGCGCGGTGCGCGAGGTGGTGGACGCGTGCCTGGCCGAGCCCTACTTCGCCAGCCCGCCGCCCAAGAGCACCGGGCGCGAGCTGTTCAGCGCAGCCTACGTCGCGCGCTTCATGGACGCGTGCCGCCGGGCGCGCCCCGCGGCGAGCGACGAGGACCTCGTGGCCACCGCCGTCGCGCTCACCGCGCGCAGCATCGGCGACGCGTACCGGCGCTTCGTGCCCGAGCCGGCGGACGAGGTGGTGCTGAGCGGCGGCGGCGCGCGCAACCCGGCGCTGGTGAGCGCCATCCGCGCGGCCGTCGCGCCGCGGCAGGTGCGCGTGTTCGATGAGCTCTTCTTCGACGGCGAGGCCAAGGAGGCGGTGGCGTTCGCGCTGCTCGGCTTCCTGCACCTGCACCACCTGCCGGGCAACGTCCCCTCGGCCACCGGCGCGCAGGGACCGCGCGTGCTCGGCACCTTCACGCCGGCGTAGGGGCGGCGCGCGGCGCGGCTACGGCCCGCCCCGCGCCTCCTGCCGCGCGCGGAGCGCGGCTCGCGCCGCCGGTCCCTTCTCGGCGATCAGCGCCTCGGTCACCGTGAGCGCCTCGGGGCCGCTCACCGCGCCGTGTCCCGGCACCACCACGCGCGCACCGTCGTAGCGCTCGCGCACGCGGGCCACCGTGCGCGGCCACTCCGCCACGTCCGCGTCGGCCACGTTGCCCACCGTGGTGGCGGTGTCCGACTTCACCAGGCACCCGCCAAACAGCACCCTGGCCGCCGGGAAGTAGGCCACCACGTTGTCCGCCGTGTGCCCCGCGCCCGGGTAGAACAGCTCGAAGCCGGCCGCGTCGGCCCGGGGCGAGTGGGCGAGGCCGGGAAGCGAGTCCGGCACCGCGCCGCCCGCGGCCCGCGCCTGGCGCACCGTGGCGCCGAGCGCGGTGGCTGGCACGCCGGCCGCGCGCAGGGTGCCCAAGCCGCCCAGGCGGTCGCCGTGCCCGTGCGTGATCACGGCGCGCCGCACCGGGTGCGCGAGCTCGCGCGCCGCCCACTCCAGCAGCACCACCGTCTGCCGGTCGTCCCACGCCGTGTCGAACAGCACCGTGCCGCTGTCCGTCTCCAACAGCATGCCGTTGGACGGATAGCCGGACGCCGGGTCGTCGGTGGTGTGCATCCAGAGGCCGGGCGCGAGGCGCGTGACGCGCACGTCGGGCGCCAGCACGCGGGTGTCGGCGGAGTCAGCGGGCGTGGAGCGCGCCGCAACGGGGAGTCCGGCGGTATCCGCGGCGGGCGGTGTGTCGGCCGGCGTCTCGGGCGCGGCGCAGCCCAGGAGCGCGAGCGCGGTGCCGAGGGTGAGGAGTCGCGTCGTCATCCACCTACGATAACATCCGCGGCCACCGCCTACTTATCGAACGAACCGCCAGATCGAGTAGAGCGCGAGCAGCACGGCGAGCCCGCCCAGCACGGCCACCCACTTCTGCCCCTCGCGCCGCGGCACCACCGCCGCTGGCGACTGCGCGGCCGGCACGGGCTCGGCGGCTGGGCTCAGGGGGTACGTGGGCGGCGTGAGCGAACCGAAGCTGTGGTAGCCCACCGTGTCGCCCGCTCCGGGCTCGCGTAGCGCCTCGCCCACCAGCCGCGCTGCCACCACGGTGATGTTGTCCGGGCCACCGCTCTCGTTGGCCTGCGCGATCAGCCGCCGGCACACCGCGTCCAGGTCGGGCTCTTCCTGCACCGCGCGAGCGATGTCCTGCTTGCCCACGATGGACGAGAGCCCGTCGCTGCACAGCAGCAGCACGTCGCCGCGGCGCACCGGCTGGTCGGTGAGGTCGATGGCCACGGTGGATTCGGGGCCCAGCGCCTGGAGGATGATGTTGCGGCGCTCGGAGCGCTCCGCCTCCTCCGGGGTGATCTCGCCCGCCTCCACCAGCTGCTGCATGAGCGACTGGTCCTTGGTGAGCTGCAACGCCTCGCCCCCGCGCACCAGGTAGGCGCGGCTGTCGCCCACCTGCGCCAGGTAGAGCGTGTCGCCCAGCAGCCCTGCGATGGTAGCCGTGGTGCCCATGCCGCGGTACTCGGGGTGCTGCAGGGCGAACAGGTGGATGCGCTCGTTGGCGACCTCGGCCGCCTCGCGCAGGGCCTGGGCGAAGCCCTCGGGGGTGGATGCCACCTCGCCCGCGGTCCACCGTTCGGAGAGGGTCTCCATGAGGCTCTGCACCGCCATGTCGCTGGCGATCTCGCCGGCGGCCGCGCCACCCATGCCGTCGGCCACGGCGAACAGCAACCCGCGTTCGCCGGCCGGGTAGTTGTCCACCCCGTTGTCCGGCAGCATTCGCCCCGTGGTGAGGTCAGCCACCAGGAACGAGTCCTCGTTGTGCTCCCGCGTGCGCCCCACGTCCGTGCGGCCCACGACGTCCACGCGTATGGACGCGGCCGGTGAACCGTCGGTGGGGGAGCGGTGGCGGGTGGTCACGAATGGGGCTCGCTGGCTACGGGTGTGATGGTGGGTACTGGAAGAGCTTACCGCACCGCGATGGCGACGCGCCAGCGTCCCCACGGGCAACGAACCAGATCGAGCGCGCGCCGCCGGGCGTGCCAACGAGCGTACCCATCCGTCCTACCGTCCCGGTACGCCGGGAGTTTCAATCGATTACCACGCCTCCGCGAGCCGCCGGAGAGCCCTCGTCCATCCGCTCGCCGCGACCGTGGAGGCCGGTTAGCTTCACGCCCATGCCGCCCCATTCCGTCACCGCCCGTTCCCTCGCTGCTGCGGCCGCGTTCGCCGTCGTCCTGACCGCCTGCGCAACCGGTGGGTCCACCAGCGGCGCGGCACCGGCGACTCCGGCCAGCTCCACCCCACTTCCGCCCATCCCGGCGGTGGACGGCCCCCTCCAGCCCCGGGTGACGTATCCCGGCGCCAACGCCCTCCTGGGCGCGCGGGACTCCACGTTCATCTTCGGCTCGGTGGGAACGGGGCAGGCCACCCTCACCATCAACGGCCTGCCGGTGGAGGTGAAGCCCAACGGTAGCTTCCTCGCCTGGCTTCCGGTACCCACCCAGCCCCGGTACGAGCTCGTGGCGGTGGCCCACGGCGACACGGCGCGCCTCGTGCGCCCCGTGAGGCTCCCATCCCCGGCGGTGCCGCTGCCGCTCGCCGGACCGCTGGCGGTGGATGGCACGAGCGTGACGCCCGGCGCGGGGCTCGCCCTTCCCGACGCGGAGCCGGTGCGAGTGAGTGTCCGCGCCCCGGCCAACGCGCGGGTCACGGCCCGCGCCGGCACGCGCGCCGTGCCGCTGGTGAGTGATGGAGGCACGCGCTGGGCCACCGATCTGCCAGCCGCCGAACTTCGCGAGGGCGGCAGCCTGCTGGTGACGCGCGACGCGGACACCGTACGGTTGGCCCTGCCGGCGGTGGCGCCGGTGGACTCCGGGCTCACCCGATGGGTGCGGCTGGGCGGCGCCGGCCAGCCGGTGGACGAGGGAGACGTGCGCATCGTCGGCCGGCCGGTGGCCGCCGGCACCTACAAGTGGTTCTTCCTCCCCGGCACCCAGGTCTCCGTCACCGGCCGGCAGGGCGGCAGCACGCGCGTTCGGCTGGACGACGCGCTGGAGGTGTGGGTGGCGGACGCCGACGTCACGCCGCTGCCCGCGGGCACCGCGGCCCCGCGCCGCGTGGTGCCCAACCTCAGCGTGCGGCCGGCCGAGCAGTGGGTGGACGTGGTGTTCCCCATGGGCGAGCGGCCGCCGTACCTGGTGGAGGAGGAGGGCAGCACGCTCGTGGTCACGCTCTACGGCGCCACCGCCAACACCGACATCATCAACTTCGCCGCCAACGACTCGCTCGTGCGCCACGTGACGTGGGAGCAGGAGCGAGCCGGTCGGGCGCGCTACACGCTGCACCTCGCGCACCGGCCGTTCGGCTATCAGGTGCGCTGGCAGAATGGCGCGCTCGTCGTGCGGGTGCGCCGCGCGCCGGTGGTGCAGCGGGACGCCCCGCTCCGCGGCCTGCGCATCGCCGTGGACCCCGGCCACCCGCCCATCGGTGCCACCGGGCCCACGGGGCTCTACGAGGCGGTGGCGACGCTCGCCATCGGCGAGCGCGTGCAGCGGCTGTTGCAGGAGCGCGGGGCCACGGTGATCATGACGCGCACCACCAGCGACCCGGTGCCCCTGGGCGACCGCCCCATCACGGCGCGCGTGGCCGACGCCCACGCGCTGGTGTCCATTCACCTGAACGCGCTGCCCGACGGCGTGAACCCGTTCACCGCCAACGGCACGGGCACCTACTACTTCCTCCCGCACTCCGCGCCGCTCGCGCGCAGCGTGCAGCGGGGGATGGTGCGGCAGATGGGGCTGCGCGACCTGGGCACCTGGTACGACAATCTCGCGCTCGTGCGCGCCACCTGGATGCCGGCGGTGCTGTGCGAGGGCGCGTTCCTCATGATTCCCGAACAGGAGGCCGCGTTGCGTACGCCGGAGTTCCAGGAGCGCTACGCCCGTGGCGTGGTGGACGGGCTCGCGGAGTACTTCGCGGGCCTGGAGCGCGAGCAGTGAGCGCGCGCGTGGGCCGGGTGATGCGGCGCGTGGCCCGGGCCGTGGCCGTCGCGGCGCTCGTGCTGGCACCCGACGCGCTCGCGGCCCAGCTGCGCCCGCACGCCGACTGGCGCACCCTGGCCACCGAGCACTTTCGCGTGCACTTCACGCCGGCCACCGAGGAGCAGGCGCGCCGCGCGGCGGCGGCGGCCGAGCGCGCGTGGGCGCTGCTGGCCGACGAGCTCGCGGCACCGCGCGGGCCGGTGGACCTCGTGCTCAGCGACGACGTGGACTTCTCCAATGGCTACGCCACGCCGTTTCCGTCCAATCGCATCGTGGTGTACGCGCAGCCGCCCGTCGCCAGCGCGTCGCTGCGCTTCTACGAGGACTGGACCACGCTCGTGGTGACGCACGAGCTGGCGCACATCTTCCACCTGGACCGCTCGCGCGGCTGGTGGCGCGCCGCGCAGTACGTATTCGGGCGCAACCCGGCCCTCTTTCCCAACCTCTACACGCCGGCGTGGGTCAAGGAAGGGCTGGCCGTGCACTACGAGTCGAAGCTCACGGGCGCCGGTCGGCTGCACGGGCGGCAGTTCCACATGTACGCGCAGGCTGCGCGCCTGGCCGGCCACCTGCCGCGCCTGGACGAGCTGAGCCTCGCCACGAGCCAGTTCCCCGGCGGCGAGACGAGCTACGCCTACGGCTCCCTCCTCATGGACCGACTGGCCAACGCGTCCGGCGGCATGCGCGGCTTCGTGGATGCCACGGCGGGCACGGTGATCCCGTTTCGCCTGAACCACAACGCGAAGCGTGGCTTCGGCACGTCGTTCGGCGATGCGTGGACCAGGTGGAGGGACTCTCTTCCCGCGCCGTCGGCCGGCGGGTCCACCCTGCCGGGTGTCGGCCGCACGCTCGCGCGCGGCGCGTGGGCGCTCGAGTACCCGCGCTGGATGAACGACTCGCTGCTGCTGGTGGCCGGCAACGACGGACGCGACGTGCCGGGCGCGTATCTCGTGGCGCCGGGCCGGGCGCCCGAGCGCGTGGGCCGGCGGAACGGCGTGGATCGCAACGTGCCACTGGCCGATGGCGGCGTGCTCTACGCGCAGCTCGACTACACGGACCCGTACACGGTGCGCTCGGACCTCTGGGTGCAGCGCGGCGGCACCGAGCGCCGGCTCACCGCCGGCGCGCGCCTCACCACGCCCGACGCCCGCGCGCGCGACGGCGCCATCGTGGCCGTCCAGTCCGTGCCCGGCACCACGCGCCTCGTGCGGGTGTCGGCGGACGGGCAGCGCATCGTGCCGCTCGCCCCGGCCTCGCTGGACGCGCAGTGGTCCGAGCCGCGCTGGTCGCCCGAGGGCGACCGCATTGCCGCCGTGCGGCTGCGGCGCGGCGCCGTGTCCGAGCTCGTGGTGCTGGACACGCTGGGCGCGGAGTTGCGCGTGGTGGCGGCAGCGCGCGCCGTGAGCGCGGCGCCGGCCTGGACGCCGGACGGCCGCCGGCTCGTCTTCGCCTCCGACGTCGGTGGGCAGCCGGAGATCTACGAGCTCTCGCTCGATTCGCCCGACGCCACGCCGCGCCGCGTCGCCGCCACGGCCACCGGCTTCTTCCAGCCGGACGTGTCGCCCACGGGCGGCGCGCTGGCTGCCGTGCGCTACGAGAACGACGGCTACGCGCTGGCCGTGACGCCGCTCGCTTCGGACCTCGCCGTGGCCGCCGATCTGCCGTGGCCGCACGTCGAGCACGGCGCCTCCGCGGCCGCGGAGACAGCGGCGCCGTCGGAGCAGGGCACGGCCGGCCGCTACTCGCCCTGGCGCTCGCTCATGCCGCGCTACTGGTCGCCCATGCTGCTCGCCGGCGAGGGCGACGACCTGCTCCTCGGCGGCTTCACCAGCGGGGCCGACGTGGTGGGTCGCCACTCGTACGCGGCCCAGGCGCTCGTCAACCTCTCCAACGGGCAGGCGAGCTACGACGCGCATTATCGCTACGCGGGACTCGGGCAGCCGCTGCTGGACGTGGGCCTCGCCGAGTTCTGGGACGACATGGTGCTCGCACGCGAGTCGGGCGAGGTGGCCGGCGAGTTGCGCGAGCGCACGCGGCTGCTCTCGCTCGCCGCGTCGCTCTCGCGGCCGCGCGCGCGGTCCTCCGCTTACGCCTCGCTCGCCGGCGAGGTGGAGCAGCGCCGCTACACCACGCGTCCCGCGCCGCTGCTCGACTCCATAGCCGCGCGCTTCGGCCGCGGCGCCACCGAGCCTGCCGTGCGCCTGAGCGCGGGCTGGAGCAACACCCGCCACCCCATGCGCAGCGTCTCCGCCGAGGACGGGGTGAGCGTGTCGGCCTCGGCGCGGCAGCGGTGGTTGGCCGACGACGTGAGCGCGCTGACGCGGAGCGCGCAGGCCTCGCTCTCCGCCTACAAGTCCCTGCCCGTGGGCCGCGGCGCGCATCACGTGCTCGCCCTGCGCGTGGCCGGCGGCTGGGCCGACGACGCCGCCACCTCGAGCTTCGAGGCCGGCGGCGTGAACGGCGGCGCGCTGGAGATCGTGCCCGGCGTCGTGCTGGGCGAGGGCGCGCACACCTTCGGCGTGCGCGGCTTCGCCTCGGAGGCGCAGGAGGGCAACCGCGCCGCCACCGCCACGCTGGAGTACCGCGCCCCGCTCGGCTACCCCACGCGCGGCGCTGGGCTGTTCCCCGCGTTCCTGGACCGCACCGCGTTGGCGCTGTTCGCCGAGGGGGGCAGCGCGTGGTGCAGCGAGGCAGCGGCGGCGGGGCGGCGCATCGCCTGCACTGGAGGGGCGAGCGATCCACGGTGGCTGGCGTCGGTGGGCGCCGAGCTGTCGCTCGACGCCGCCGTGCTGGAGTGGGACTCGACGTACCGCTTCCGCGTGGGAGTGGCGGCGCCGGTGCGGGGACGCGAGCTGACCGGCGCGGACGCGGCGAGCGTGTACGTGACGGTGGGGCGGGCGTTCTAGGTCGCGCTGCGTCGGGGCGCTCCTCGACGCAGGTCATGTGCGCCGTGCCGGCCGGGGCCACTCCCGAGCGCGCCCGTTGCTGCTCGTTGGGGACAAGGGCTACAGCTACCCCACCGTTCGCCGTCTTCTGGCGCGCTGCGGCATCACGGCCGTGTGCCCACGTCGCACCAACCAGCGGCCGCGCGACCACCGGTATCGCCTGTTCGACCGCGCGGTGTGCCGCGAGCGCAATCGGGTGGAGCGGCTGATCAATCAACTAGAACGGCATCGGCGTGTGGCCACACGCTGTGAGAAAAGGGCCGCGCACTACCAGGCCATGCTGGTCCTCGCCTCTATCATCATCTGGCTGTGAAT